>CAYVAU010000109.1:0-1551 GCA_964448445.1 uncultured Thermodesulfobacteriota bacterium | reverse complement strand
CCCTGGGGAAGGAGGGTTGGGGAGGGCAGAGGCTGCCCACCTCATCCTTGAGGTGCTCCGCAGGGTTGGGATACCCTTGGAAATCAAACCCCTCAGGAGATGGAAGGGCAGCTGTGGGCAAAGGTGGAAAGAGGAAATTTTTTTCAGGCTTTAAAAGATCCTTTCAAACCAAAAAACAAACTTCTTTTTGATTCGTTAAACCAATTGCTGGTCCGGTTCTTGCATTCTTTCTGAGGGTTTTGAATTCAGCAAAGGAGGGGAAACATGCGAAAAAAGGGTTTTTCGAGGGGTTTAATGGTGTTGTCCCTTGTCCTTTTGCTCGCGATGCCCTTTTTGGGGTGGGCTAGGGGCAAGGAAGGCAAGCCTATAGTTATAGGTTGTCCCCTTTCTACGGCCTTTCTTTACGGCTGGACTGCGGAAAAGGGCATAAAGCTGGCTGTTGAGGAAATCAACGCCTCTGGTGGAGTAAAGGTGGGAGGTGTGAGGCGGTCCTTTGAGGTGGTGGTCATGGATACGCGTGACCTGGAGCCGGGGGTGCCCGTAAGTGAGGCCCTGTTGGTCGTCGAGAAGCTCATCCTTGAGAAGAAGGCGGATTTCATTGTGGGAGGTCCGGTGCGTTCCGAAGCGGCTTTGGCGGCCATGGACCTTCTGGCCCGTTACAGGAAGATCTCCATCCTCACCACCGGTGTTCTGACCCCGAAGTATCACAAGCGGGTGGCCGAGAACTACAAAAAATACAAGTACTGCTTCCGCATCTCCAATGAAGCAGCCAACATGGTCAAAAACGAAATGGTCCCCTTCATCGAGCAACTGGGAGAAAAGACGGGGGTGAAACGGCTCTTCATAATGGCCCAGGATGTGGCCCATGCCAGGGCTGGCACAGGAATCATCAAGAAGATTATGGAGAAGAAGGGGTGGGAGATAGCTGGCTACGAGATCTATCCGACAGGGACAACGGATTACTCACAGGGTCTCCTTAAGGCCAAGAAGGCCGGAAAGGGGGTGCTTTTGGTGTGGATGGATATGCCCGAGAGCCTTATCCTGCTCAAGCAGTGGCGAGAACTCAAGGTACCTATGATTCCCTTCGGTTTCATCTGTGCTGTGGAACAGCCGGGAAGCTGGAAGGCCACGGGGGGTGGGGTGGAGTATGCGATGACGGACGTTTGCAATGCAGGAAATGCCCCTTCGAAGGCCACCCCCTGGACCATGAAGTTTTACAACGCCTATACCAAGCGCTGGGGGGTGGAACCCGAAGGTTATGGGGCCTCTTCCAGTTATATGGCAGTGTATGTGCTGAAGGATGCCATCGAAAGGGCAGGGACCCTCAAGACCGATGCCGTGATCAAGGCGCTGGAGAGCACCGATATGATGGGCGTTTACGGACGCATCAGGTTCGATCCCAAAAGCCACCAGGTGATCCCCGCTCTCGATCCAAAGGAAGGGGCCGTGACGTCGATCTTTCAGTGGCAGTCCCCGGGTAAAAGGGTGGTAGTCTAGCCGCCTTCCATTGCGGTGGGCGAGGTCAAGTTGCCAGAGTGGATGATGTAAGGG
>CAYVAU010000108.1:0-1619 GCA_964448445.1 uncultured Thermodesulfobacteriota bacterium | reverse complement strand
CCGGATTTGTCCTCGGTGTCCACGACGATGCAGTCCGCCTCCCTCACCTCCCTGAGGAGCATCGCGCACCTCTCTATCTCCTCCCATACGTTCAACCCGGACACCCCCTGGTTGGCCTTTCCATCGCTCACGAGGACCACGAGGAACCTCGTCTCGGGATGTTTCAGCTTCACCTGTTTGATCAGGTTATAGGCGGCAAGCAATCCCGCCCCCAGGGGAGTCCTTCCCCCCACGGGCAGTTCCTTCAGCCGCTTTGAGGCGAGCTCCACGCTCGAGGTGGGAGGGAGCACCACCTCGGCCCTGTCCCTGCGAAAGACGATGAGGGAGACTTTGTCGCGTTTCTGGTAACAGTCAAGAAGCAGCGACTGGATGGCCCCTTTTGTGGCCACCATCCTGCGGTTGGCCCCCATGGAGCCGGAGCCGTCCACCACGAAGATCACCAGGTGCCTCAGTCTCCTCTCCCTTTCCTTGAACCTCAAATCCTCCTCTTTGACTATAACCGCATCCTTCCTTCCCCTCAGGAGCTGCCAGGGGGCCGCGGCCCTCAAAGTGGCATCCAGGGCGATGTCCATCTCCCTTTTACGCATAAGGCTCCTCACGTATCTTCCGCCCTTGCCCGAAAAGCGCGTTTTCGTCCTCCGGCCAAGGCTCACCCTTTCCTTCCGGTCCTTCCTGAAGGCGAGCCTCCTCACCTTGAAGGCCTCACCTACCTCGAAGACCTCTTCCTTGCCACCTCGGTGGTCAAAGGAGGGCGAAGCAAGTTCCTGTCCCTGTGAGCGATCCTCCTGGGGATGATCTCGAGCCTCACCATCCTCCTTCTTATTTCTCTCGTCTTCCATTTGAGGCTGCTCGCTCTGTTCCTGTCCGTAATGTTCGAGGAAACGCCTTCTGTGCGCCAAAACCAGCGGAAGCACCTTGAGCAGATGCCTCTCTGTAACTTCCTCTTCCCCGCAGAAGGCCGCATAGGCACGAGCGGCCCTGAGGAGGGCAATATCCGCCCTATGTCCCTCGACCATCGCCCCAAGGCAAAGCTTCGCAGCCTTCTCCCTTAGCTCATCGCTGAGCGAGACCTTCTCCTTCAGCCTCCTCGCAAGGATTATTCTTTCCTTGATCCTTTCATCCCTCTTTTCGTACCTTTCCCGCTGCTCGACCATGGTCCGCTTCAAGACCCTTAAACGCTCGGCCCCCTCCAAGTTCTCGAAGTCCACACACATCCCAAACCTGTCAAGAAAATGGGGACTGAGATCCCCCTCCTCCGGGTTCATGCTCGCTATGATGGCAAAGCTCGAAGGGTGCCTAAGACTCATCCCCTCCCGCTCTATCAGGTTCTCCCCCCGGGATTGCACTTCGAAGAGAAGACCGAGGATCTCGGGATTGAGGAGATTGACCTCGTCTATATAGACCACTCCACCGTGGGCTCGGGCGAGGATCCCAGGCTGAAAGACCCTCTCGCCCCTGCTGATCGTCCTCTCCAGGTCAATTCCTCCTAGGAGGGCATCTTCGGTTACGTTGAGGGGAAGCTCAACGAAGGGAAGATCGGGAGCAAGAGTCCTTATAGTCCTTGCCAGGGTGCTCTTTCCGGTGCCCCTCTTTCCCACGAAGAGCACCCCCCCGATTTG
>CAYVAU010000107.1:0-1645 GCA_964448445.1 uncultured Thermodesulfobacteriota bacterium | reverse complement strand
CCCGTGGGAGCTCCCACGGGCCGTGCCAGAACTCCCTCGGATGAAAATGCCGGGCTATGAAAAGCAAGCCCCTGTAGTGGTCCGGTTGGGGATGGCTCAGCACCATGTAATCTATGCGCAGAAACCTCCTGGACCAGAGATAGGGGGCAAGGACCGATCTGCCGACATCGAAATCCCCTATGGGAAAACCACCGCCGTCAACAAGCACCCTTTCGCCCGAGGGAAGCCGTAGCAGGATGCTATCCCCCTGGCCCACATCCAGGAAGGTGACCTCCAGGGCTCCTGGGGGTCTCGTTCTGACATACCAGTAAGCGATATCGGTGGCGATGAGAAAGAGGATCGCCACCCCCACTGCCAACCTTTTTGGCACTTCCCTCCGGTAAAAGACGAGCATCACCAGGGCATAAAACAGGAGGCCTTCGGCGAAGGTCGGTCCCGGAAGCCAGAGGTGTGACAAGGGAATTCGGGAGAGGAACTCCAGAGCTCGCAGGAGCAGTTCAAGGATCAAGGATGCTACCAGTATGAGGGGGGCGGAGAGATGGGGTGAAAGCAAAGAGAGGGGAACAGAGATGAGCCCGAGGGGAAGTACGAGGAAGGCCACTGAAGGGACGGCAATGAGGTTTGCCACTGGCCCCACGAGGGATAGGAGGTGGAAATTCCCGATGACGATGGGGGCAGTGGCCATTTGGGCCGATAAGGAAAGGGCTAAGGTCAGCAGGGCAAATCGCAAAACCCTCTTTGTCACCCCTCCCCTCAAGGGCCACCTGAGATCCCTGGCTAGGGGCGGGAGGATCCTAGGGGTGAGGAGCGATATCCCTAAGACCGCCATGAAAGAGAGTTGGAAGGATGGACTCCACAGGGAACCGGGTGAGATCACTAGGATCACAAGGGCTGAAAGGCAGAGGATGTTGAACATCCCCCTGGGCCTCCCCAGAAAAAGCACAAGGGCGAAGGATGCGGCCATTAGGGCTGCCCTAAGGGCTGAGATGGGGCTCTGGACGAAAAACACATAGGCCCAGACGAAGGGAAGGGCCGAGAGGGCCGACCAGAGGTCAATCCCTCTGAATCCCACCCGCCTGAAAAGGGCCCGAAAGAGGAGGACGAAGAAGGCGCTCACAGTGCCTATGTGGAGGCCGGATATGGCCAGAAGGTGGGAGGTCCCGGTTTGGCGCATCAGCTCTTCATCTT
This sequence comes from uncultured Thermodesulfobacteriota bacterium, assembly GCA_964448445.1. Taxonomy (GTDB): domain Bacteria; phylum Desulfobacterota; class B13-G15; order B13-G15; family B13-G15; genus B73-G16. The sequence continues at coordinate 457 of CAYVAU010000107.1, read as the reverse complement.
GGGGAAGGATCTCTCCTCTCTGTCCGAGGATCAGGGCCTTGAGGATTCCCCTCGCCCGTTCCGTGGAAAATTCGTGGAGGCATTTTCGGAAATGCTCCCGGATCCCTCCAAAGACCCCCTTTTTCTCCTTCACGATTTCCATTCTCCCGACGATCCTCCCGGTAACGAAGATCCCCTGGCGGGCGAGATACCAGCTGTAGTCGAACCCCCCGGGATTTGAGAAATTCCTCGGCCTCCGGAGCCTGACCTTTGCTCGGATGACCGTGCCTGCCTCAAGGTGGATCCGCCCCCTGTAAAAGAGCCTGAGGAGTCCCTCTGTCGCGATCCATCTTGCAAGACGGGCCCGCTTTGCCTCGAGGACCATCGGCGTGTACCGCTTTTGGGGATCGGTGGCCTCAAGGAGCCTTCCTTCGATCTCCTTGACGCGATCAAGGGGGAGAAGGGATATGTGGAGGGG
>CAYVAU010000106.1:0-1717 GCA_964448445.1 uncultured Thermodesulfobacteriota bacterium | reverse complement strand
TGGGAGTACCTGATGGAAACCGGAGGGAGGTGGTCTCATTTGACGCTAAACTGTCCCAGAAGTATCGAGCCCCGACACGAGCTTGCGGAGGACTTCGAATCTATACAAAATTTAGGGTAAGTCTCTAGCCTTCCTTCCCCAGACCTTCTTGGGATAAAAAAGGCTTGGGATAAAAAAGGCAGAGGCTTTGGCTTCTGCCCTAAAGCCCGAATCGTTTACCTCCCTTTCCTCGCTTTCATGATCTCTTCACAAGGAGGCATCACATCCTTTCCCGGAATGGTCACTATATCGGAAGAGATGAGGAAATCAGGCTCATGATCTTCAGTCCTTCGATGGCATCCGTAAACTTCTCGGTATCAACTGTACCGGCCTTCCTGTAGGCGGCAGCGATGAACTTAGCGGTGATCCAGCCGTGGAAGGCGAGGAAACCAGGGGGGTTCCCCATAGGCTGGTAACCTTCTTGGCCATGCCGGTGGCCTTTATGGCTTTCATGACATTGGTCATGCTCCGACCCCCGGTGCAGAAGATCACTGCATCGGGCTCAGCGGACATGATGGCAGACGAAGAAGGGCACCTTCTCCTTGTAAGCCAGATCCGAAACGGCCAGGGCCACCGCACTGGAGATGGTCCCCACAAGGATGTCCACCCCTTCCCTCATTATCAGTTCCTTGGCCATGCTTAAGCCGATATCCATCTTGAACTTGGTGTCACGGGTGGTGAATTCGATCTTGCGCCCCAAGACCCCTTCTTTGTTGATCTCCTCAAGGGCGAGTTTGAAACCATTTAGGGCATCCTTCGCATAAACCGCCGGTGGACCACTGTAGCAATCGATGATGCCCACCTTTATGGCCTTACCACCCGCATACACCCCTCCTGAGAAGACAAGGAGGGAGGTGCATGGGTATGGACATCGGTACCACCCTGGGGCAGAAGCAAACAGGAGGATTGCGTTAGGATATCCTCAAGCATTCGGGTTGAAAATCCCCTCGATCAACCAGCCGAGACGCCAGAGCATGTTCCTCAGGGGTTGAAAGCGGAGTCTTTTGTGGAGTTCCTTCCCGAAGGGGATTTCCCTTCTGCTGTAGCCGATCCAAAAGGCCACCATCTCCCGAGGGGATATCTTCAGGCCTTTTGATCTGTGCTTTTCGACGGATCTCAGGAGGCGGAAGAGGTTATTGAACCGTAAAGACAAAGGCAAGGGGATGATCTCTCGAGCACGGTCAAAATCGATGAGGTAAACTTTCCCATCCTCCACCAGGAAGTTCTTCAGCTGCAAATCGGCATGGAAGACTCCCATGTCATGAATCCTGCGCAGAAGCTCTCCCGCCCTGCGGGCTATTGACAGGCGCTCCCGATGGGGGCCATCGCCTTCGAGAAAACTCACCAGGTCCTGCGCTCTGTTCAGATAACGGGTGATGAAGTATCCCCTCCAGAAGGGTCCAGCCTTCTCAGTTATCGAGGCTATGGGATCGAGGGTGTTAATTCCCGCGGTCCTCAAGCGCCATGTTATAAAGAGCTCCCTATGGGGCCTTGTGCTATCCAGGAACAGATCCCCAAGGAACCTCCCGATCAGGCCCCCATGGAGGTTGCGTCGCACCACAATGGCATCCCCCTCAACCAACAGGAGGCTGTCCCTCCCCTTGAGGGGCGATGGAGGAAGGTCTTTGAAGATCTTTCCCGGGGAGAGGAACTCCCTCTGTTCGAGCAGGGGGAGGTA
>CAYVAU010000105.1:0-1795 GCA_964448445.1 uncultured Thermodesulfobacteriota bacterium | reverse complement strand
CCCTCCCCACGGCCCAAAGCCCCTCTCCCCTTCGGTACAGGAACTCCCCCCTGAAGACTCCTATTTGACCCTCCCGGGAGAGCTTGAGGGAGAAACGTCCCTTGAGTTCCCCTCCAAAGGCAGCAGAAAGCTCTTCGGGTAACCTCTCAAGCGGAATACACCTTTCAGGAGGAAGTTCACGTTTCTTCGGGAGGCAAGCACAAAGGAACAACAAAAGCAAAAGGGCCGTTGCCCGTCTCAAGCGCTCCTCAGTTCCCTTGACGGGATCCCCTCCGCCTTGAACTCCTCTTCCCAGATGGGGTCCAGGAGCCGGGAGAGTTTCTGGTCGTAATCGATGAGCCCCCGATGGTAGGCCTCATCGGCCAGGGCTTCCTGGGCGGCTTCGTCGGTGGGCTGGACCCGAAGCTCCTTCAAGGTCTGCCACATGACCTCGTGATGGTCCCTTATGGGACAAGGCATGATGAGGTTGCCCCGCTCCCTGGCAGGTTTCCCCAGGGCGTAATCCTTCTGCCATTGCCTGATCCTCTGGAAGAAGGGCGAGGCCAGGACATCATCCAAGGTCCCTCCCCTTCTGTACACCTCCAGGATGTTGTCTTGTCTGTAGGGGACGAACACACAGGGCATCACATCCCCCTTCCAATCTATGTAGAGGTAACCTCCGGATCTCCCTGCCGCCAGACATCCATCGGTCATCGGGCCCTGGTTCCAGAAATCGATATAGTTGTAGCCGGCCTTTATGGCCTCCACGTTCCGCCTGAACATCTCCAGCCTCTCCTCCGGCCCTACCATGGTCTCAAGGGTGTAACCGCGGCCGATGGGCATGTACTGGAAAAGCCAGCCGTAGAAGGCCCCCTCCTGGTCGAAGAAGAAGCGCAGAAAGTCCCAGCTTGTGACCTCATCCCAGTTGTGCTTCTCAGCGACCACCGAGATACCAAAGGGAACGCCGAACTCCCTGAGGATCCCGAAGGCCTTAAGGACCTTCTTGAATGTCCCCTTTCCCCTTCTTTTGTCCGTGTTCTCCTCGAATCCCTCGACGGAGATCACAGGGGTGAAGTTTCCAAGCCTTGCGAGCCTCTCGGCAACCCTCTCGTCTATCAGGGTGCCGTTGGTGTATACCATAAAAAAGTTGGAATTGTGCTCCTCGGCAAGATCCAAAAGATCCCTGCCCTCGCTCCTCCACATGAAGGGTTCTCCCCCTGATATCACCGTGAAGTGGGAATGCCATAACCTCGTTTTTTCGTCGATGATCCTACTCACGACCCCATAAGGAAGAGACAGCCTGCTTGAGGCATCGCTTGAGGCATAACAGCCGGGACAGCGGAGGTTACAGACCTGGGTCGGGCTTATGACTATGAAGCAGGGGGTGGGGAAGTCCTTCCCCCTGAGTTTCTGCCTCTCCCTGTACTCGATGTCCTCGATCAGGACCCCCCTGGCAAAGACCCTGACCATCTTGTGGAAGACCTCCCTGCTCAGCCAGCCCTTCCTCAGGTGATTGTCGGTGGTCCAAAGGAGATTCCGCACAAAATAAAACTTCAATTCTTGAGCGGGCCTCAGGGAATCCTGTGCCTCCTCCACCACGCTTCGCCAGAGATACCTCTCCATCCTGCGGATCAGAAAACCCCGTATTGTGTCTACGTCCAGGAATAAGAGACCCGTTTTAAGGAAACTTTCCCACGCCCTCTCCTTAATTGTCCTCATCATGGCGGTTAAAAAATTACAACAGGGACTTCGAATTTTGCAACCCCGGATCAATTCTTCGAGCCCCGTTTCCTTATCCCGGATGATCCCGCAGTTG
>CAYVAU010000104.1:0-1859 GCA_964448445.1 uncultured Thermodesulfobacteriota bacterium | reverse complement strand
CCTCCCCCGCCCTCAAACCTCCTCATGTCCCAAGGCCGGATCCTCCCCGCAAGGTGATCGAGGCCCTTGAGCGGCTCCTCCAGCAGAAGGTGGAGAACCGGCCGAGGCCCCTGAAGATAGGGATAAAGGGACCTGCTGCCTCTAGGAAATTGCTCTATGCCCCCCCTCCTCCAAAGGTCGCCGTGAGTGTGGAAACGGAGGTGGTGCTGAAGTTCTGGGTCAAGCCCGATGGGACGGTGGGGAGGGTCATCCCCCTGAAGAAGGGTGACGCAAGGCTAGAACTCGCGGGGATGAACTTCCTCAAGGGTTGCCTCTTCGAACCCCTCCCTCCGGGAAGCCCTCCGAGGGAGGAATGGGGAACCCTTGTGGTGAGGTCGGTGCTGAGGTGATCAGGCTCGTCGGTTACATAAGCATCATCCTAGGGCTTCTAACCTGGGTTTATGCGCTGATTTCTCCCCGCGGACTCTCCGAATGGTTGCAAATGAGGATCGTGCACAAGGCCCTCTTGCAAGAAGTCGAGGAGCTCAAGGCCCAAAACCGGGCCCTGCAGCAAGAGATCCGCTCGGTCAGGGACGATCCGCTCTATCTGGAACACCTGGCGAGATCCGAGCTGGGTATGATCCGGAAAGGCGAGGTCCTTTTCATCGTGCCGAGCTCCCCTGAGTTTCCTTGACACCCCTTTTTGCGGCCATTATGATGTCCTAACCCAAGTTTGGGAATTTTGTTAAAAAGGTAACTCATGGGCGTTGAGAGGATAGGGGGACGGAAAGCGGATCAGATCAGACCCGTTAGGATAACAAAGGGCATCATAAAGTACCCCGAGGGATCCACCCTCATTGAGCTCGGGGACACGAGGGTTCTGTGTACCGCTACGGTGGAAGAGAGCGTGCCGTCCTTCCTCAAGGGGAGTGGATCTGGGTGGATAAGGGCCGAGTATGCCATGCTTCCCAGGGCCACCCAGGAGCGTTCTCCCCGCGAAAGGTCCCTTGGGGGGAGGGCCCAGGAAATCCAGCGATTCATAGGCAGGGCCTTAAGGGCGGTGGTGGACCTCAAGGCCTTGGGTGAGCGGACCATCCTGGTGGACTGCGACGTCCTTCAGGCCGATGGCGGCACGCGCACCGCAGCCATAACGGGGGGATTTGTGGCCCTCTTTGAGGCCCTCAAATGGCTCAGGCAGCAGGGGGTCATAGAGGAGATACCGGTCAAGGACTTCGTAGCGGCAGTGAGTGTGGGCATAGTTGACGGCGAAGTGCTCCTGGACCTGGATTACAGCGAGGACTCGAGGGCCCAGGTGGACCTGAACCTGGTGATGACCGGAAGCGGAAAGCTTGTGGAGATCCAGGGGGCAGCCGAGGAGGGACCCTTTACGCTCGATGATCTTCAAAGGCTCATCGAGATGGGGAAAAGGGGCATTGAGCAGTTCATAGAGGCGCAGAAGAGGTGCCTTTATGAGGGAACTGCTGATCGCGACCCGTAACAAGGGCAAATTCAGGGAGATAGAGGCCTACCTGAAGGACTTGGGGCTGAGGATGCTTGACCTCGATGCCCTTGGAGAAGAGATGGGGGTTTCCGAAGACGGTAAGACCTATCGGGAAAACGCCCTCAAGAAGGCCAAGGAAGTGGCAAAAAGGACCGGGAAGCTGACCCTGGCCGATGATTCCGGTCTTGAGGTGGAGGCCCTGGGGGGAATTCCGGGGGTGCGTTCTGCCCGGTTTGCCGGAGAGGGGGCAAGCGATGAGGAGAACAACAGAAAGCTGCTGGATCTGCTGAAGGACTTCCCCCTGGAGGAAAGGAAGGCGGTCTTTCGTTGCGTCATGGCCCTTGTCGATCCCCAAGGGGGTTGGGAAGAGGTGGTGGAG
>CAYVAU010000103.1:0-1901 GCA_964448445.1 uncultured Thermodesulfobacteriota bacterium | reverse complement strand
GGACCACCCTGGCATTGAGGGCAGACAGGACCACGGCCATATCAGAGGGACAAACGGCAAGGCAACCCCTAGCACCCATTATGGCATGATATCGGTTGTCCCCCCTGGCTGCCGGGCATTCCTTTCCCCCGCGCCTGAAACAGGGGATCGGACCCCCGAGCCTTTTGGGGTAGCGGAAATACCAGCAGCGCACCTCCTGCAGCAAATTCCCCCCCAAGGTGGCCATGTTGCGGATCTGGGGGCTGGCAACGCTTTTTGCTGCCTGGCGGAGGAGGTCGTGGTGTTTGAGGATCGGAGGTCCCTTGGCCAGTTCCTCGAGGGTAACAAGGGAGCCAATGGACAGGTCGGGCCCCTCCTTCCGGATCCCCCCCAGTTCCCCGATGGTCTTTATGTTGATCAGAAGTTCCGGATAGGGGTCCAGGATCTCGTCCTTCAGCATGCCCAGAAGGTCTGTCCCCCCTGCGATGAGCCTCGCCCGCTCCCCGTACTCCATCCGAAGCCCTATGGCCTCCTGGAGGCTTTCAGCATTAACGTGCTCAAAGGGCCTCAAGGACCACTCCTTTCCTTTAGGACCCTGAGGATCCTGTCCGGGGTGAGGGGATAGCAGCGGATGAAGCGTCCCAGGGCATTGGAGGCCGCCATGAGGACCGCCGCCGGACCGGGGGAGGTAGCGATCTCCCCGACCCCTATGGCCCCGAACCTATGGGAGGGGAAGGGGGTCTCGAGGATCACGTTCTGCAGGTCCGGCAACTCGAGGAAGGTCCTCCAGCGGTAATCGATCATATTGGCGTTGAGCACCCTGCCGGTCCTGGGATCGAGGACCGTCTCCTCGAAGAGGGCGCTGTCGATCCCCGCGGAACCGAGGCAACCATTCAGTTGGTTCTCAAGGCACAGGGGATCGATGATCTGCCCCACATCGGTCGCATTGACCACCCTCAAGAGCTCCACCTTCCCTGTATCGATATCGACCTGCAGCTCCACAAAGGAGACCAGGAAATTGGTGAGGGAGAAATCCGGTTCAAAGCGACCGTAACCCAAAAGGGTCCTGGTGACCCCCATCGCCTCCCGCCAGGTGAGCCTCCTGGAGGGATCCTGCCGACAGAATATCACACCGTCTTCCGTGTCCAGAGAATCGGGGGGAAGGCCGAGCTTCTCGGAGGCCATCTTCAGGAGCTTTCGCCTTGCGTCCTCTGTCGCCCTTATCACGGCGCTACCGATGGCGTAGGTCCCGCGAGATCCGACAAGCCCGTACTCGTAGGGGTTCACCGTCGCATCGGCAGGGGTGATCCTCACCCATTGAAGGGGAATCTTCAGGACTTCGGCCACCATCTTGCACAGGTTGCTCCTCTGCCCCCCGCCCTGTTCGGCCACGCAGCAATACAGCGTAACGGTAAAATTGGGATCGATCCTGAGGTAGGCCTCCGATACATCCTCACCCACATCCGCATTGCCGTGAACCCCAACCCCGACCCCAATGCGCCTGGACCCCTCGACCCTACTCGGCTTAAGCCACCCCTTCCACTTCTCCTTCCACCCGAAGGCCTCCGCTCCCCGCCGGATGGCCTCGGCGAAATCCACCCCCCTGTAGGTCCACCACCGGCCGTCCCTCCAGAAGTAGCCTTCGCCAGGCTTGACGAAGTTCTTCCGGATGAACTCCACTGGGTCTATATCCAGCCTGGCCATGGCCTCATGGAGCAAGGGGAAGAGAACCGCCTTGAGCTCCTGCCCCCCGAATCCCCTTATCCAGCCCGAAGGCTGGCGGTTGGTGAGGACGATCTTGGGCCTTATGTCCCAGTTGGGGCAGCGGATCGCTATCTGGGCCTCACCCAGTCCGACGGCCACCTGGGCCTGGGTGACAGCCGAATAACATCCGGTGTTGATGATCCAGCTCCCCGATATGG
>CAYVAU010000102.1:0-2181 GCA_964448445.1 uncultured Thermodesulfobacteriota bacterium | reverse complement strand
ATCCCACCCGGGCCCTCCAGATCTTCAACAGTTTCCCCCTGTAAAAAGTATATGCGCTGGGCCAGGGGTCAAGGGCCCTTATGAGGTTCAAGATCCTCCCTGCGGCCTCCTGCCAGTGGATGAGTCCATGACGGCGTTCTATCTTCGGGGCATAGCAGGCCTTTTGGTGGTCCTGCGGTCGGGGCCTGATTCTCCCCTGCTGCAATCCCCTGAGGGTCTCAAGGGTCAGCTCCGATCCGAGCTCCGAAAGCCTCCGGCTGAGTTCGGAGGCCGTCTCCTCCTCCCCTATGGGGACCCTCCTCTGCAGGAGGATCGGTCCCGAATCCAATCCCTCATCCATCAGGAAGGTCGTAACCCCCGTTTCCCTCTCCCCCTTCAGGATCGCCCACTGGATGGGGGCGGCCCCTCGATACCTGGGCAGAAGCGACGGATGGACATTTATGGCGCCATAAGGGGGGAGGTCCAGAAGCCACCGGGGAAGGATCTTCCCATAAGCTGCAACCACAAAGGCCTCAGGATGCATCCTCTCGAGTTCGGCCTTGATCTCTCCCAGATCCTCAGGTTCAAGGACCAGGAATCCCCTCTCCTTGGCCCAGGATTTCACAGGGGTCGGCTGTGGCCTCCTGCCCCTGCCCCTTGGTCGATCCGGCTGTGTCACGACGGCAAGCAGGTGGTGCTCGCTACTTAAGGCCTCAAGGATGGGGACCGAGAAGCCCGAACTGCCGAAGAACACAAGCTGCATCTACTCCCTTTGCCTCTTCCTCAGCTTCCGTTCGATAAGGCTCCTCTTGAGGCGGCTCAGGTGATCTATGAAGAGGATTCCGTCCAAGTGATCCACCTCGTGCTGCAGACACACGGCCAAAAGCCCCTCTGCCTCTATCTCCACGGGCCTTCCCTTTATATCGAGCCCCCTGACCAGGACCCTCTGGGACCTCTCCACATCAGCCCTTATGCCGGGAATGCTCAAACAACCTTCCTCCATTAGGATGCTCCCCTCCCTTTCCACTATCTCGGGATTCAGCAGCACCTTCAGATCCGGCCTCCCCTGGGTGTAACCGACATCGACCACTATCAGCCTGATGGAACTGCCGACCTGCGGGGCGGCAAGGCCTATGCCTGGAGCAGCATACATGGTCTCGGCCATCTGCCGGGCAAGGTCAATCAGATCTTGATCGATCTCTTTCACCTCCTCGGCCTTCTTACGCAGGACCGGATTGGGGTATGTCAGGATCTTCAACATTGCGGAGGTAGGATAACATGAAAAGCGAAAACCAAAAAACCCCGAGCATAACCCACTGATTGTGGGAAAGGCCAAGGATTACCCTGCGGGGATCCCCCCGCAGGAATTCGTTCAGGAACCTGAAGATGCTATAAGAGAGCAAAAGCCCGAAGAAACCAAACCCCCTCCCTTCAGGCTTGAACCTCCTGATCAGCAGAAAGGCCAACAGGAAAAACAGGGCCTCGTAAAGCTGGGTGGGATGGAGCTTCACCCCAAGAGGGGCCAGGGATCGGGGATCTGAAAAGACGATCCCCCAGGGCAGATCGGTGGGCCTGCCATAACAGCACCCCGCAGCGAAGCACCCGAGCCTCCCCAGCCCAAAACCCAGGGCCACCCCCGGAGAGGAGGCATCGAGGACACGCCTCCAGGGAAGGCCCCAGTGGCGCATAAGCAGCAGGGCGACAGAGACCGCTGGTATTAACCCTCCGTAAAGGACCAGACCCCCTTCCCACAACTTCAAGGCCCTCAAAGGATCTCCCCGGTACTCCCCAAAGTGCAAAAGCACGAAGGTCAGCCTCGCGCCCAGAAAGCCCGAAAGGGCCGACCAGAAGGAGAGATCGGAAACCCTTCCGCGGTCTATTCCCAGCCTTTTTGCTTCCCGTTCAAAGACCATAAATCCCAAAAGGACCCCTGTTGCAACAAGGACTCCATAAGTGTAAAGGCTCAACCTGCCCAGAGAAAAGAGAACAGGAAGCATCTTTCACCTCTTAAGCCATCTCAGGACCAGGAGGCCAAATCCCACCGTGATGGCCACATCGGCGAAATTGAAGACGGGCCACCTCCATCCTTTGTAACCGAGATCCAAGAAATCCACAACGGCACCAAATCGCACCCGATCCAGGGCATTCCCAACTGCACCCCCCACCAGAAACCAAAGTCCCACCCATTCGGTGGCACCATAC
>CAYVAU010000101.1:0-2222 GCA_964448445.1 uncultured Thermodesulfobacteriota bacterium | reverse complement strand
GGGAGCTTCAGGCGACCGGAACGGGAACGGATGAGGTGATGATCGTCTCCGGGAGGGGGGAGAGGGTGGAGAGGCTCAAGGGGCATTCGGAGCTCAGCGTTCGGGCGGGGAAAGCGGTGCTTGGGGCGGTTGCGGAGGCGATCAAGAAGTGGGGAGGGAGGAGATGAAGCAAGGACTCGTGACAATCCTCCTGTCGGCGTTTGTGATTCTTGACACCCTGCTTTTAGGGCCGGGTTACGCCAAGAAGGCGTCAGGCCAGGTGTCGGAGGAGCTCATCACCATCACGGATCTTGCGGGCAGAAGGGTAGAGCTTCGTCAAAACCCCCAAAGGGTCGTCGTCCTCTACAGCCAGATACCCATTGCCATGAGATGTCTGAACATAAGCCTTGATCGAATGGTCGGAACGGATACCTTCACAATAAGGCAATACAGCGGGCTCCTCCCCGAACTTGAGGAGAAGGAGATTATCGGCAGGCATTTCCTCGATCTGGATTACGAGAAGATCATAAACCTTGAGCCCGAGCTCGTTCTCGCCGTGCCAGGGACCTTAAAGCGTACCGGAATCGCGCAGGAGCCCACGCCTATGGGGATAAAGGTAGTGGCCTTGGATTTCAAGATCAAGAACTTCAGGAAGACCTTGGAGCTCCTGGGGAAGATCTTCGATCGGGAGAAGGAGGCGAGGGAATTCGCCGATTTCTGGTTCGGAAAACTCGAGGAGGTGAAGAGGAGGGCAGAAGGGCTGAGCAAGGATGAGAAGGTGAGGGTGTATCCGGAAGGAACCCAGCGACCATATGTAACCGCCTCCGAAGGGACCACTCTGGATGAGATCATCACCCTCGCCGGTGGGGTGAACATATCCGCTGGGCTTAAGGGGAGAAGTCCGGAGGTCGATCCCGAGTGGGTGGTGGAGCAAAACCCCGATGTGATTCTGAAGTACCCGATGGGGGCCGAATATCAGGGGGGGTTCGGGAGGAGGGAAACCGAGCCCTTTGAGGAAATGAGGAGGGAGATAATGGGAAGGCCCGGCTTCGATCGGATCAAGGCCGTGAGGGAGGGCCGGGTTTACATACTCTCGAGGGATATACTCGGAGGGGTGTTCGAAAATGTGGGCGTTTGCTATGTCGCCAAGATCCTCTATCCGGATCTCTTCAGGGATCTTGATCCGGAAGCCTACTTTGAAGAGTTGGTGGAGAGATATCTGGGGCTTGATTTCGAGCAGGTGAGAGGGGTTTTCATCTACCCCCTGCCCTCGGCTCGGCCGTGATGGGGGAGAGGATCGAGACGCCCGAAGCGGAGGAGATATATTCCCGGCTTGCGGCGAGGAAGGTGCTCTTCATCCTGGCCGCCCTGGGAGGGCTTGCGGCCTTGCTTTTGGCGGCCGCCTCCGTCGGATCGGCGAAGGTGGGGATAAGGGAGGTGGCGGGAGCTCTCGGGGAGAGGTTATTTCACCTCGATCTTGTAAGCGATAAGGTGGAGATTATCGTATGGGATATAAGGCTTCCTCGTATCGTACTGGGGGTGCTCGCGGGAGCGGGACTTGCCATCTCCGGAACGGCGATGCAGGGGATAATGCGCAATCCCCTCGTGAGCCCCTACACCATCGGGATAGCCTCCGCAGCGGCCTTCGGAGCCTCAATTGCCATCGTCCTTGGGGCGGGGCTTATAGGCTCCGGGAAATACATCGTCATTACCAATGCCTTCATATTCGCCCTGCTGGATGCGATTCTCGTTTACGGCCTTGCGAGGATAAAGGGAATGAGATCTGAGACTCTCATCCTTGCGGGCATAGCTTTGATGTACCTCTTCTCCGCGGGCACCTCCATCCTCCAGTACATCGCCACCGAGGAGGAGCTTCACGCGGTGGTTCACTGGCTTTTCGGAAGCCTCACCGGAGCGAGCTGGGAGAACGTATTGGCGGTTCTCATCATCCTCGCGGCCTGCCTCCCTCCTCTTATGAGGCATTCATGGGATCTCAACGCCATGCTCGCCGGAGATGAGGCGGCGGCGGCTCTGGGAGTGAACGTGGAGAGGGTCAGGACTTTGATCCTCATCTTTTCCACCCTCCCCGTCGCCACCATAATTTGCTTCACGGGGATTATAGGCTTCGTGGGGCTTGTGGCCCCGCATATAGCCCGGATGCTCATCGGAGCCGATCACCGATTCCTCCTTCCTTCTTCCTCCATTCTCGGGGCGCTTTTTCTTCTCGGAGCGGATACGCTGGG
>CAYVAU010000100.1:0-2333 GCA_964448445.1 uncultured Thermodesulfobacteriota bacterium | reverse complement strand
AGGATATCCACTGCCACGGTGTCCCGATCCCCCATCCTTCCCCCGCCCCGCCATCCTCCGGATTTCCTTGCCCTCGGGGAGAACAGTGGTATGATGAGGTTTTTGTAGGCAGGCAGACTGTAATAAGGCCTCATCACCTGAAAGGTCCTGGTGAGGCCGAGATTGGCTATCCTGTGGGGGGGCCAACCCGTTATTTCCTTCCCCCTGAAGAAAACCTTGCCCGAATCCGGCTTGATAAAGCCGGTGATGCAATTAACCAGGGTTGTCTTCCCCGAGCCGTTGGGACCTATGATGCCGAAGATTTCCCCCTCCCTGACTTCGAAACTCACGTCCTCAAGGGCCCTTACTCCTCCGAAGGACTTGGAGAGTCCCTCCACCTGCAGGATGACCTCCCTCATACCTTCACCCATCTCTCGAATTGATGGTACTTGCGCTGCAAATAGACCATGAGTCCCTCGCTCTTGAGGACTATGAAGGCCGTAAGGATGAGGGCGTAAAACACTATTCTCAGGGTCCCAAAGGTTCGCAAGAACTCCGAAAGGGGGACCAAGATCAGGCTGCCGATGAAAGGTCCAACGAAGGTTCCTCCGCCTCCGATGACCGTGGCGGCAATGGGCATGATGGAGAAATCCAAGGCGAAAAGCGAAAGCCCCGCCCACATGTACAGGTGGGCCATGTACGCTCCTGCAAAGCAACCGAGAAGCGATGCCAGAAAGACGGCCATGGCCTTGTAAAGGCTCACGTTGATCCCGGAGGCCTTAACCGCCTGATCGTTGTCCTTGATCCCGCGAAAGACAAGCCCTATGTCCTCATTCACCAATCGCCTCAGGCCGAAAAGGGCCACCAGGGCCAGCCCGACGATCAGATACTGCTCGATCCACTGATTCGGGAGGGGAACAACTCCTGGCATTCCGTCGGTTCCTCCGAAAAGATCCAAGGCTTCGATAATCTTGGAGAAGGCCAGAGGGTACATCAGCGTGACGATGGCGAAATAAATTCCCCTGAGTGGCAAAGTGGGCAAAAGCAATAGCGTGCAAAGGAAGGCACCGATTACCGTTGCCAAGGGAAGGGAGAGGAGGGAGGATAGGCCCATCTTTGTGTTAAGGATGGCCGTCAGATATCCTCCAACCCCCACGAAGAATGCCCCGCCCAAGCAGACCAGTCCGACGAAGTTGGCCAAAAAATCAAAGGCCATGGCCAGAAAGATGAACACAGAGGTCACACATATGACGCGCTGCCAGTAAGGGGCCATGGCGAAGATGACGGGCAAAGAAAGCATCCCGCAGATGAGTAGCAGCCGCGGAAAGAGCAAATAGGCGATCTCCTGCCAGTGGCTTATGGCATAAATTCCCTCCGTTCGCACCTTGATCCCGCGATCGAGCCTTTCCCTCCTTAAGGCCTCCGCCATCAGACCCGCTCCTCCAGTTCCTTCTGCCTGCCGAAAAGTCCAGAGGGTTTGATGATCAAGGTGATGATTATGGCCAATATTGCCACCACCATATGGAAATGGGAGGCAATGTACTTAACACTCAAAATCTGAGCAAACCCGATGACGAAGGCAGCCAGTACCGCTCCCGCCCAGCTGCCGAGTCCCCCCACGATGCAAACGGCTATGGCGAAGATCAACACGCTGTAACCCGCTTCAACGACGATGTTTCCAAGGGGCAAAAGCACCACCGCCGCAAGACCCGCTAGGGCGGAACCAAGTCCTAGGGCAACGGTGGCAATAAAATCCGAATCTATGCCAAGCATCATGGCCGCCCATTCATCCTGGGCTATCCCCCTCAAGGCCAGACCCAAACGGGCATGATGGGTGAAGGCCCATATTCCCAGAAAGGTCAACACCCCTACCCCCAGCACCACTAACCTGTGGAGGTCCACCGGTACACCAAGGATTTCGACGCTTCCCGAGAGGAAAACGGGGAGGGTATAGGTCATGCCCTTGAAACCCGCCCATCTCAATGCCTCAAGGACCGCCAGTCCAATGGCATAGGTAGCTATGACCTCGGACATCTCCATACCCCTCACCCGTATGAGGACCATCTGGTAAATGGCGACCCCTATAAGGGCTGTCCCCATAAGGGCCAGGGGAATGGCAAGGGGATAAGGCAGGCCCAGCCTATTAAGCAACACCCACGTGATGAAACCAGCAGTTACATAAATGGCCCCATGGGCGAAGTTGGGGAGACGGCTGACACCATAAACTAAGGTAAAACCAAGGGCCATAAGGGCAAGGGCTATGCTATTTATCGTGCCATAGATCAATACCTCCATATCCCCCTCCTCAGGGAGGAGGCAAAAGCCCCCTCCCATCCCCTTACATCATCCACTCT
>CAYVAU010000099.1:0-2344 GCA_964448445.1 uncultured Thermodesulfobacteriota bacterium | reverse complement strand
CCCTGATCCACTCGGGGTTGGCGATACAGGGAAGGATCTGCTTTATCTCATATCCCTTGAGCAACATCCCCCTTCCCCCTTTTTCTTTATTACCAGCTCATTGCCTCCTAAACAGGCAGGTGGAGCCAGCTGAAGACGCCGATCATCTTGAAGGCCATGTAAATCATCACCAGGACGAAGATGACCTTCAGCTTCTTGGCCGGCAGCAGATGGGCCGTCCGGGCCCCGAGCTGGGCCATAATGACACTGGTTACGGCCAGGCACAGCCAGGCGGGAAGGTTGAAGTAGCCTATGGAATGGGGGGGCAGGCCCGGTGCGTGGAGACCGTTGAGGATGTACCCGATGGTCCCTCCGAGGCCGCTGAAGATCATCATGGCGGTGGAGGTCCCGACGGCCCGGTGCATCTGGAACCTCAAAAAGATGGTCATCACCGGCACCATCAGGACCCCGCCGCCGATCCCTATAAGGCCGCTGACGATCCCCAAAGGGAAGCCCCACAGGGCCCAGAGGAGGGGATTTTCAGTGGGTTCCTCTTCGACCCTGGGGGGCTTTGCGGTGAGCATCCTAAGGGCCCCAGCAAGGATCACTAAGCCGAAGATCACTTTGATGACCTTCCCGCTGATGAACCGGGAGGTGATGGTAGAACCCACCAAGGCCCCTATGGCCACCGTGATCCCGAGGGTGAGGCCCGCCTTCCACCAGACCGCCCCTTTGCGATGATGGGCCAGGGAGCTGCTTATGGCCGTGGGGACGACCACAAGCAGGTTGGTCCCGAAGGCGAGCTTCACCGCGGTGTCAAGGGGCACCCCCATGTGGCTGAAGACGATTACCATCACAGGGACCATGATGAAACAACCCCCGACTCCCAACAGCCCCTGGGCGAAGCCGACCCCGATACCTGTGGCCAGAAGAGCCACGATGTAAGAAGTAGCCATCTCCTAACCCTCCTTTGCAGTTTTGGGCGAATGCCCATTCAAGCCACATTTCTCCGCGTCAAGACAGCACAGAGGCAACCGATGGTTGAGCCAAATCTCGGTGAGCACCCCCACCAATAACCGAAAGCCCTTTGGCCTAATCCCGGCGCGAGAAGCTGCGGGTCTCGCCTTAGGATAAGCTTGGTCCTGTCGCTCACCTCTCACCTCCCGCACCCCAGAGACAGGAGCGCTGTTTCTCAATGCTTTCCTCCAAAACCCTGGTGGCGCACTCGAGAAATTCCAAGACACAAGGGATCTCCAGCTTATAAATCATGTCGAGGCCCTGGCGCCTCGCCGAAACAATTCCCACATCCCTGAGGATCGCCAGGTGCTTGGAAATGGTGGACTTGTCAAAGGGAAACCTGTCCTTGAGCTCCGAGAAGGAAAGTTCCCCTTTCCCCAGAAGATCGACAATAATCAACCTGACCGGATGGGCCATGGCCTTTAACACCCTGGCCTTGAATTCTGCCTCCTTGTAAGTCATCACCTTAAAACCTCCTATTATTGCCTTGTTGGGCAATATACCAACCTCTTTTCGTTCTTGTCAACCTGAGACAGGGGGGATCGCCCTCATGCCTCTTGAGGAGATCGGGTGTCTTGGAGAGGGGGTGGAGGAGATTGAGGGGAGGATTCTTGACAAAACCCCACGGAGCCATTACCGTCTCAAACAGTTAGCGATGTTTGAGGGGCTCACGGAACGTCTGCAAACGATATTTGGAAGGCTCCGTACAAAGGGAAAGCTTTCCGAGCAGGATGTGCTCAAGGCCTTGAGGGAGATCCGCATGGCCCTACTTGAGGCCGATGTGCACTATAGGGTGGCCAAGGAGTTCTTGGAGAGGGTCAGGGAGCGGGCAGTGGGTCAGGAGGTTATGAGGAGTCTCACCCCTGCCCAGCAGGTATTGAAGGTGGTGAAGGAGGAGCTTGAGGCCCTCATGGCCGGGGATCATTCCCTGGGCCTCAGGGGGGATCCACCGGTGATAATGCTGGTTGGGCTTCAGGGATCGGGGAAAACCACCACGGCGGCAAAGCTCGCCTTGAGGTTGAAGAAGCAGGGGATGAGGCCTTTCTTGGTCCCCCTGGATCCTTACAGACCGGCGGCAGCAGAACAATTGCAGAGGTTGGCCGAAAGGGTGGGGGTGGCCTGCTTCGAAGATGTAAAGGGTGATCCCCTTGAGGCCTTCCTTGAGGCGAGGGGGCGCGCAATGAGCGAGGGTTTGAGGCCCATGATCCTGGACACGGCGGGAAGGCTTCACATAGATGAGGAGCTGATGCAGGAGCTTCGGGAGCTGAAGGAGAGGGCCAAGCCCTCAGAGGTCCTTCTTGTGGCCGATGCGATGACAGGACAGGATGCGGTCAATGTCGCCCGGGGG
>CAYVAU010000098.1:0-2407 GCA_964448445.1 uncultured Thermodesulfobacteriota bacterium | reverse complement strand
CCCCTGGAGACCTCTATGTTTACATCCACGTCAAGCCCCACGAGGACTTCGAAAGGAGGGGAGATGACATAGTCTACCGGTTGGCCCTGCCCTTCCCCGTGGCTGCCTTGGGAGGGGAAGTGGAGGTCCCGACCCTGGAAGGACCCACCAAGGTCCGGATCCCCCCGGGGACCCAGCCCGGGGAGGTCATAAGGCTCAAGGGGAAGGGGGTGCCGCGTCTGGACGGACGCGGAAGGGGGGATCTCATCATCGAGATCACTATCAGGGTCCCCAAAAGGCTGACCAAGCGCCAGAGGGAATTGTTGGAGGAGTTGGCCGCCTGTGAAAGGGAGGAGGAAGGTGGGAAGGGATTCCTCAAGGGGATCTTCGGACGATCTTGAGATCCGCTGTCCCCTCTGCGGGAAACCCACCCGATGGACGGCCAATCCCTTCAGGCCCTTCTGCTCGGAGCGCTGTAAACTCATCGACCTTGGCAAGTGGCTGATGGAGGAATATCGCATTGAGGGAGATACACGTTCGGGAGATAGAGGAGACGGTCAGGAGACTCTTCCTTGAGGCGAACTTCACCCTCGGCCCCGGGGTCCTTGAGGCCCTGAAGGCCGCCCTAAGGGAGGAGGTCTCACCCCTTGGAAGGGAGGTCCTGGGGGAGATGATCGAAAATGCCCGGATCGCCTCCGAGGAGCGCATCCCCCTCTGTCAGGACACAGGCCTCGCAGTGGTCTTCCTAGAGATAGGCCAGGAGGTGAGGCTTGTGGGGGGCGATCTCCACCAGGCCATAAACAGGGGCGTACGGAGGGCATACGCGGAGGGTTATCTGCGAAAATCGGTCTGCCATCCCTTCAGCCGTAAAAATACCGGGGATAACACCCCAGCGGTGATCCACCTGGATCTGGTGCCGGGGGACAAGGTGAGGGTAGTGGCCCTCGCCAAGGGTGGTGGCAGCGAAAACACAAGCAGGGTCACGGTCCTTCCCCCTTCGGCCGGAAAGGAGGGGATCATGGGGTATGTGATCGACTGCGTAAGGGAGGCAGGTCCCAACCCTTGCCCACCCATCCTGGTGGGGATAGGGGTGGGAAGCAGCCTCGAGGGAGCTGCCCTAATGGCGAAGAAGGCCCTCCTTAGGCCCGTCGGAGGTAGGCACCCCGATCCCGAGGTCTCATCCATGGAGGGGGAACTGCTCGAAAGGATCAACTCCCTGGGGATAGGCCCTCAGGGATACGGCGGGAGGGTCACGGCCCTCGGTGTCCACATGGAGGTGGCCCCCTGCCACATCGCATCCCTTCCGGTGGCGGTGAACATCCAGTGCCATTGCCACCGGTGGAAGGAGGAATCCCTGTGAGCCGGCTCTGGCACCTGCAAACCCCGCTGACCGATGAGGAGGTAATGGGACTCAGGGCAGGCGACAGGGTCCTTCTTAAGGGGATCATCTATACGGCCAGGGACACCGCCCATAAGAGGCTCACCGAGTTGCTCCAAAGGGGAGAACCCCTCCCCTTCGACCTCAAGGGCCAGCTCATCTATTACACCGGACCATCGCCAGCCCCTCCCACAAGGCCCGTGGGCTCCATCGGACCAACGACCTCAAGCAGAATGGACCCTTACACCCCCCTCCTCCTTTCCGCTGGGTTGAAGGGCATGATAGGAAAGGGAAGGCGATCCCAGGAGGTGAAAGAGGCCCTCAAGATTTACCGAGCCGTTTACTTCGGGGCCACAGGAGGGGTGGGAGCCCTCCTGTCGAAGTTCGTGAGGAGGGCCGAAGTGCTGGCCTTCGAAGACCTCGGCCCTGAGGCAATCATGCTGCTGGAGGTGGAGGATTTCCCCCTGGTGGTGCTGAACGACGCCTTCGGCGGTGACCTCTATCTGGAGGCCCAGAGGAGGTACCGAAAGGAGATGCCATGCCCGTCCCCTTGAAGGACATCTTGGAAAAACTCTCCAGGGAGGTTGGGTTCTCCCTAGAGTTCAAGAACCGAGATGTCGAGGAGGCCTGGAGAAGGGCCGTGGGGGAGACCATCTGCAAAAATGCGATCCCCTACTCCCTCCGCAGGGGCATCCTCTGGGTGATCTGCACGGGCCCCCACTGGATGGCGGAACTCCAGATGCTTAAAGAAACCATAAAGGAGAGGATGAATTCACAGCTCGGACCCGGGCGCATAAAGGACATACGCTTCAAGGTCGGACAGATACCCGAAAGGGACAAACCACAGGACCAACCCGAGGTGGAAGTCACCCCCGAGGAGGCCCAGAGGATCCTCTCACCTCTGGAGGACAAACCCCTTCGGGAAACGGCCCTGAGGATCCTCAAGGCCATTAAAAGGCACCACAGGGCCGAGAGATCTTGAAAGTCTTCACGAAGTTATGTATTAAATAAAAGGGCTGCCGAAGTGGTGGAATTGGTAGACACGCCATC
>CAYVAU010000097.1:0-2574 GCA_964448445.1 uncultured Thermodesulfobacteriota bacterium | reverse complement strand
CTTTGAAGATCTTTCCCGGGGAGAGGAACTCCCTCTGTTCGAGCAGGGGGAGGTACTCATCCTTTACTATCGCCCGCATTCCCTTCCCCTCTATCAAGCGATAGCCCGGTGGAACGCGCATCATCGCTTTGACATCGTCACCAGCCTCACCCCTGCCCGGTGTATCTGCCTGAAGGTGGCCCCCTGCAGAAGGTGTTCGGCTACCCTCTGGACATCGACCACCATGGCCCCGGATAGGGCGTCTATTCCGAGATCGAACAAAAGGGGGCTCAAAGGGGTCGATGGGCCGATGAGCATCTTGAAACTCCGCGGCGGACAGAGGGCAAGGATTTCCTCAAAGGTGTGGTTTATCAGGGTGGTGCTCGTTATCCCTATGACCTCAGCCTGCGGGAGGATTTCCGAGGCCCTTTCGGCGGGAATATCCCCTTCACGGGGTCTCAATTCCAGGACCCAGAGGTTTTTGGCCACCTTTTTTAAATCCTGCACGAAGGGAAAATGCCCGATGATGACGGTGCGTTTCCCCTGGGCTTTCTCCATAAGCACTTGGGATGCATTCTTTTCGATGAGCCACCTCCGCTCGGGCTCAATCAGCGAATTCAAAGCGGCCATGCCGATTGAGGCCTCAAGGACCGAATCCGAAAGGAGCAATTGCGCCAGCCCTTTGGCTGATCTTCCCTCCAGTTTCCCGGCTTCCCTGACCGGAGGCCCTTCATGGGGATGGCCCGGGGCAAGGGTCGAAGCAAGGCCAACCCCTGAGCTCTCCACCATCGTCCAGAAGACCCCCACCAGCACCCTCTTCACTTCGGGTTCACCGGGGAGGCCCTTTATGAGCTCCTCAAGGACCTTCACCGTTCGCAAGTTTAGCCTGACAAATCCTCGGGGTAAAGCTTCGGCCCGTCAGAGGGCCCGTTTGACTGTATCCCATAATTTCACTATATCCGACCGGACCTTTGACGGATACTCAAGAGGGGTCTTTTCCACATTCAGCGCTTCGATGACGCCGCGATCAAAGGGGATCCTGCCCATAACCTCAACCCCCCGCGAGTCACAAAGGGCTTCGATCTCGCGGGTTCTCTGGGGGCTCACATCGAATCGGTTTATCACAACAGCCGCCTTCACCCCGAAGGTTTCACAGAGATCCAGGGCCCTCTGTAAGTCGTGTATGGCCGAAATGCTGGGCTCGCTGACAACAAGGGCCAAGGTCACCCCACTTAAGGCCGATATCACCGGGCAGCCCACCCCTGGTGGGCCATCTACGATCACCAAGCCGTACCCTCCTCCCTCGGCTATCTCCCTCGCCCTCCGCTTGACCTCGGCCACCAGTTTTCCCGAGTTCTCCTCCCCTGGGTTGAGCCGGGCATGGATCAGGGGGCCAAAGGGGGTATCGGACACAAACCAGTATCCAGAGACGTGATCCTCCATCCTGATCGCCCCCTCGGGACAGACGAGTTCGCAAAGGCCACATCCCTCACACTCGATATAATCCACCTCTCCATCCTCAATGGCATCAAACCTGCAATATCGGGTGCAGCGGCCACAACTATTGCACAGCTCGCGCTCCACATAGGGCTTCTGTCCCCCGTAAAAGGCCCCTCTGTCCCTTTCTTGGGGCTTGAGAAGGATCGGGAGATCCGGGGCATCCACATCGCAGTCCGCGAATACCGCCTTCTCTGCGAGGCGCGAGAAGGAGGCCACAAGCGTGGTCTTTCCCGTTCCCCCTTTACCGCTTATGATCAAGAGCTCCTTTACCCCACGGATTTCCTTATCCCCTTCCATATCCTTCTGAAGACCTCCTCATACTCGGGAAGTTTGTCCACCACCAGATGGCCATCGGCGTAAACTTGGCTGATCCTGCTGTCGAAGGGGATCTCACAGAGGACCTCAAGCCCCTCCCTTAAACAAAACTCCCTCGCCCCTTCTCCCAGATCGCACCTGTTTATGACGACCCCCATCTTCACACCGAGCTTTCTGAAGGCCTCAACTGCCATCTTGAGATCCGAAATGCCGAAGGGGGTGGGCTCGGTGACGAGCAGGCAGAAATCAGATCCCTTCACGGTCTCGATGGCGGGACACGACGTCCCCGGCGGGGCATCCAGGATGCAGGGTCCTTGGGGGTCTACTTGGGCTTTGGCTTCCTTTATGACCGGGACGGCCCTCGGTTCTCCAACCCGCAACACACCCCCGATGAAGCGGACCCCATTGGCCTCGCCGATCCTTACCTGACCTATTTCCTTTTCTTCCTCCCATATCGCCCCATGGGGGCAAACAAACCGACAGACGCCGCAACTGTGGCAAAGCTCCTCAAAAAAGAGCACCCTATCGGAAAGGACCAGGAGGGCATGATATCGACAGGCCTCGGCGCAGCGCCGGCAGTGGTCGCATTTGGACTCGTCCACCCTCGGAACGGTGACCGTGACCGGCAACACTCTCTCCATTCGGGGCTTGAGGAAGAGATGGGCATTGGGCTCCTCCACGTCACAGTCCACAAGCTGACCGCCAATCACCGAGACCAGATTGGTGGCCACAAAAGTCTTCCCGGTGCCCCCTTTACCGCTGGCAACAGCTACCTTTACC
>CAYVAU010000096.1:0-2684 GCA_964448445.1 uncultured Thermodesulfobacteriota bacterium | reverse complement strand
CCTCCGATTATCACTATGTGAGCCTTCTTCATCTCATCCCTCCTTCGCGGGATTTCCCCTGAAAAACCCCACCCCTCCCCTTCTTTAATGTTATCCGGGATCGTGAAAAGAAACAAGCAAACTCACATACCGAGCTCCTCGAGGGTATCTTAAGTGCCGAGCTTTAAGGAGAGTTTCCCCTTCCCCTTACGTCCTTCAAGACACCACAAAGTCAAAAATGATCGAACTTTCCAAGGTCTCGAAAACGCCTCCGAAAAATTATCCCCACATTCGGAAGCCCCTCAAAACTTGAGCACCATCCCCCCCATGATGAAGAATCCAGGAGCCTCGCTGCCCGGGTACTCCTCATAGTCCTCATCAAGGAGATTCATCACGTTGAGGTAAAGTTCTGCGTGTTTGAAAAACTCCCTTGACACCTTAAGATCCACGACAAAATGATCATCAAGTTTCCCCTCTTCGGTGTTTTCGGGATCGCTGTACATCTCATCAACATATCTTCCCACAAGTTCGACACGGCAGATCTCAGGATGGGAGAAGGAAAGGCCGATATTGGCCTTGAAATGGGGCGTATATTCGAGATCCTTCCCCTCCAAATCCGGCTCTGGGTCGAATTCCTTAACCTCGGACTCATTCCAGGTCAGGTTGATAAAGGCGCTGAGCCACGAGGTGATGCGGAAGTCGGTTTGCATCTCAACTCCGTAGATCTCCACTTCCCCGACATTTTGCCGCTGGTAGAGATCGCGCCCGGTGGCGGGATCAATGCCTATCTTTATGGGATAGAAGAAGTCCTCGGCGTCTGTGTAATAGCCCGAAAGCTCGGCGGATATACCCCTGGTGAATCGATGCGCAATCCCCACCTCGTATGTCACGAGCTTCTCCGGACCGAGATCGGGGTTGGCGGCATAGATCCTGCCCCTGAAGATTCCGCTTCTGTAAAGATCATCAAGGATTGGTGCCCTGAAGGCCTTGCCCACAGAGGCCCGCAGGGTGGTGGAGTCGCCCAGACGATAAAGGAGGGCTACCCTCGGACTTATCTCATCCCAGGTATTGCTATCATATTCGCGGCTCTGGAGAAATCCCGAGGAGTCATAAAAGGAACCATCATAGCTCTTAACCCAGTCATACCTGAGACCTATATGAAGAACCAAACGTTCGCCTATCTGGAGCTCATCGTTCAAAAAGAAGGAAAAGGATTGTTGCTTGCCCTTGTTTTTGACCACCTTGTCGCTTGGGGCATCCCTTTCTATGATGTAGTCGTCCTTTCCGTCCACACTGCCGTATTTGTAATCCAAACCCACGGTCAGAAGGGACCAGCTGGTGATGGGAAAAGTCGTCTGAAGGGTTCCGCCTGCGTCAATCCTCTCCACGTCCACCTTGTACCATGTATAGCGCCCCCTCCTGAGGCGTTCTCGGTTCCAGAAGTAGTCCTCCTCGAGGTAAAACCCCCTGGCCAACCATCTGGACTTTCCCCAGGAAAATTCGTAAGCCAAATTCACTCCATTGGTGTCCCATGAGCGGTAGACACCGTCCGGATGGCGATATTTTTCGCCCTCGCCTCGCTTGTCCTCGAAGTGAAGGTACCCGAGGGAAACGGAGGAGTCCTCTGTGGGTTTACAGGTGAACTTGCTCCAAAGGTGGTCCTCCTCAAGGTACCTCTTCACATCGTAAGGGGTGCGCTCTTCAGGAGGTGTGGGATTGTAACCGTCGCTATCCAGGTGATCATAGCTTAAATAATAACCGAACCTGCCGAGGGTCCCACTGATGACAGCCCCTCCGCTCCAGGTATCCCAGCTTCCATAGCCCCCTTTGAGTCTCGCGCTGATCGGTCTGTCTTCAGGCTTTCGCGTGATGATGTTGATCACGCCTCCCATGGCGTTCGATCCGTAGAGGGCAGAGGCAGGTCCCCTCACGATCTCTATCCGCTCGATGTCCTCGGCCCGGAGAAGGTCCCAGTTGACGGTGCCCGTATCGGCCTTGTTCAGGGGGATGCCATCGAGGAGCACGAGGGTCCGTCCAGGCATGCTGCCCATCCCGCGCATGGAGACGGTGGCGCTATGGCTTAAAAAGCCCGAGGGCCGCCTGACGTCAATTCCCGCATACTTCCTGAGGATGTCATCCACCCTCATCCCGCTTGAGGCCTCGATCTGTTCCCTCGTGATCACAGTCACACTTGCCGGAACCTCCTCAACGGGCGTCTCATGCCTTGTGGCCGTAACCACCACTTCCTCCAATTCCACCTCTTCCTCCTTCGCTTCCTCAGCGACTCCCACAAAGGGATGGAAAAAGAGTAAAACCGCTACCCAAAGGCCTATCAGATTCTTCATCTTCCTCCCTCCTTCTTGGAGTTCCAAACAAAAAGCCACGGAAGCTTCCGGCTTCTGCCAGCCGAAGGCCTCCGTGGCCTTCTGTTGTCGGATTGACCTAATTCCCCTTAGACCCTTCTCGGGCCCCGGCCGTTTCCCTTTTATACCCTAAACCCCAGCTGCCCCGTCAAAGCCCCCATGCCCGCTCCGGACCGAGGCTTTCGGCCACCATCCAGGCGAGCTCCTCTGCCCTGAGGTCGGGCATGGTGAAGTACTTCGCCCCGAGCAGCACGGCGACCCTGCGGGCCAGGTCCGTTCTGAGGAAGCCGGATTTGTCCTCGGTGTCCACGACGATGCAGTCCGCCTCCCTCACCTCCCTGA
>CAYVAU010000095.1:0-2748 GCA_964448445.1 uncultured Thermodesulfobacteriota bacterium | reverse complement strand
TGGAAACCGGAGGGAGGTGGTCTCATTTGACGCTAAACTGTCTCACATGTACCGACCCCCGACAAGGGCTTGACATGGAAGGGAGATTCGATATAAGAATCTGTTACGAGGAATTAAGGCCACGAAGGCCACGGGCCGTAGTGGCCTTTTTTATTTAATTAGACCTCGAGGAGGTGGGTGGTGAAGAGATGGACACGGACGATCATAGTGATTCCAGTTTTTCTCCTCCTTGCCATCAGTCCCTTATATGGAGCTGATGTGGAAGGGTTGATCCGACAAGGACTCAAAGACCTGGGGGTGAGGAAGGGAGACCCGAGGATTTGTGCAATCACTGATGCCACTTATGTGAAGCTCAATGGGAAAACAACAGAGGAGTATGTCGATCTCATCCAGGAAATAACGGGCTGCTCTATTGGCAGAGGCAATCTCCTTTTCTTCCACCGTCCCATAACCTATCCCTTAAAGATCGCCCTCTTCAGGAAGGACACAAAAGACTGCGTCCTCATCACCTATGACGGGAAAGAGGCCAAGAAGATAAAGGTCAATATAGACGGTCAAAGAGCAACTACTCCGGAGTACTGGCGAAAGATAGAAGGTGTCCTTGGGGCCACTGATGCCTTCAGCATCGTCACCATCGCCAATTCTTGGGCCTTAGGTGCTCCCTTTGATTTCCTCAAATGCTGTGAATTCCACAACCACCTCTGTCCAGGTCTCATTTCCGGTTATCTTATCGTTAAACTGATTCAAAAGAGATATCCGCTGCGGAAGGGCGAAAAATATGTGTTCATTGCCTGTCCACCCTGGTGCAAGGATGATGCCATCCAGGTATTGCTGGATCTTACGCCAGGCAAAAGGAGCCTCTTTGTCAAACAACTCACCGATCCCCAAAAGAGGGGCTGTGCTGCCGCTGATGTGGCAGGGATACTGGTGATATGGAAGGCTAAGGAGAACAAGGGTAGAGGGCTGATCTTTCAATTCGACTGGCAGAAGGCCTGCCAGGTCTCAGGGGTGAAGAGGAAGGACTTCAGGCCCAAGGGGGGCAAGAAAAATCCCATCTTTTGGACCACACGGATAAAGGCCAATTGGGGTCTTATGCCCTATCTGGAAAGGCCAGAGGAGTTTGTCAGGGTGGTAAGGGAATTCGAGGTCACGCCTGAGATGTTTGTGAGATTGACGATGGCAGGAGTTGACCCCTACGAAGAGGTAGGGTTTGTTACAAAATAGATGAAAGGAGGTGAAAGAAGGATGTGTGCCCCCATCAGCGTAACGACAGGTGGAGGAGGCTGTACGGGTATCTGTCGGGCGATGCCCCAGATCATCGGCTCTCTGGGCATCCTTGGTGTGCTTGTGTGGAACTTCAGGGATCTGCTGAGGAGGTTCCTGCCTTCTAAAAGGGCGGCGTAGGTTGAAGGGGGGGCGTTAAGCCCCCCCTTTGCCCCTTCGCAAATGCTCAAAATCCTCCACAAAAGAACCCTCCAGATAGAGGTGAGTACTGCCTGCAACCTCGATTGTTCCATTTGTTTAAGGAGGGTATTTCGGAGACCGAAAAGGTTTTTCCCTTTGGATAGCTTTAAAAGGATTATACCGGCACGAGGATTTCGCTACGTGGGGCTTCACGGGTGGGGGGAGCCGATGCTCCATCCCCAGCTGTTTGAAATGGTGAGGTATGCGGAATCAGTAGGACTCATCACCAATTTGACCACGAATGGAACCCTACTAGGGGAGAGGCTTGAGGAGATCTTCGAAAGCGGGCTGCAGGAGATCGCCATCGGAGTATATGAGGAGGGGTTACTGCTTGAGGTGTTGCCGCAGGTGGAAAGGCTCATAAAAGAGAGGGGAAAAAGAGGGTCTAAGAGACCGAGGATATATCTCGATATCACCCTTCATGAGGGAAACAGGGAACGAGTTCCTGCGATGATAAGGCTTGGATCTCAGGTGGGGATAGATGCTGTGATATTGCACAGGCTCTTTCATCTCTATGGAGTGGACTCCTATGCACAACCTCTCTCTGCAGCAGAGGAGGAGCGCCTCTTCAGGGAAGTGAAGGCAGTTGCTCGGGAGCTCAAGATAGGACTTTATCTCCCTGAAAGACATTCTTATCCTTGCCGCATTGTCAAGCGGAGCCTATTCATTAGGGTGGATGGCATTGCTACCCCTTGCACCTATCTCATCGAAGAGAATCTGGGAGATGTCCTGAAGGTGGGCTTAGATAAGATCCTGCGCTCTGACAGGTACCGCAGTTTCATAAAGCGGATGGAGCGTCACCCCATATGTAGCGAGTGCAAGTGGTGAGATGAAGGGCTCTCATTTTGATCTTGAGGAATGGTCAGTAATTGTGCTGCTTGCCCTTGGTGGCACGCTGTTTAATCTCTATACTCCCTTCAAGGCGATGGCCGAGGGCCTCCGCCTTCCGGGTCCGGCGGCAGGAACGGCTATCTTTGGTGGCCTTATGTTCGTGGTATGGATCTCTTTGGGGTGTAAGCTTACAGAAAAACGATACGGGGCTATTACCGTAGCGGTGCTCTTTGCTTCTTTTTCTATCCTCCTCAGACCCTGGTACGGCATTCTCTCTCCTTCCTTTTTCAGCATCTATGCTGTAGTAGCTCTCTTTGTCCTTGGGCTATGGATAGAGGTTTTTCAAGGAAAGTTAGAGCTGATAGGAGGAGGCTTGGGAAACCTTTGCTGTTTGGGGATAACCTGGGTTGCCTTCGGCATCCATCTCAATAGATGGCCTCCTTCTGAGTACGT
>CAYVAU010000094.1:0-2787 GCA_964448445.1 uncultured Thermodesulfobacteriota bacterium | reverse complement strand
ACGTTTTCTTGTAGCCCATTCCCCTTCCTTTGTCAACGCGTTGTCGGGGCTCGATACATCTCTGAAAGCGTGTGCCCTGGTACCTCCTCCTTCCTCTAGGGTTTGGGTCGGGGGGATACCTCCTATCTTTTTAAGCCCCAAATTTCAACAAAAGCTGTACATACTCAACCGGGACAGGCCGTTGCCGTCCTTGACGCTGGCAGGTGCAGAAATTAGGATTGTTAAGCCTATGGTGCCGGTTGTGTGCATAATAGGTTGGTCCGGCAGCGGGAAGACCACCCTCATTGAGGGACTCCTTAAGGTCTTCAGAGGACGGGGGAGGAAGGTCGCCGTCATCAAGCATCATCCCCATCGCTCAAGTCCTCTCCCCCCTGGAAAGGACACGACCAGGTATCTTGAAGCGGGAGCTGGGGCTGCGCTCCTTTTAGGTCCCGGAGGGTATGAGCTGATCGTTACCAGGGAAGGGGAACCGCCATTGGAGGAAGTCCTTACCCTCTTTTGGGATTGTGACCTCGTGTTGGCCGAAGGGTTTAAGGAATCCGGCTATCCCAAGATAGAGGTATTTAGGGGAGCGGAGGAGGGCCCGCTTTATAAGGTGGTCAAAGGGGTCGTGGCCTTGGTGAGCGATCAGATCAGCGATCCCTCCCTTCCCTGTTTCCGGACCCATCAGGTGGAGGCCCTGGCGGATTTTATAGAGGATCGTTTTTTGAGGCCCTCCGCAAAGGTTTCCCTTTTGGCCGACGGGAAGGTCGTCGGGCTCAACAGGTTCGTGAGTACCCTCATCGGAGGGGTGATAGAGGCCATGGTCAGGCCCCTTAAGGGCTGTGAGGGAGTGCGGGAGGTGATAATAAGGTGGAGGGCTTGATGCGGATTGAGGAATTCCTAATCCCCAGGCCCGAAGGGGATCTCAAGTACGAGTGCATCTCTTGTGGCGCATTCTATCCCCTTGATCGCTTCCTCTACACGTGCCCCCGATGTGGTGGGCTTTTGAGGATCGAGGATGGGAAGTTTGAGCGTCTCCTGGAGGTTCCGCCCGAGGGATGGAGGGAGATCTTCGACAGGCGGAGGTTGTTGAGGATAGACGCCTTAAAGGGGGTCTTCCTCTTTTACGAACTGATCCTGCCGGTGGTTCCCCTTGAGGATGTCCTTTACCTGGGGGAAGGACAAACCCCCATGGTGAGGGCCAATGAGGAGCTCTCCAGGTGGGTGGGTGCCCCCTTCCGAATCAAATACGATGGCCTCAACCCCTCCCTCAGTTTCAAGGATCGGGGTATGGCCTCTGCGGTGACCTTTGTGAACTACATGGTAAAAAGGCGTGGGGTGGAGCGGGTGTTGGGGATCTGTGCCTCCACCGGGGATACATCGGCCGCTGCCGCCCTCTATCTGGCCTACCTTCCCAGGGACAGGGTTTATCCGGTGGTGCTTCTGCCGGAAGGAAAGGTCACCCCTGCTCAATTATCCCAACCCCTGGGATCAGGGGCCCTGGTGATAGAGATACCGGGGGTCTTTGACGATTGCATGAGGATCGTCGAGGAGCTTGCGGCAAGGTATGAGATATGCCTCCTCAATTCCAAAAACCCCCTCCGGATACTGGGGCAGAAGACCTATGCCTACGAGGTAGCCCAACAATTGGGATGGGATACCTCGGGGTTGGTGGTCGCGGTCCCCATAGGGAACGCGGGGAACGTGGTGGCCATCATGGAGGGCTTCCTTGACCTTCGGAGGCTCGGGATCATCCCCGAGTTGCCGATCATCATCGGGGTTCAGAGCGAGCGCGCCAATCCCGTAGCCCTGTGGCACAGAACCGGAACCTATACCCCCGTCGATGTAAAACCCAGCGTCGCTCAAGCCGCCATGATCGGCAATCCGGTGTCCTTCCCCAAGGTGAAGAAGTTGGTGGAGGAACACTACCGGGAGAGATTCCAGGTGGTGGAGGTGACAGAAGACGAGATCATGGAGGGGATGCTCGTGACGAACCGTCACGGACACGTGGTATGCACCCAGGGAGGTGAGGCGGTAGCCGGTCTGAGAAAGGCCCTAAAGGAGGGAATTGTGGATCCGCAGGGGAAGACCCTGGTGGTGAAGTCCACGGCCCATCACCTCAAGTTTGCCAACTTCCAGCAGATGTATTTTGAATCCGGTTTTCCCGAAGGGTATGGGGTCAACATCCGCGAGGACCTGAGGAACCGTCCGGTCAAACTCCCCCCCAGTGCCGAAGAGATCGCCAGGTTTCTCGGCCTTGAGCCCCGTCGATGAAGATAAAGGACATAGGGGAGTTTGGGCTGATAGGGCGTTTGAAGGCCTTTGAAGGGAAGGGCCTCGAGGCGGGGATCGGTGAAGACGCAGCAGTCTTGAACTTCGGACAGATAGACCTCCTTTTCACCACCGATCTCATGGTTGAAGGGGTGCATTTCCTCAAGGGCTTAACCCCCGCTCGAGCCATCGGGCACAGGCTGCTGGCAGCAAACCTCAGCGACCTGGCGGCTTGTGGAGCAGAACCCCTCATCTACACGGTCCTCCTTGTGGTCCATCCCGAAGAGAGGTGGGAGTATGTGAAGGAGATTTACCAGGGGATGAAGGCCCTGGGCGAACAATTCGGGGCAAGCCTCGCCGGCGGTGACATCTCCCGGGGGGAGCAGCTCCTTCTGGGCCTCGCCCTCCTGGGCAAGGTGCCGAGGGGTCGCTGGGTGCCGAGGTCGGGGGCAAGGGTCGGGGATGCGATCTTCGTCTCGGGAAGCCTGGGGGAATCGGCCCTGGGTTTGAGGCAGTTGAAGAGGGGCATGAGGG
>CAYVAU010000093.1:0-3054 GCA_964448445.1 uncultured Thermodesulfobacteriota bacterium | reverse complement strand
GCCTCTCATCTATGACCTCTATCAGTTCCTCGCGCAGCTCCTCCAGGTCAGTGAAATCGGTGGGGTCTATGACGGCCAGCCTTTCGGCGAGGATGTGTTCGTGCAGGGCGTGCCGGACCCAGGCCGCAAAGTCGTTTCCGAATTCGGGCTCCTCAAAGCGGCTGTGGAGCATCCCGCCCCAGAAGTGGTAGTAGATGCAGTCGGGATGGATTGTCTCGAGCTTCTCCCTCAACTCCTTGAGGTTCTGGGCGCGGGTGCCCGTGGCTATGGCGATCAGGGCGCAATCCTTGACCTCGAAGGGCATGCTCTTGGGTTCCATCTCAGCCCACCATATCCCCCAGGAGGTTTCTCACGTGAAAGGGTGAGGGGACGTTGAAGCGGGCCCTCGAAGGGGAGAAGCCCACCTTTATGGTGTAGGCCCATTCGGGCAGGGCGGAAAACAAGTCCTCATCGGTCTGATCGTCACCGGCTGCAAGGATGAAGTCCCAGCTCCGGTTGAGCCACCTTAAGGCGGCCCTTCCCTTGTTGATGGCCGCCTCCTTGACCTCTATGACCTTGTTCCCCTCAAGGATGGTCACATCGGTGTTGGCTGTAAGCGACAGCAACTCATCCTTCAGTTCCCTTGCCCGCAGCTGGCCCAGTTCCGGATCGGCCCGGCGGTAATGCCACACAAGGGAGAAGTCCTTCTCCTCCACAAAGCTCCCAGGTGTCCTGTCGGCGAAAAACTCCAGGACGGCCCGGATCCTTTCCTTCCATTCCCCTTCCATGGGCTGAATCAGTTCCCATTCCCTTCCCTCCCGTATCCATATGCCGTGCTCTGCCACCATCTTTATGGGCAGGGATCCGAACCAGCGCTCAAGGGTGTATCTGTCGCGACCGCTGACAAGCACCACTTCGTTTCCCGCCTCCTCGCCCAGCCTATGAAGGAGCTCCAGCAGATCGGGAGGAGGAAGGGCCCTTTCGGGGAGCCTGGAGAAGGGGACGAGGGTCCCATCGTAATCCAGGAACAGCAGGCGCGTTTTGGCCTTGCGGTAATCCTCGAGGATCATCCCCTTGAGCTGGGGCGTGAGGACCTTAGCCTCCCGTTCGCGCTGCAGGGTCTTCGCCTTGTTCAGCCCCTCCATGAAATCCTTAGCCCAGTGCCTGATGGTGTAGCGCTTAAGCCTTTCCTGCATGGCCCTGGTCCGTTCCTGCTGTTCCTCAGGGGGCATCTCCATAGCCAGGCGGAGGGCTTCGAGGAGTTCCTCCTCGCTGAAGGGGTTAACGATGAGGGCCTCGCTCAACTCGGTCGCAGCCCCTGCCATCTCGCTCAGGATCAGCACCCCCTTCTGATCGCCCCTGCTTGCGACATACTCCTTGGCTATGAGGTTCATGCCGTCCCTGAAGGGAGTCACCATGGCGATGTCCGCAAGGCAATAGAGGGCATTGAGGGTCGGATAGCGCAGGGTGCGATAGAGGTACCACACCGGATTCCATCCCACAGTGCCATGTTCCCCGTTGATCCTTCCGACCATCTCGTCGATTTGCCTCTTCAGCTCCTGATACCGCTCCACCCCGGTCCTCGAGGGGGTGACCACCAAAATGAGGGTCACCCTCTCCCTGTATTCGGGCCACTGCTCGAGCAATCTTTTGAACACCCTGAGCCTCTGAAGGATCCCTTTGGTGTAGTCCAGGCGATCGATGGAGAGAATCACTCGCCTCGAACCGATCCTTTTCTTGAGCTGCCCGACCGCCCTTACGACCTTTGGGTCCTCGTGGGCCTTATGGAAGCGCTCGAAATCTATCCCCATGGGGAACACATCCACCTTCACAACGCGGTCTGCCGCCTGGATTTCCCCCAGGGAGTGCTCGTAACCGAGGATCCTCCTGACCGAGCTGAGGAAATGGTGGACATAGTCATATGTGTGAAAGCCTATGAGATCTGCCCCAAGTAGCCCCTCCAGGATCTCCCTCCTCCAGGGAAGGAGCCTGAATACCTCAAAGGAGGGAAAGGGGATGTGGAGGAAGAAACCTATGGCGGCCTTGGGGAGGTGCTGGCGCAGAAGGCTTGGCAGAAGCAGCAGGTGGTAATCGTGGACCCAGATGATGTCCCCGTCGTGGGCCTCCTCGATCACCGCCTCGCAGAAGGCGCGGTTGACCTCCCTGTAGGCATCAAACTCCTCCTCTCGGAACTGGGCGTATTGCCAGAAGTAATGGAAAAGGGGCCAGAGGGCATTGTTGCAGAAACCGTGATAAAAACCCTCCACCTGTTTCTGAGAAAGCCACAGGGGTTTGCAGTTGGCTTCAGAGAAAAGCCTCCTCTGGATCTCCTCCCTCTGTTCCTCGGAGGTATGATCCAGCGATACCCCCGGCCACCCAAGCCAAAGGGCGTCATAGCTCTTGTAGAAGGACCCAAGCCCTGTGGCCAGGCCCCCTACACTTGGCCTGAAGAGAAACCTCCCCTGCTTCTTTTCTACGTTTACCGGAAGCCTGTTGGAGACGATGAAAAGCCTTGCCACCTGATCATGTTACCACAGCCTTTGTCCCTTTAAAAAGCCCTTGGAGGGCTTGCCTTAGAAGGAGATTCCCCTCTATCATGGCTCGGGATGCAGTGGGAGAGGCTCCATCCGGATGGCTGGCAGAGGCGTTATCGTGAGAAGGTGATAAGTGCCAAGGGGGCCATATCGAAGATAAAAAGCGGGGACAAGGTCTTTTTGGGCACAGGCTGTGGGGAACCCCAGCACCTGATCCGGACCCTGCTCTCCTCCAAGACCCTCCTGGATGTCGACCTCTATCAGATTTTGCCCTTCACCCTGGCCCAGTTCCTGGACGACCCCTATTTCACCCACCGCTTCAACTTCTACACCTTCTTCATAAGCGACAGGATCCGCCGCGCGGCCTTTCGGGGCAAGGTCCGCTACATCCCCGCCTATCTCTCCGAGATCCCAGCCCTTTTTGACAGGCAGATAGAGCTGGATGTGGCCTTAATCCAGGTGACCCCGCCCGATGAGTTCGGCTTCTGCAGTCTGGGGATCTCGGTGGATGTGACCAAGAGGGCCGCCGAAAGGGCCAAGC
>CAYVAU010000092.1:0-3112 GCA_964448445.1 uncultured Thermodesulfobacteriota bacterium | reverse complement strand
CCCCTATGATGAGGAGATCAGGGGTCCTTATCTCGCCCCTGAAATTCCCCTCAATCCTGACAGCCCCTTTGAAGTCCAATTTGCCCTCAAAGGCCGTTTCTCTCCCCAGGAACCCGTTCACCTCACCCCACTGCTGCCCCTTCTCCCTCCCCATCACTTACGACCTCCCTCCCTTATGATCTCGATGATTCTCTCGAGCTCTTGCAGGGAATGAAACTCTATCTCCAGCCTGCCCCGACCTCCGGACCCTCGAATCCTGACTGGGGCCCTCAGGATCTCCCTCAGCTCATCCAGAAGCAATTCGAGATCCGGATCAAGGGCCTCCTGCTTGCCCCTCTTCCTTTTGGCGATGCCCTCGGCCTCCCTAACCGAGAGATCGCCCTTCAGGATCTGTCTGAAGAGCTCAAGCTGGGCCCCGAGTGAACCCGCAGAAAGAATGGCCCGGGCATGCCCGGCCGTTATCCTTCCCTCCCTCAGGGCCTCTTTGACCTCAGCAGGGAGCTTGAGGAGCCTCAAGGCATTGGCCACCGATGACCTGTCCTTTCCGACCCTTTTGGCCACCTCCTCCTGGGTGTAGCCGAAGTCCTCGATCAGGACCCGATAGGCCTCGGCTTCCTCAAGGGGATCCAGGTCCTGACGCTGGAGGTTCTCCACCAGGGCAATCTCCAGGGCCTCCCGATCCGACACCTCCCTCACGATAACAGGCACCTTCTTGAGCCCCGCCCGAAGGGCTGCCCTCCATCGCCTCTCGCCAGCCACAATCTGATAACCGTCGTCCTTGGGCCGCACAATCAGGGGTTGAAGGAGGCCCTTCTCCCTGATGGAGCTGGTCAACTCCTCAAGGCCCTTCTCATCTATCCCCCTTCTGGGCTGGAGGGGGTTGGGGGTGATCCTATCGATGTCGCACATGAAGACCTCCCCCTCGGGCACTCCCGTCCCCTTGAGGAGGGCATCCAGTCCCTTTCCCAAAACCTTTCTCTTAACCATGACGGCGCTCCACGATTTCCCGTGCCAGCTCAAGGTAACTCCTCGAGCCCGTGCAATTGCGGTCATAAAGGAGGACAGGCTTGCCGAAACTCGGGGCCTCGCTGAGCCTTACGTTGCGGGGGATTACGGTCTCAAAGACCTTCGGACCGAAGTGCTCGCGGACCTGCTTCAGGATCTGCCGGGATAGGTTGTTCCTGCCATCGTACATGGTCAAAAGGATCCCCTCCACCTTGAGGGGGGGATTGTACCTCTCCTTGACAAGCCTTATGGTCCTTAAAAGCTGCGTGAGCCCCTCCATGGCGTAAAACTCGCACTGAAGGGGTATTATGACCGATTCGGATGCCACAAGGGCATTGAGGGTCAAAAGCCCCAAAGAGGGGGGACAATCTATCAAGATGAAGTCATATCCGTCCTTCACCTCCTTCAGGATCCCCCTCAAACGCTGCTCCCTCCTTGGATCGTCCATCAGCTCCACCTCGGCGCCGATCAGATGGATGTTGGAGGGGATGAGATCCAACCCCTCCACCTCCGTTCCCCGGATGACCTCCCTGAGGGATACCTCTCCGATGAGGGCGTGATAGAGGGTATGGGTCAACTCCTCCTTTTCGAAACCGAAGGCCGTAGTGGCATTCCCCTGGGGGTCGGCATCCACCACAAGGACCCCCTTTCCCCTTGACGCAAGGGAGGTCCCGAGGTTCACGGCAGTGGTGGTCTTCCCCACACCCCCCTTCTGGTTGGCTATGGCTATGATCACCCCATCGGCCTTGCTCTTGGATATCATCCGGAATGAGGATATTCAAGTTCGCGAAAAGACCAAAAGGGCCCTCCTTCCCATGGAGAAGGGAAGCTCAAATTCCAATACCTGCTGGAGGCGAAAGGGAACCCCTCCCAATCCCTCCACTTCCTCCCTCCACCTCGGCCCCTTCATGGCGATGGCCCTTGCATGCTCGCGGAGGTAGGGCCCCGAGAGTGCAAGGAACACCCCGAGGGGCCCCAAGGCCCTGGAAATGACCACATCAAAACCACGACCCAGGACCTTCACAATTTCGCGGTCCTCGGCCCGACCGTGAACGATCTCAAGGTCCTTAAGTCCCAAAATCCTCCTCACCTGCCGGAGGAAAACCACCCTTCTGAAGGAAGCCTCAAGCAGCGTAACCCCAAGGCTTCGCTCACAGATCTTAAGCACAACTCCCGGGAAGCCAGCCCCAGTGCCTATATCGAGGACCTTCTCCCCTGGGATGAGGAGGCGCAAGGGGCTTATCGAGTCCAGGAAGTGCTTTATGGCCACCTCCTTGGGATCCTTCAGGGCGGTGAGGTCCCTTCTTCGGTTCCACCTCCTGAGTTCCGAAAAATAAAGGCAGAAGTACCCTACATGCTCCTCACACAGCTCAAGACCCAGGGCCTCCGCCCCCTCCTTCAGGGCCTTGGAGAATTCTTCCAGTTGCCTATCCCGAAATCTTAAAGGCAACCTCTGTGCCAATATACTGTTTCCTGAGCTTGGGCTTCTCGATCTTTCCGGTGGGATTCCGAGGTACGGCACCGAAGAAGACCTTCCGCGGTCTCTTGTACCTCGGGAGGGACTCGCAATACTTGAAGACCTCCTCTTCGGTCATACTCTCTCCCGGCTTGAGCTCTATCACCACTGCCACCACCTCTCCCAGCCTCGGGTCCGGATACCCTATGGCCGCAACGTCCTTGATCTTGGGATGGGTGTGTAGGAAGTCCTCTATCTCCACGGGGAAGATGTTCTCACCCCCACATATGATGATGTCCTTCTTCCTGTCCACAAGCCATATGAAGCCCTCCTCATCCTGCCTGGCCATATCACCGGTGTGAAGCCAGCCGTTCCTTATGGTCTCGGCGGTGGCCTCGGGATTCTTGTAATACTCCCTCATAACCCCATCACCCCTGACCACCAACTCCCCTATCTCCCCCTGGGGGACGGGCTCACCGGCCTCATTGACGATCCTGACCTCCCAGTTGAAACCGGGCAACCCTATCGCCCCCACCTTGTGCTCGTTTCCGATCCCCAGATGGACACAGCCGGGTCCTGTGGCCTCGCTCAGCCCGTAATTGGTGTCGTAGGCCATATCGGGAAAGTACTCCTTCCAGTGCCTCACCAGGG
>CAYVAU010000091.1:0-3187 GCA_964448445.1 uncultured Thermodesulfobacteriota bacterium | reverse complement strand
TTGTCACATCATCCCCTCCAGAGGCCAGAGGAAGGCGTGGATTCCGCCCTGGGGCCTCTGGCATAGATCGCGCAAGGCCTCCCAGAGCCTTCTGGCTTCGGAGTCCTCGAGGGCGACCATCAAGGCCCTGTTCCAGGAAGGCCAGGCGTGGGTACCGAGCTTGGGTTCGCTCCTTGAACCTCGGCCGAGGACCCTCTCCCACAGGGTGTAGACCTTGACCCCCGCCCCTTCAAGGGCCTCCATCACCTCCTCCTCCATGTCCACGTCGTACACGATCCATATCATTTTCATTGTCGCCTCGCCTCCACCAGGTGGTATATCACCGGCACAAGCACCAGGGTAATGAGGGTGGAGACGCTCAAGCCCCCGAGCATGGTGATCCCAAGGCTGTTCCATATCTCGCAACCCTCGCCCCGGGAGAGGGCCATGGGAAGCATACCGAGGAATGTGGTGGCCGTGGTCATAAGCACCGGCCTCAGCCTGTCCCTGCCGGCAGTGGTGACGGCCTCCGAAAGCCCGTATCCCCTCTCCCTCAGGATGTTGGTATAGTCCACGAGCACGATGGCATTCTTTGTGACGATCCCCATGAGCATGATCAATCCCAAAAAAGAGAAGATGGAGAGCGTCGTCCCCGTAAGCACCAGGGCAAAGATCACCCCGGTGATGGCAAAGGGAAGCGAGAACATGATGACAAAGGGGTGCCGATACGACTTGAACAGCGAGGCCATAACCATGTAGACCATGATCACCCCAAGGACGAAGAGGGTGCGTAGATCCCTGAAGGCCTTCTGCTGCTCCTCCACCTCCCCTGCGAAGTGCACCTTTACCCCCCGGGGGATATCCATTCGGGCAAGCTCCCGCTTTATATCCTCCACCACGTCCCCCAGGGGACGGCCGAGGACATCGGCTTCCACCTTGACTATCCGCTGGCGGTTCCTCCTCTCTATCTCCACGGGACCATAACCCTCCCGGACGGTGGCGATATTCCCGAGCCTCACCTGAGTCCCTAGGAGAGTGGGGATGGGGACCTCCTTGATACTCTCTATGCGGTTTTTGTCCCGGTCCCTCAAGCGCAGGAAGATGTCGTAATCTTCGCCTGCATCCCTGAACTCGGTGGGGTCATCGCCGTAGAAGTAGTTCCTCAGGGCCTGGGCCACCATGGCCACATTGACGCCGACCGAAGAGGCCTTTTCCCTGTCCAGTTCCACCCACAGCTCGGGCCTCGGGGGCTTTTGGCTGAGGGTCACATCGACTGCCCCCGGGATCTTCTCCACCCGCTCCTTGATCCTCTCCGCGAAGCGCGTGATCACTTGAAGATCATGCCCCCAGACCTCAACCGAGATCCTCCTTTTTCCGCCCATGAGCACCTGAGCTATCCCAGGGGCGGCTCTCACCGAAAGCCTGCTCAGGCCCGGGATCTTCTCGATCTCCTCCCTCAGGGCCGCTGCCACCTCCTTTGCCGACCTCTGACGTTCGGCCTTCCTCACCAGTTTCAGCCCCACCTCGCCCACGTTTGCCCCCTCCTCGAACCCCAGAGCTACCCCTATCCCCTTCTCCGTCTGACCGCAGAAGGCATAATGGTGTTTCGCCTCGGGTACATGGGAGAGGATTTCATTTATTTGCCGCAGGACCCGGTCCGTCTCCTCAATCCTGGTCCCTTCAGGTAGCCTGAAGCTTATGCTGACTTCTCCCGAATCCATCTCGGGTGAGAGCTCCGTCCCCACCAAAGGGAAAAGGCCAAGGCTGAAAGCGAAAAGTGCGGCCGAGATCCCCACAACCGTCCACCTGTGCCCCATGGCCCACCTCAGAAGCCTCCTGTAGAACTCCTCGATGGCGCGAAAGCTCCCCTCAAGCCTTCGGTCAATCCGGGACAGAAGGCCCTTGGCCTCTGAGATCCGAGGGGGGCTCAGGAACTTCGAGGCAAGCATCGGCGTGAGGGTTAGGGAGTTGAACAGCGAAGCCATTATCGAAACGGTGATGACGAAGGCCAGCTGCTTGAAGAAGATGCCGGTCAGTCCCCCGACGAACATCAGCGGTATGAACACGGCCACAATGGTCAGGGTGGATGCTGCCACCGCAAGCCCCACCTCCGAGGAGCCGAACACCGCAGCCGGCACGGGCCTCGCCCCCCGCTCCAGGTGGCGGGTGATGTTCTCAAGGATAACAATGGCGTCATCCACCACCATCCCGGATGCGATGGCCAAGGCGGAGAGTGTAATGGTGTTTATCGTGTAACCAAAGATCAGCATCAGGATGAAGGCCGCAATAAGCGAGAAGGGGATGGTCAATAGAATGATGACACTGCCCCAGAACCGCCTGAGGAAGAAGAAGGTAACCATCACCACCAGCAAGAGGCCTATGTATAGGGTTTCCTTCAGGTTATCCAGTGACCACCGGATGAACTCCGAGCTGTCAAAGACGATCGCGATCCTCACATCGCTTGGCAGCTCCTTTTCGATCTCCTTCAGTTTTTTCTTGATCCGGTCCACCACCTCCACGGTGTTTGTGCCCGTCTGCTTCTGCACGGCTACCACTACTGCCGGCCTCCCGTCCCCATAGCCCATCATCTTGGGTTCCTTGAAGCCGTCGGTGACCTCTGCCACATCCTTCAGGTAGATCAACCTCCCCTGGTAGCTACCGATGACGGTGGAGGCAATCTCCTTTACGGTCTTAAACCTCCCTGGGACCCTTATGGCATAGGCCATTTTGCCGAGCTTCACTTCACCTGCCGGAAGGTCGATATTTTCGGCAGCAAGGATCTTCCCTATCTCTGGCAACGATAGCCCGTAGGCTTCTACCTTCCTCAGGTCGAAGCGCACGTTTATCTGGCGTTTCAGCCCTCCGTAGAGCACTATGGCACCCACGCCGGGAACGCGCTTAAGCTCGTCGGCAATCTGCTTGTCCACGATGTGGTAAAGCTGCGGGTAGCTCTCTTTGGCGGTCACAAAGAAGAACATCACGGGCATGGTGGCCGAGGAGAACTTGAAGATCATGGGCTCTTCTATATCCTCTGGCAGATCCCTTTTGGCCAGCTCCAGCGCGTCGCGGATGTCGTTGGTGGCCACATCGAGGTCGGTCCCCCACTCGAAGCGGCAGTTGACCACCGAGAGGTTGTCGAGCGACTTGGAGGTCAGGCGGTCAAGGTTTGAGACCCTGGTGAGCTGATCTTCGATGTATTTGGTCACGT
>CAYVAU010000090.1:0-3283 GCA_964448445.1 uncultured Thermodesulfobacteriota bacterium | reverse complement strand
TCCATCACCTCTGCCACCACCCCTGCCCCAACGGTCCTTCCACCCTCCCTGATCGCAAACCTCAAACCGGGCTCAAGGGCAACGGGCTCAAGCAACTCCACCTCCAAGGTGACATTGTCACCGGGCATCACCATCTCCACCCCATCGGGCAACCTCACCGTCCCAGTGACATCAGTGGTCCTGAAATAAAACTGAGGCCTGTAACCGCTGAAAAAGGGAGTATGCCTGCCACCCTCCTCCTTCGTCAATACATAAACCTCACCCCTAAAACGCTTATACGGCTTTATAGAACCAGGAGCAGCCAAAACCATCCCCCTCTCAACCTCATCCTTCCCTATCCCACGCAACAAAACCCCTATGTTGTCCCCAGCACGAGCCTCATCCAACACCTTCCTGAACATCTCAATCGATGTGGCCACAGTCCTCCTGGTAGGACCCAAACCCACTATCTCCACCTCATCCCCAGGCTTAATAACACCCCTCTCCACCCTTCCAGTCACAACCGTCCCACGACCACTGATCGAAAACACATCCTCTATCGGCATCAAAAACGGCTTGTCCACATCCCTCACAGGCTCAGGAATATACTCGTCAACCGCATCCAAAAGCTCCCACACCCTACCACACCACTCACACTCCCTCCTGCTACAACCACACTCCAAAGCCTTCAAAGCACTCCCCTTAACCACAGGCACATCATCCCCAGGAAACCCATACTTGGATAAAAGCTCCCTCACCTCCAACTCAACCAAATCCAAAAGCTCAGGATCATCCACCATGTCAGTCTTGTTCATAAACACCACAATATAAGGAACCTGAACCTGCCTCGCCAAAAGCACATGCTCCCTCGTCTGAGGCATAGGACCATCAGGAGCACTCACCACAAGAATCGCACCATCCATCTGAGCAGCACCAGTAATCATATTCTTGATGTAATCGGCATGACCAGGACAATCTATATGAGCATAATGCCTCTTGTCAGTCTCATACTCCACATGCGCTATCTGTATCGTCAAACCCCTCGCCTTCTCCTCAGGAGCCTTATCTATATCCTCATAAGCCAAATACTGAGCTAAACCCTGCTTGGATAAAACCATCGTTATCGCACTCGTCAAAGTCGTCTTCCCATGATCCACATGCCCTATCGTACCTATGTTCACATGAGGCTTCTTCCGCTCAAACTTCGGCTTGGCCATAACAAAACCTCCTTTCTCAGGGTTTTACCAACGATAATGGGCAAAGGCCCGGTTGGCTTCCGCCATCCTGTGGGTGTCTTCCTTCTTCTTAACCGCTGCTCCCCTGTTATGATAGGCGTCGATCAATTCCTCTGCCAGGCGCTCCCTCATGGGTTTGCCGGAACGCGCCCTGGCGGCATGAATGATCCACTTGATCGCAAGACTTATCTGCCTTTCAGGTCGCACCTCCACCGGAACTTGATAGGTAGCACCCCCTACCCTTCTCGGTCTCGTCTCCACAAGGGGCTTAACATTG
The DNA here is from genome assembly GCA_964448445.1 of uncultured Thermodesulfobacteriota bacterium. Classification (GTDB taxonomy): domain Bacteria; phylum Desulfobacterota; class B13-G15; order B13-G15; family B13-G15; genus B73-G16. The sequence continues at coordinate 1,792 of CAYVAU010000090.1, read as the reverse complement.
CTTATGGCCTGATGGAAAACCTTAAGGGGATCCTCCTTGAGCTTCCCCCTTACAATTTCAAAGGCCCCGTATACGATCTTCTCGGCTATGCTCTTTTTCCCATCCCACATCACACAGTTGATCATCTTCTGAACCAACACGTCATTATATTTGGGATCAGGCGGTATCTCCCTTCTCTCTACCCTGCCCTTACGCGGCATCTCTACAATCCTTCACTTGGGCTTCTTGGCCCCGTATTTGGAACGGGACTTCCTCCTGCCCTCGACCCCAGCGGCATCAAGGGCACCGCGGATTATGTGATAGCGCACACCGGGGAGATCCTTCACACGCCCTCCCCTCACCAAAACCACCGAATGCTCCTGCAGATTGTGCCCGATCCCGGGGATATAAGCCGTAACCTCAATCCCGTTGGTCAATCGCACCCTGGCCACCTTCCGCAGGGCCGAATTGGGCTTCTTGGGCGTGGTGGTGTAAACCCTCACACAGACTCCCCGCTTCTGCGGACAACCCTGAAGTGCCGGAGATTTGCTCTTCTCCTTTATCTTCTCCCTACCCTCTCGAACCAACTGGTTAATGGTCGGCATAAACCAGACCCCCTAACGCCATAAAATTAAAGCCCCGTAGGGCTTTCAAAAATAACCACCTTGCGGCCTTCTGTTACTAACAAGTTTCCCGGGGGATGTCAAGTCTAAAAGCCCATCCCCCTTTAAAACCTTCGACATAAAGTTAGAGAAAACCCTCACCCCTTGTCAAGGGGTTTTTAAAACGAAAAATACCACAAACGGGGTTCACAAGCCCTTCCCCCTCCGTTGGGATCTAGGATAATCGACAAGGATCCCCGATTGCTCCCTCTCGATCCCCCGAACAAATGATGAGTCTTCCCTTTTAAGGATCGATCTCTTTTCCTGACACAAAGGCCCCTTGGACCTGCACTGCCGTTACTTGACAAGTATCATAACGGCATTTATCTTTCTGAAAAAAAAGAGGAGGTAAGTGATGGCCAAGTCCCTGACGGAAATGGCTGTAGAGATTACGGTAGCCCAGGCCAGTCATGCGAGGATGTCTCCTGAAGAAGTGGATGAGTTCCTGAATATTACCTTTCAGAGGCTTAAAGCGATGAGGGAAGTGGAGGAAGGAAAAGAAGAGGGGGCGCAAATTGCAGGCCCGAAGGAAGCTGGGCCTGTTATTGATCCCCTCAAATCCGTTCAGCGAAACAAGGTCATCTGTCTCGAGTGTGGCAAGGAATTCCGGCAATTGAGTAATGCTCACCTTCGAAGTCACGGTCTCACCGTAAAGGAATATCGTAAGAAATGGGGATTACCGACCCGCTTCCCACTGGCTGCCAAGAGCCTCGTGATGAAGAGAAGGAAGCTTGCCAAGGAGCGCGGATTCGGGGAAAGGCTGAAGAGGGCGAGGGAGGCGAAGAAGAAGTAATTTCAGCGTAGCAGATGAAGGATAACCAGCAATCCCCCTACAATACTTAAAAGCTGACCTGTTATAGCTCCCAAGAAGATCCTCTCGGGGGCTTCCATAAAAGTGGCATAGTAAAGCAAAAGGTAACCTCCCGCTATAAGGGAGAAGCCCCCGAGGAAAGATCGCATCCCTTACAGTCTGAAGTAAAGGTAAACGGTGCCGCTCCCACTATAGTAGGTATTTCCACGGATTGAACCCGAATAGTATCTCCCGTCATCGTATTGGGTATCTATGGACTGGGCCACATCTTTGGGGATGTTTTGGAAACCCACCCAATTTGCGGAAGTTCCATGAAGAGTACCGTAGGCAACACTTATAG
>CAYVAU010000089.1:0-3542 GCA_964448445.1 uncultured Thermodesulfobacteriota bacterium | reverse complement strand
ACCTGTGACCTTCGGCTTGTAAGGCCGACGCTCTCCCACCTGAGCTATCCGCCCCCCCCAAGGATTTTATTCACCACCCCTTTTGGTGTCAAGCTACATCGGCTTTGTCTTCGTAGACCAGGATGGGTTTTTCCTTTCTGACGATTACCTCCTCGTTTATGATGCATTCCTTGACGTTCCCCTTGGAGGGGATCTCGTACATGAGGTCTATCATGACCTCTTCGAGGATGGCCCGCAGTCCCCTGGCTCCAGTGCCCCTCCTTATGGCCTCCCTTGCGACGGCCCTTAAGGCCCCTTCGGTAAACTGGAGCTTCACCCCGTCTATCTCGAAGAGCTTCTGGTACTGTTTCACCAAGGCATTTTTGGGTTCCTTCAGGATCTGGATAAGGGCATCCTCATCCAGATCCTCAAGGGTGGCTACAATGGGCAACCTCCCCACAAACTCCGGGATGAGCCCGAACCGCAAAAGGTCCTCAGGCTGGACCTCTTTCAGGATCTCGCCGATGTTCCTCTCCTCCCGCCTTTTCACCTCGGCCCCGAAACCCATGCCACTTCCCTTGAGCCGGCTCTCGATGATCTTCTCAAGGCCCACAAAAGCACCCCCACAGATGAAGAGGATGTTGGTGGTGTCCATAGGGATGAATTCCTGATGGGGGTGTTTCCTGCCGCCCTTAGGGGGGACGTGGGCCACGGTCCCCTCCAGGATCTTTAGCAGGGCCTGCTGCACCCCCTCCCCGGAAACATCTCGGGTGATGGAGGGGCTGTCACCGCTTTTGCGGGCTATCTTGTCTATCTCGTCAATGTAAACTATGCCCTTCTCGGCACGGCTCAGATCGAAATCGGCGGCCTGAAGCAGATAAAGGAGAATGTTCTCCACATCCTCCCCCACATAGCCCGCCTCGGTCAGGGTGGTGGCATCGGCGATGGTGAAGGGCACATCCAGGATCTTGGCCAGGGTCTGGGCCAGCAGGGTCTTTCCAACCCCCGTTGGGCCGATCAACAGGATGTTGCTCTTTTGGAGCTCCACATCCCCGTATTTGTTGCGGAAATACACCCGCTTGTAGTGGTTGTGGACGGCAACTGCCAAAATTTTCTTGGCCCTCTCTTGACCGATGACATACTCGTCCAGCTTCCGTTTTATCTCCGCAGGGGTGGGCAGGGGTACCGAGATCTTGCTTTCGCGCTCGAACTCCTCCTCCAGGATCTCGTTGCAGAGCTGCACACACTCGTCGCAGATGTAAACCTGGGGTCCTGCTATGAGCTTCCTCACCTGATCCTCGCTCTTTCCGCAGAAGGAACAGTAAACCTTTCCCCTTCGTCTCGTTTCCATGTTCAACCTCCTGCCTTCCTGTGGGCGACCACCTCGTCTACGATACCATAGGCCTTGGCCTGTTCCCCCGTCATGTAAAAATCGCGATCGGTATCCCGACGGATCTTCTCGATGGGCTGACCGGTATGCTCGGCCAGGATCTGATTGAGCTCTTCCCTCAGCCTCAGGATCTCCCTTGCGTGGATGTCCACATCGGCCGCAGGCCCCTCAAATCCCCCCATCGGCTGATGGAGGAGCACCCGGGAGTGGGGCAGCGCATAACGCTTCCCCTTCGTCCCGGCGGCCAAAAGCACTGCCCCCATGCTGGCAGCCTGCCCTATGCAGATGGTGACCACATCCGGCTTTATATATTGCATGGTGTCGTAAATGGCCAAGCCTGCCGTAACCAGTCCTCCTGGGGTGTTTATGTAAAGGTAAATGTCCTTGTCGGGATCTTCGGCCTCAAGGAACAATAATTGGGCTATGACCAAGTTGGCCAGTTCATCGGTGATGGGTGCCCCCAGAAAGACAATCCTCTCTTTCAAGAGCCTCGAATATATGTCATAGGCCCTTTCGGTGCGGCCATCCCGCTCAATAACTATGGGAACATAGAGGTTTTCAATCGGAATACTCAAGGTGCGCCTCCTTGATAACGAAATCGAGGACCTTCTCCCTCAACAAATCCCTCCTGGCACGATCCCTGACTCCTTCCGATCCCTTGATGGCTTCAGGGATCTCCAAGCCCTTCAAATACTCCTCGAGCTCTTGCTGCCCGACATCGATCCCTTCGGCCTTGGCGATCTCCTCGATCAGATAGGCGGCCTTGATCTCCCTTTGGGCTATAACCCTGCACTGCTCGTAGGCCTCCTGCCTTTTCTGCTCCGAGAGGGGGCCTGCGCGTTCCTCAAGCCTCTGAAGGAGTTCGATGGCCCTTTCTTCAAGGAGCGACTCGGGGACCTCCAGGGGATTGTTTTGCAGCAGTTCCTCCAAGGCCTTCTGCCTCAGGGCAAGCTTTTCGGACTGCTTCTGGCGCCTTTCCAATTCCTCTCTCACCTTGGCCTTCAGGGCCTCCAGATTCTCAAAGCCCAGATCCTTTGCGAACTCATCATCAAGCTCCGGCAACTCCTTTTCCCGGATCTCCTTCAGGGTGACCTTGAACTGGATCTGCCTTCCCGCCAGATCCGATCGGGGATGATCCTCGGGCATCAGCAGCGAGAACTCCCTCGTTTCACCGGGCTTCATCCCGATTAAGGCCTCCTCAAAACCGGGGACCATCCTGCCCCCTCCCACCTCAAGGAGGTGGTTTTCCACCTTACCATCCTTCACCGGTTTCCCTTCGCGGTAAACCGAGAAATCCACAAGAACCCAATCCCCTTCCTTCACCTCGCGGTCTTCCCCAATGGGTTTTACGCGAGCCGCATACTCGCGCATCCGCTCAAGCTCCTTCAGCACCTCATCATCACCCACGGGCTTGCTCCTCTTCACCTCGATCCTCAGGCCCTTGTAACAGTTGAGCTTAACCTGGGGCCTTACATCGACCAAGGCCGTATAAACGAAGACCTCCTTCTCGGAGAGGAAACCGGGCTCAACCCGCGGAGCGGTGACGGGTTCCAAGCGATGTTCCTTCAATACCTCAGGGAGGGTCTCCTTGATAAGCCTCGATACAGCCTCCCGATGGGCATGCTCCCGATAGAGGCTCTTCACCAGCCCTAAGGGGGCCCTTCCTTCCCTGAAGCCCTTTATCTTGGCCCTTTTCCGGAGTTCCCGAAAGATGCCTTCCAGGACCGCCTCTACCCTTTCAGGGGGGACCTCAACCTGAAGCCTCCGCCTCGTGGAGGAAAGTTCCTCTAACTGTACCCTCACCCATACTCCTCGAACTATTGGTGCGAGAGGGGGGACTCGAACCCCCACCCGTTTTACGGACTGGATCCTAAGTCCAGCGCGTCTACCAGTTCCGCCACTCTCGCTCCGAAGCCAAAATGGTGGGCCGTCCGGGACTCGAACCCAGAACCTACGGATTAAGAGTCCGTTGCTCTACCGGTTGAGCTAACGGCCCACTTGGCACGCCCGGGGCGACTTGAACGCCCGGCCTTCGGATTCGAAGTCCGACGCTCTATCCAGCTGAGCTACGGGCGCCCTCCTACAGCTAAATTTTTTCTCAACCCCCCTGTCAAGTCAAGTGTAATGTCAGGGTTCGATACGTCTAACCCCGGGATGCTCCGAAGGAGCTCCA
>CAYVAU010000088.1:0-3694 GCA_964448445.1 uncultured Thermodesulfobacteriota bacterium | reverse complement strand
ACCTAACCCCACACCCAAAACCCCTGCTCCTAAGGCCTTGAGAAAACTCCGTCTGTCCATCCCTCTTCTCCCCCCTTTCATGGTTCAATCCAAAATACAAAAAGCAAAGACAATGCCATACTTTTATCATTATACCAAAAAGTGAAAAATTACACAAATGTGCAGAAAAATCCTTTACTCTGCTGAATTTCTCTACATAAATGAAGGGGCCCCTTCGGGGCCCCTTTGTATTGTCGAGGGAAGGTGTTGGATTGTTCAACGGCTGCGTTGAAGATTTCGACACCTCCCGGAAGATCTCCGGGGGTGTTTGGGTTATGTTTCTGGGATGAGGAATTCGCGGGCTATTTCGTCCCATTTGTCCGGAGAGAGGGTGCGGGCGAAGCCGCTTATGGGGGCACCGCCGTCTTGGTAGACCAGGCCCAGTTCCCCTCCGAGTCTCCTCCCCAAGCGTTCCAGGGTGGTTTCTATCCAGCCCTTGAGGGTTTCACCCTTGAGGAGGTTTCTCAGGTCAATTCTGGCGTTTTCGGGCTTGACCTTGAGGAGCCAGCCCTCCCCGTAGGGGTCCATGTTCAGCAGGGCGGGGTTCTCCAGCACCTTCATGTTGATGGCGACCACCTCTCCGCTCACTGGCGAGAGCATCTCTATGGTCTTTCCCCCGATGACCATCTTCCATCCTATATCCCCCTGTTTCACCTTGGAGCCCACCGTGGGCAATTCCACCGCGTCGGGCCTTCCCAGGAGCTTCTGGGCAAAATCGTCAAGGCCCACCTTGAGCACGCCGTCTTCAGGGAGGGCCCAACTATGGCCTTGATGGTAATAGATACCCTGGGGGAAGTTGAACCATCCCCACAGCACCGAAGCGGCCCTCCCGACGAGCCTCATTCCGGCCCTCACAGGACCCCTTACCAGCCTCCACACCGGCACTATCGAGATCAAAAAGAGGATAACCAAGATGTACTCGATGCCTTTGGTGGCAAAAAGGTCAACCCATTGATATTGGAACAGTTCCATGGCTCACCCTCCTTACGGTTGATTTTTCCCCTCAGCCGAGGTCTCCCCCAGCCCCAAAAACTCCCCGATCAGGGCCTGCCAATGGCGGGGGTCAAGCCCCCTCAGCCAGTCCCTGCTCGGTTCCCCTCCATCTGCCAGCGTCATCTCCTCCCCGGACCCAAGGAGGGAACACAGCCTCTGGACCTCCTCGGAAAGCCATTGCTTTGCCTCCTCGGCCAGCATCAGCTCCCCGATCTTCCCCTGGGGCTTGACCTTGAGCAGCCATCCCCTACCGTAAGGATCGTGGTTCAGAAGCGATGGGTCCCTCTCCAGTTCCCCATTCCCCTCGAGGACCTCGCCCTCGAAGGGCAGGCTCAGCTCGAGCGTCCCCTTTTCGGTCTCCAGCACCAAGAGGCCTTCCCCCCTCCTTATGGGCTTACCGCATCTGGGCAAGGACACCCTCTTCACCAGGCCGATCAGGAACTGGGCAAAGTCATCCAAGCCCAGCTTCAACCCCTCCCCATCCTCCCTCACCCAAAGGTGTTCCTTCAGGTATTTGGCCGTGGGATCCACCAGGAATCCCCTTACCGAGCTGTAGGACCCGGAGGAGAGGTCGCCCCGGCTCACGGCCAGAAAGAGGGGGCATTCCCTGTACCTCTCGGTGCAGCAGAGGTTGTCCGGATCGTAGGCCCCCGAGACGGTGATCTTCTTCGCGGGAAAGAGCTTGCAGTAAGTCATCGTCTCCAGCTCCACGAAGGGGCAGATCCTTTTCTGTTCGCCCCTGTCCTTATCGGCCACCTCCCGGTAGATGGGACAGCGGCGGTAGTTGCCCTTGAGGCAAAAGTTCTCGGGGGAGTAAAGCCTGTCGAAGGGAATGGGCTTCTTGAGGGGAAAGGCCCTGCAGAAGACCACCTTCTCCTCCCCGAGGAAGGGACAGACGGTATTTGACAGCCGCTTCTGCATCCCTCTCCCCTATTCCTCCTTCTCGGCCTTCTCCCCTCCGTCCGCCATTGTGAAACCGAGTTCCACGGGGGCCATGCCCCTGCCAAGGGCCCATGCCCTCAGGGCCTCAAACCAGCCCCTCAAGGTCTTGCCCAGGGGATAAAAGACCACAAGGCCCATGAACCCCACCACCAGGATCCCTATTGCCACAAGGATTGCGATCCTTACGCCTGCCATTTCCTTCACCTCCTTTCCAAAGGTCCTGCCCCTTTACTGCAAGGGCCGTGCCAAAGCCACCCCTCCCCTTTTGTAGTGGTCAAAGGGATTGCGAGGAGGGAAGGGGGAGGGTTGTGCCGATCAATTCAACACCCGTGTGCGTTTTTTCAACGCTTGAGGACCTTAAGGAGGAAGTCCTTGCATCCCCTGCAGAGGTTCATTCCCTTTTGATCCACCGCCAAGACGTTATGGGCCACCGACATCACGCATTCCCTTTGGGAGCAGTGGATCAGGCCGAAGGTGTGGCCGAGCTCGTGTTTTATCTCCTTTATGAGCCTGCGGTGAAGGAGGGCGGGATGGGGAGGAAGGCCGTAAAATTCCTGCCTCAGTCGGGCCAAAGACACGATCCCCACCCTTCCCCCTAGCTGGGCCTCGCCGAACACGAAGGTGAGGATGGGGATGAAGAGGTCCACATCCACTACCAGGAGGGCCTTTTCGGCCTTTGGGGGGACCTTTTTCAGCAGTTCCTTGAGGATCATGGTCGAGTGGAATTGCCGCCTGGTGGTGTCAAAATAAGGGCGGAGATCGATCTCGATCTTCTGGACCTTGGTGGGGAGGAAGAATTCCTCCTCGACCTGAAGCCTTATTGCCTCGGTGTCCACCTCATTCAGGCTCTCGCGAAACAGCAGATATATGAATCTCTCTTCCAACGTCCCCTCGTCCTTCCCCTGGACAGCAGGGGAATCTTGCGTTATTTTAACAAAAGGTCGGGATGTGGCTCAGCCTGGTAGAGCACCGCGTTCGGGACGCGGGGGTCGCTGGTTCAAATCCAGTCATCCCGACCATTGATTTTTATATGGACTTCTGGGATTGAAGCCTTTAATCTTTGTGCTCTCCTACCTTCTGGGTTCGGTACCCTTCGGATTGCTCCTGGCCAGGCTCAAAGGGGTCGATCCGAGGAAGGGCGGAAGTGGTAATATAGGTGCCACCAATGTCATGAGGACTGCGGGAAAGGGCCTGGGGGCCTTGACCCTGCTTGCCGATGTGGGGAAAGGGGCTGTGCCCGTGGCCTTGGCGAAGGCCCTCTATGGACCGGAGACGGCGGCCCTGTCGGGCCTTTTTGCCTTCCTGGGCCATTTGTTCCCCCTTTACCTTCGTTTCCGGGGGGGCAAAGGGGTGGCGACAGCCGTTGGGGTGTACCTGATCCTTGCCCCTTGGTCCCTCCTTGTAGGGGTAGGGGTGTTTCTGGTGGCCGTCTCCTTGAGCAGGATGGTCTCGGTGGGTTCGCTCCTTGGGGCTATCGTGATGCCCATTTTCCTTCGTCTCTTGGATCATCCTCCGGCTGTGGTATTGGTGAGCATCCTCATAAGCGCTTTTGTCTTCCTCAAGCACATCCCCAATATCAAGCGGATCCTTTCGGGAAAGGAACACCGGCTGTAAGCCGGTCTCAAGCTTTTGTGATGAAAGATCGTCTGTTGGCCGAATTGCGAAGGGTTGTGGGGCCAGAGAACTTGCTTCTTGTGCCCTCTCAGCTCTGGTGCTACCG
>CAYVAU010000087.1:0-3737 GCA_964448445.1 uncultured Thermodesulfobacteriota bacterium | reverse complement strand
CTCCCGGATCACCTCCCGATCCCCTTCGGCCATCAGGAAACCGAGGTCCTTCTCCCTCGCAAAGAGGATTTCCACCCCCTGCAGCATCTGCAAAAGGGCCCCCGGCTCAAGGGGAGCGGAATCGTAATCGAGACTCAAGCCCACCCCTTCGCCGACCTTGGTCCTCAGGTCCCCCTGAACCTCAAGGCCCTTCCTGTCCAGAAAGGGGACCATATGGATCCACCTGGAACGGGCGAAGAAACTGCAATCGAGTTCCCTCTCCGAAAGCAGCGAATCGCCCGGAAAGACCACCCTGAACCTTCCCCCTCCCCTCAGGATTATGTGATAGACAATGCCCGTCTTCCCCTTCCTCACGATCCTGGTGGTGTCCTCCCTGCCGAGGGACCTGATGAACTCCTCTGCCTCCCTGTCCCTTCCCAGGGTCCCCACGATGGCGGTCTTGAACCCCAGGGCGGTGAGGACCCTCAGGGTCGACACTGCCGCTGCCCCTGGGTTTACAGCCTTCAGCTCCCCAAAGATCATAAGCCGGTCCCTGAGGAGCCACTGGTCCCTGTCCCTCCAGATGACATCATCCCCCTCCCTCAATCCCAGATCGGCGACATAAGCCGGGTCCGAGATCTCATAGACATACTCGAGGGCGAGGGGACCCAAGGCTATGACATCCAGGGCCTTCTCCATGTGTTTGAGGGTAACACGGCCGGAGGTGGCCATCAAGCCTTGCGGTATACCAGGGCCTGACAGGTGGCGATGAGCTGTCCCCGCTGGTCACGGGCCTCGATGTGATAACTGCCGATCCTCCGGCTTAAGGATATCTCGCGCGCCTCAGCCCTGAGCACCCCCGGGACTTCCGGAGGACGGTGAAAGGTTATGCTCATGCTGAGGGCAAGGGCCACCTGACCGTGGGAGTTGGAGGCGAGTTCAAAGGCCGCATCCACCAAGGAGAAGATGGCCCCTCCATGCACCAACCCGTGGATGTTCAAAAGGTCCTCCCCGAGGGGCATCTCCACCAGGGCGTAACCCTTACGGATCTCAAGGACCCTTATGCCGAGTTTTCGGGCATAGGGCTCCCTTGAGGCCTTTTCCTCAAGCTCCTTTAAGGGATCAGACATAGCTGTGTAACCCCTGAAGAAGGTAATTCACACCAAAATACGTGAAGAGCACCGAAAAAAAACCCACCACCGACAGGACCGCCGTCCTCCTGCCCTTCCACCCCCTCACCAGGCGGGCATGGAGCCATCCCGCGTAAATGAGCCAGGTTATGAGGGACCAGGTCTCCTTGGGATCCCAACTCCAGTACCTCCCCCAGGCATAATGGGCCCATGCCGCCCCGGTGATTATCCCCAGGGTCAAAAACAAAAACCCACTGAGGATGGCCCTGTAAGTGCCTTCTTCCAGGGCGGAAGCGGGGGGAACGAATTCGGTACTCCGCAGCTCAAGCAGCTGCAGCAGGCTCAACAGGAACCCGAGGGCAAAGGAGGCATACCCCAAAAAACAGGTTATAACATGGATGATGAGCCAAGGGCTCTGCAGGGCCGGAACCAGAGGCCTTATGCCCCTGTCCATCCCCACGGCTATGGGCAGAAACAGGACCAGGGCGGAAAAGAAGGAGGTCAACAGCCCGAAAAGCCCCCAGGGATAACGCTTAAGGAACACAAGCAGGTAAAATATAACTACCGCCCACGAGAAGAACACCAAGGATTCGTACATGTTGGCGAGGGGAGGATACCCGAACCCCATCCTGTGGCTTTCCCCCCACCTCACAATCATCCCCAAAAGGTGCACGATCGCCCCAAGCAGCAGACACCCCTTGGCCCCCTTCTCAAGGGTCCTGCAACGCGTTGACCAGCCCCACAACACAAAAGAGGCCGTATACAGGAACAGGGCGGTATCGAAAAACCTGAGATTCACGGACGTTCTTTAACAGACATTGAAAACCCCGTCAACGGTCACTATAATCCTTTAACGAAAAGCCCCTTGTTTCGATCCTCCCGGGGAAGCAATGTTTGTGGATCCGAAAAAGAAGTTTGATGTGCGCAACATCGAGAGAAACCTGCGGGAGGGAGTGATAACCGAGGAGGAGTACAGGAAGTTTTTGGAGAGCCTCCCCGACGTCTCCCATAAGGTCTATCGGCCTGATGAAGGGGAAGGGAAGTGGGGAAAAGGATCGTCGTGATCGACGTCGGGGGAACGAACCTCCGGATCGCTTCCATACGGGATGGGAGGTTAGAGGCGATAAGATCCTTCCCCTCAATTGCACCACTGCCTCCACCGCAAGGGTTTAGGTTCCTCGAGGAAAGGATAAGGGAGCTTGCGGGTGAGGATCTTGAGGCCGTGGTGCTTGGTTTTCCCGGGCTGATAAGCAAAAACGGGAGACTCCATCACTCTCCCAACCTCAGGGGATACGAAGGCCTGGAGCTCCACAAGGGCTTACTGGGCCTTGACGTCCCCATTTTTGTGGAAAACGATGCCAACCTCTATGCCCTGGGAGAGGGATTTAAGGGGGCGGCCCGGGGCAGGAAGAACTTCTGCTGCCTGACCCTCGGCACAGGCGTTGGGAGTGGGGTGATCATTGGGGGCAAGCTCCTTAAGGGATCGGAAGGGGTGGGCGCAGAGATCGGTCACATGACGATAAAGTTCGACGGAGCCCCCTGCAGTTGTGGCTCCAGGGGCTGCCTTGAGGCCTATTGCTCCGGAAGCGCCATCCTGAGGATGGCCAGGGAGGAGGGTCTTGCGGTCGGGACGGCAAAGGAGGTGGCGGATTTGGCCATGCAGGGGGAGGCTGCGGCCCTGCGGGTCTTCGAACGCATGGGGGAATACCTCGGGGCGGGCCTTGCAAACATCGTGAACATTTTCAATCCCGAGGTGATCGTCATAGGGGGGAAGGTCGCCGATGCCTTCTCCCTCTTCATAGGCAAGGCCCTCGAGGTCATGTCCAGGATGGCCTTCTCCTTCGCCCGAGAGGGGGTGAAGGTGCTTAAGGCCTCCTTAGGGGATGAGGCCGCCCTTTGGGGCGGACTGGCACTGGTCGAGGCTCAGCATGAAGACCAATAAGGACTATTACAAGATCCTCGGTGTCCCCCGCAACGCTACCCAGGAGGAGATAAAGAGGGCTTACAGACAGCTGGCCTTAAAGTACCACCCCGATCGCAATCCCGGCGACAAGGAGGCCGAGGAGCGCTTCAAGGAAATCGCTGAGGCCTATGAGGTCCTGCGGGACCCCGAAAAGCGCAGGCTTTACGACCTCTACGGGGCAGAAGGGGTTAGGAGGTCCACGGGCTTCTCCGGGTTTAAGACTGTCGAGGACATCTTTGACGCCTTCAACGACCTATTTGAGGAGTTCTTTGGGTTCTCCACCAGGAGGCCTTCTCCCCGCAGGGGCCAGGACCTCCGCTACGACCTGACCCTCACCTTCATGGAGGCGGTCAAGGGGACCACCAAAAGCATAAGGATACCCAAGAGGATGCCGTGCGAAAGGTGCAATGCCTCGGGTATCGAACCGGGGACCTCCCCGGAGGTTTGTCCTTACTGCTATGGGCGGGGACACATCACCCGCTCACAGGGATTCTTCACCCTCACCACCACCTGCGGTCACTGCGGCGGACACGGGACCATAATAACCAACCCGTGTAAGGCATGTAAGGGACAGGGTTGGGTCAAGGGGGAAAAGGAGCTGAGGATCGATATCCCCGCTGGAGTTTACGAGGGCCTAAGGCTGAGGATAGAGGGGGAGGGAGAGG
>CAYVAU010000086.1:0-4038 GCA_964448445.1 uncultured Thermodesulfobacteriota bacterium | reverse complement strand
GTGGGATGTGGAGTTTTCTCCTGATCCTTACGAGATGGCTAAAGGGGCGGATGCCATCCTGCTGGTTACTGCCTGGCCCCAGTACCGGCGGATCGATTTGAGGAGGATTGCTGAACTCATGAGGACTCCGGTTTTCTTTGACGGCAGAAACCTCTTTGATCCCGAGGAGGCGAAGAAGGCGGGCCTTATTTATATGGGCATAGGGCGATAGTTAGAGAACCCGAATTTTTGCTTATTGTTTCCCCTCCCTCATAGGTAGGCTCGAAACGAGGCCTGGGAAAGGCGGTCTCGGGTACCACTAGGCTCGATTTCCACCCTTTATAGGTGGCCTTTGAAGGCATTTGGTTTACAGAGGGAATTTTACCAGCTTTCAAGAATGGATATCCGGGATCTTTCCCCTGTGGCTAAGGAGAGATTCAGGATCCTCAAGCTGTGGGATGCCCTGAGGCAGAAGGGGACCAATTCCTTTGAGGCACCGAGAGCCTTAGGTATCCCAAGGTCAACCCTTTACAGGTGGAGGAAAAAGCTCAGGGAGGAAGGCCCAAGAGGCCTTGAGCCCAGATCGAGGAGGCCTAAGAGGTGGTCCCCCTGAGCTCATCAGGGCAGCAAAGGAACTCAGGGGGCGTGTTTCCCTCCTGGGGGAAGGAGGCTATGGGCTATAAGGTGGTCTGGGGGCCTTAGGCCCAGGGAGCTTGGGGATCTGGTTGAGGTTGACACCTCACTGTGAGTCTTTTCCCCGGCAGGGTGGTGAAGCAGTTTACGGCCAGGGATGTATCGAGCCCCGACAAGGCCTTGAAGGTCCTTTTGGGGCTGGTTATAATGGCGGGCGATTCTCAAAGAAATGGGGGAGGTGATGGAGATGTCCAATGAATATGAGGAGCTCGAAAGGATGCTGAAGAAGCTCAAGAGGGATTTTCAGCAAAATGTACAGCCCGAGTTGAAGAAGCACGCCCATTTTATAAGCAAGAGCGAAAAGGAAAGAATGAAGAGGGCGAAGGCCATCCGGAGGTTGCGGAGGAAGCTCAAGAAGATGTCCCAGGCCGCATAAAGTGTTCCCTTTGCTTTCTAAGGGGCTGCAGGGCCCCTTTCTTTTTATCTGCTCAATCGCTGACCCCGTATTTCCTCTTCAGGAACTCGAGTCCCACTTGCGGATAGAGGGCGTAGATGAGGAGGTCGCCGCGGTTCTTCGCCAGGCCTTTGGTAGCCTCGCGGGCCTTCTCCATCTCCGGCTCAAGGACATCGGCGGGACGGCAGTCTATGGGCGTCTCTCCCCTCGGGTAACCCTTGAGGGCCAGCTTCTGGATCTCGGGGTTCACCGGCGCAGGGGGCCTCCCGTAGAGGCCGTAAAAGTAGTCCTTGGTCTGCTGGGTGATGACCTTGTAGCGTCCAAACAGCACGTTCAGTACGGCCTGAACGCCGACGATCTGGCTCGTCGGTGTCACCAGGGGTGGGTAGCCCATATCGGCGCGGGTCCGTGGGATCTCCTCGAAGACCTCCGGTAGCCTGTCCAGGGCCTTTGCCTCCTTGAGCTGGGCGATCAGGTTGGTGATCATCCCCCCGGGGATCTGGTGTTCAAGGGCCTGAACGTCGATGACGGAAAACCTGGTCGTGCTGAGGTATTCGCTGTATTTCTCCCTCAGGACCTCCTCCAGGTAACTCCCCACCTCGATCACCGCCCTGAGGTCCAATTCTGGGTCGCGCTCCGTACGGTGGAGGCTCACCAGGAGGGGTTCCACGGCGGGCTGGGACGATCTCAAACCGAGAGGTGCCAGGGCACAATCCACGACATCCACCCCCGCCTCTGATGCCTTAAGATAGCTCATCGTCCCCATCCCGGTGGTGTAATGGGTATGAAGCTGAACGGGGATGTCCACCGCCCTCTTCAAGGCCCCTATCAGCTCATAGGCATCATAGGGGGAAAGCAGACCGGCCATATCCTTGATGCAGATGCTGTCAGCCCCCATCTCCTGAAGTTTTTTCGCCTTCTGGACGTAATAGTCCAGGGTGAAGATCTCCCCGCCCATTCGCCTCTCGGTGAGCGAATAGCAGATCACGGCCTGCGCGTGTTTACCGCATTCCTTGACGGTCTCAATGGAGGTCTCCAGGTTCCGTTCGTCATTTAGGGCATCGAAGATCCTGAAGATGTCGATCCCGCTTTCTGCCGCCTCCCGGATGAACTCCCTGACTACATCATCCGGATAATTCCTGTAGCCCACCAGGTTCTGCCCCCTGAGGAGCATCTGCAAGGGGGTGTTGGGGATGAGCTTCTTTAAGGTCCTCAATCGCTCCCAGGGGTCCTCATTGAGGTACCTGATGCACACATCAAAGGTCGCCCCTCCCCACACCTCCATGGAATGAAAGCCGATCTTATCCATCTTGGAGGCTATGGGGATCATGTCTTCGGTCTTGAGGCGTGTGGCTATGGTGGACTGATGGCCGTCACGGAAGGTCGTGTCGGTAATACGCAGGGGATTGCGCGCCATCTCACACCTCCTCGCTGTTTTCCCCCTCCCCCCAAGCCTTGCGAAGGATACTGATGGAAGGGGGGATTGTCAAACCCGAAAGGCTTGAAGGAGACGGCTTTTGGGGATATAAACAGAATTGAGTCGGGGATGTAGCTCAGGGGGAGAGCATCACGTTCGCAACGTGAGGGTCGGGGGTTCGAATCCCCCCATCTCCACCATTTTTTATTTTGTTTTGAGCAGATGAGGGTCGGTTTGATCGGCATAGGAAAAATGGGCCTTGCGATCCTCAAGGGGCTCCTCGAGGTGCTGTCCAGAGAGGAGGTGTTGGCATGTGATGTCTTGGAGGAAAGGAGGAGGCTTGCCGGGGAGCTCGGGGTGAGGGCGTTTCCAGATGGCAGGGACCTGGTCGGGGAATCGGATCTGCTCATTTTAGCGGTTAAGCCCAAGGAGGCCCCAGGGGTCCTTCGGGATCTATCGGCCCTTTTGGACGATTCCAAGGTGATTCTTTCCATTGTGGCAGGCCTTGGTACTTCGAAGATCTCTCAACTCCTCGACCACAGAGGCCGTATCCTGCGGATGATGCCAAACCTCCTCCTCTCGGTCCGAGAAGGGGCAATGGCCCTTTGTGCCGGTCCAAGGGCCAGAAGGGATGACGTTGAAGAGGTCAGGCGGCTCTTTTCATCCCTGGGGGAGGTGATTGAGGTCCCCGAGGAGCTGATGGATGCCGTAACGGGCTTAAGCGGCAGCGGTCCCGCCTTCTTCTCCCTTTTTATTGAAGCAATGACCGAGGCAGGGGTCAGGTTGGGGCTGAGGAGGGAGGACGCCTTAAGGCTTTCGGCCCAAACGGCCCTTGGAACCGCGAAGATGGTCCTCCAGGGGAAGCACCCCTCCCTGCTCAGGGAAGAGGTGACCTCTCCGGCAGGAACAACCGCTGAAGGGCTTTCTGTGCTGGAGGCCGAAGGGGTGAGGGGGGCCATAATTGAGGCCATCTGGGCATCTGCCCGCCGGGCCAGGGAGCTTTCCAATGAGTAAGCCCCTCATCAGGGTCGACAGAGAAGGTCGCTGGTATTACGGCGACAGGGAGATCATAAGGAAGGAGATCGTCAGGGAGCTCTTCGGCCTCCTCGACCGCGATCCCCAGGGACGTTACTGGCTGAGGATGGGCGATGAGCAGCAACCCCTTGAGGTGGAGGACACGGTATTTCTGGTCGAGGAAGTGCAGAGGGAAGGGGAGGGGTTTGTGGTCAGGCTCAACGACGGGACGAAGGAGCAGTTGGACCTTGAGACCTTCTGGATGACCCCTGAGGGCGTTCCCTATTGCATGGTAAAGGGGGGGAGGTTTCCTGCTAGGTTTACGCGCATTGCCTTTTACCAACTGGGCCAGCATGCATCCTTTGACGGCCTCACTTATTTCATCGAGGTGGCTGGAAGGCGTTACATCTTAGATAGGTCCGAAGGTTCCACCCCTCGGGAGAACCGATAAGCTGGATGGCTCCACAGCGGTCGGTGCGTAGCACCTGGGCTCCAAGGCCCTCGTAGCGCCTGATCACCCTCTGGGCCGGGTGACCGAAGG
>CAYVAU010000085.1:0-4086 GCA_964448445.1 uncultured Thermodesulfobacteriota bacterium | reverse complement strand
GGGTTGATAGTATTGAATTGCGTTGCCTGGTTTTAAACTTTTCTATTATAACCGTCCTTCAACTAGCACTATGGTTAGCCCTCTTAACGCCGTCCTTGCAGGAAGAAATCCTGTGAAGATCAAAGCTTCCTATAAAGCTTTTTTCTTGTGCCCCTAGACGTCAGAATCCGTCAAGGCCGCAAACAATCCGCAATTTATTTTTGGTACGTGCAATGGCTAGCCTATAAAGTGCTAAAAACGATTTCAAACTTTTTTTCTAGGGTATTGAATACTTCACCTAAGGAGACAAACAGAGCCATAATATCAACATATATGAACAAAGTGTTATGAACATCTCTGGCAAAGAAGTTCTTAGCTATAGATTTACTAAGGTCCCAACATAACGTGCCCGCAGGTTCACGGTCGGTTAATTTGGAATATTTTCCATATTCTGCCTGACGAGTATTTAAAAACTTTATTAAATTTAGACACCGCGCTTCGACATAGTTTTCCTCTTGAAAGCAATCATCCTTTGCTAAGCGCTTCAGTTCTTCTGCATAACGTGCGCGAATCCCTTCAAGGAGCAAATCCATAAAAATACTCCTGTTAACTGGACCAAATAACCTAAAAGCATGTCTATCACAAACGTGGTATGCAAATGCTAACAGTTCATCTAATAATTGCCATTGTGCTTCGTCGGTAATTTGCCCGCATTTTTTAGATATTTCTACTCCTGTGTCAACACAGAGGTCATACAGACTTTGCGAAAGCTCAAAAGCTGCATCCGAAGCGCTAATTTTTTTTCTTCTTCCAAAAAGTTTATCGAAGATTCCCATTTTTTCACTCCTTCTATGTTTGTTTGGAGAGTTCTATCCGTCAAAAGGCTACTTTACAATTTCCCTTTGCAAAAGTCTTCCTTACCACCTTAAGGGCTTCCTTTTTCTTGGGTCAGTGGTTCTGAGTCATTGGACTTCACAAGCACTCTTTAGAAGAACTCATCTTTGACTCTTCATAGAAGTCCCTCAAAAGGTCTATGAGGGCCTCGATGGAAATGCTTACGGTCCTTGATGCCATTTCGTCCTCCTTTCGGCTTTTTGCGCCAAAACCATATCCTCAAGGCCTTTTATGGCCTCTTTCTCAGCCGAAGGCAAGAGGTGGCTGTAGCGCTCGGTCATCTTAATGGTCCTGTGGCCCAGCAGTTTCTGGATTACATGAAGGGGGGTACCTTGTGAGGCAAGCCAAGAGGCGAAGGTATGGCGGAGCGTGTGAAAGACCACCCTGTCCCTAGGGTCTTCAATCCCACGGTTGAGACCCAAGGCATCCACAGCCCTAAGGAAGGCATTGGAGATCTTCTTTATTCTGTTACCCTTTGCATCCTTGAAGACCAGTTCTGAAGGCTCCCCCGGTTCCTTGTCAGAAAAGACCCTTTTTACCTCCTCGGTCATGTAGGCAAAACGATTGTGGCGGTTCTTCGGATCCCTCACAAAGATCAGGCCCTCTTCGAGGTTGACGTCGCCCCAAGTGAGGTTGGTGATTTCGGAAAAGCGTAGCCCGCAGTGGAGGGAGAGGAGACAGATTTCATAAAGCTGTCGGCTCCTTCTCCTGCACTCTTCAAGCAGAGCCCTGGCCTCTTCGGGGGTGAGAAACCTCATGCGGCGGTTATCAACCTTTGGAAAGGAAACCCGGCTTGTGGGAATCTCACCTTCATAGAAACCCCACTTCCTGGCCTTCCTCATTACCGCCCTGAGCACAGCGAGGGCGTACTCGATGGTCCTGGGGGCCTTGCCGGCATCTTTCATGGTCTTCTTCACCCTCTCAACATCTAGGGGAGAGATTTCCTTCAGCGGGCGGTCCCCCAAGACGGGCTCGATCCACTGCCTGAACAGTTGCTCATCCCTTTCCCAGCTCTTCTTGTTCTCCTTGGCCCAGGGGAGATAGTGCTCAATGAAAAAATCCCTCAGGCAGAGTAAGAGCTTTCGTTTTTTCTGAAGCGGGATCACCTCATCTCCAAGCCTTATGTCCCCCAGACGCTCGTTGCGAAGCTGAAAGGCATAGGCGGCAGTTACCCCTTCGGATTCCCAGCCTATCCGCTCTCGAATAAGTTTACCCCTGTGGTCCCTATAGCGGATGTAGAAACAGCGATCGGGCTTGCCCCTGAACCTCCTCCTGTCACTCTCATAGTATTCTACCCCCGGAAACCTCCGGACCTTTTTGTACTGTGCCATTTATCCTCTTTTCCCAGCGGCGTTTTTTCAGCAATCCTAATCCTGGTGTCGCCCTTTCGGATCCAGCCCGTCTCTATGCCTATGCGCCGAAAAGGGCTCCTTTAAACGCCCTTGACAATGGTATCAATTGATACCATAATCCCCATGGTGAAGAGGCCGAGCCATCGGGAGCTGAGCAGCAAGCTGAAAGAAGCACGGGAAGCGGTCGGAAAGGGAGCAATCAGGATAATTAATCCGGGAGCGCTTGCTGAAGATGCCATTGAGCTCGGTTACCAGGTGGAGGAGCTTCAGGAGGTGCTTTCGGAGATCCTAGAAGAGGTGAAGCCCGGGCATTATGCGGGATCAAGGCCGCCCCCAAGGTCTTATGAGCAGGAGATCAGGGGTCGTGAACTGTTTGCCTTCAGCTGGATGAGTCGGCGCTTTGGATGCCGCGTGTATTTGAAATTCGCCCTGAAGGAGGGCATCTTTTGGCTTGTTTCACTTCACGTGGACAGAGGGAGGAGGTAAAAGCATGAAGTGTCCCAATGAACATGGCCGGATGGAGCTAAAGAGACAGACCAAGACCACCGTATTTCGCGGTGTTGAACTCTGCTACGAAGCGGAAAGCTACGTGTGCCCGGTCTGTGGGCTCGAAGCGGCCACCGTGGAGCAGACCGCCAGGATGCAGCGGGCAATAGCCGATGCTTACCGCAGGAAGGTGGGGTTGCTCACTGGAGAGGAAATCAGGCGCGGGCGCGAGAGGCGTGGGTGGTCTCAAGAGGAGCTCGCAAGGCGTGCAGGGGTTGGCATAGCGAGCATAAAGAGGTGGGAAGGGGGACTGATTCAGAGCAGGGCCATGGACAACCTTCTCCGCAGGACCCTGGAGGGAAACCACAGCTCCATCGAGGCGAAGTACAGCGGCAACAGGACGTTTTCGGTGGCCAGGGTCAAGCTGGTGCTGAAGACCTTTGAACGTTTGCTCCGTCGCAAGCTGCTGAGAGACAGAGGGCTTTACGCGGGGAAATATCTCTTTTACGCAGATATGCTGGCCTTCCGGGAATTGGGCCAGAGCCTCACCGGGGCCTCCTATGCAAGGCTGCCCCATGGACCCCAGCTCAACAACTACGTGGAGCTGCTGGAGGAGATCAGGAGAACAAAGGAGGCGGAAGCCGAGCCCTTGAGCGAGGAGGAAGTTCGGGTTATCCGGCGGGTCGCCATGACGTTTCCCACAAACCGCTCCATTTATCAGGCTTCCCACAGGGAGCCCGTGGTGGAGCAAACACCCATGGGCGGGCTCATCCCGTATACCGAAGCCTGGAGCCTGCAGGAAATTTGAACACCGAGCCTCCCCACGGCTAAAGCCGAGGCGTTGGGGATGCGGCCCGACGCCGCTTGCAGGAGCGGCTCCATACCCGGCCACTGCCTTGCGGCAGAGCCCGCGTCGAGCAGGCCGTTTTCCTCTTCGACGAAACGCGCCAGGTACGCTGAACAAGTCCCGCTGACACTTCACGCCGCAGCAGCACATTGAAATTCCGCTGAAGTTGATAGGGGGTATTTCTCCCGATCCTCTTTTTCTCCCTCTGGCTCAAAAGGTATCGGCAAAGGCGCATTCCAGATGCTCTTTATCCTTAAACCCTGAAAAACGGCCAAGGAAGGCGAAGGTATGGCGGAGCGTGTGAAAGACCTTCAGCAGAGCGAAATAAGAAGTCAAGGGACTTCGGGATAAATCGTGTATGGCGCTATAAAACGGATTCCAAATCCGAAGGTTGGAGGCCCGAACCTTCCCGGCCTGCCAAACTTGGCTTCTCCGGGGAATTCGAAAAAAGGAGGCAGGAGATGCTCGAGGAAAGGGCCATGCTGGTCAAGGTCACCGTCCACACCTGGACGGGGGTGATCACCGATC
>CAYVAU010000084.1:0-4330 GCA_964448445.1 uncultured Thermodesulfobacteriota bacterium | reverse complement strand
GGGTCCCCTACCCACCAATGGATCTTTCTGGGCTGAGAAGCTTCTGGACGTCCCTACTGATCCAGAAATGTGGTATTTTAGAGGCAAATGGCATCGGGGGCGACCCAATACCCCGAAAGACTTCCCTTTGAGTCCTTTTCCATCCTCCCCCTCAGGCTGGTCCTTAGGGCCATTACAGCCATCAAACTTCCCCCATATAAGGGTTCAACCTTTCGGGGAGCCTTTGGTTCCGCCTTCAAACATGCAACCTGTGTGATAAAGACGAGGGATTGTTCGGGATGTATCTTAAAGGAGCGTTGCCCTTACAGTTACATCTTCGAAACCCCTGTACCCAATGGCTCAAGCAAGATGAGGAAATACCCCCATGCCCCTCATCCCTTTGTGCTCGTTCCCCCCTTGGAGGATCGGCGGGAGTACGATCCGGGTTTGCGATTGACCGTTGAATTGACCCTTATTTGCCGCGGTATAGAATACCTCCCTTATTTTATCTTCGCCTTTGGCGAAATGGGGAAAAGGGGAGTCGGCCGCAGAAGGGGGAAATTTGAGCTGGAGGAGGTTCGCACCAAAACGGGCACAATCGTTTATAAAGGCGGCAACATCTACCGCCCCGAACCCATAAGGTGGAGCGATCTTTTGGGTGATCCCCATCCTGAGAGGGTGACCCTGAGGTTTGTCACCCCCGTTAGGATCAAATATAGGGAACGGCTCTGTGGAGACCTCGAGTTTCACATCCTGATGAGGTCCCTCCTGAGGAGGATATCGCTTTTGACCTTCTTTCATTGCGGTCGGGAGCTGGATGTGGACTTTCGGGGTCTTATTGCGCAGGCACAGAAGGTAAGGGTTGTGGAGAGCAATCTCCTCTGGCACGACTGGCTGCGCTACAGCCATCGGCAGAGGGCCAGGCTCAAATTGGGCGGGCTGATGGGGGAAATAACTTTTGAGGGAGACCTTAAGCCTTTTTGGCCCTTTCTCAAGCTGGGCAAGTGGATCCACGTGGGCAAGGGCACAAGTTTCGGCCTGGGCCGTTACGAGATCATCGAAGGCAAATCATGACCCAGCCCGATTTCGAGGAGGTCTTCGTCTTCGTTCTGGGCAAGACCCCTCAGGTGATAACCGAGACCATATACTGTCTCATGCAGCAACAGCCGCCGATTGTTCCCCACCGGATATACATCCTCACAACCACCGAAGGGAAACGAACCCTTGAAATCCAACTGCTTGAATCGGGCCACCTTGAGGGGCTTTTTCGCGAATTCGGCCACAGGCCCCTTGCAAGGGAGGATTTACAAATCATTGTATTTAGGGCTCGCGATGGAACCCCCTTAAGCGACATAAGGACTTCTCAAGACAACGAAGCCGTGGGGGATTTCATCACGGCCTTCATCAAGGATCTTGCACAAGACCCTCGGGTGAGGCTCCACTGCTCCCTGGCAGGCGGTCGCAAAACGATGGGGTTTTACCTCGGGATGGCCTTAAGCTTCTTTGGCCGCCCCTGGGATAAGCTGTACCATGTGCTCGTTGACCCGAAGTTGGAATCCAGGCCCGACTTCTTCTACCCTTCATCCCAATGGCTCCAAGGCGAGTCCGTTTCGCTGATAGACCTTGCAGATTTGCCTTTCGTACGCCTTAGGGACAGAATCGATTTGACTCAGTCTGGATTCAGACAGCTTGTCCAGGAAGGACAAAGGGCCATTGACCTTGCCATCTTTCAAGAGCCCGTGAGGATCAACCTCAAGGAACTTTTATTGATAATAGGAAACCGGGCGGTTAATTTGCCTCCCGTTCTTTTGGCCTTCTACAGGGTCTTTCTTTTGCAAAAGGTGACCCGCTGTAAAAACCCAGCAAGGCCTTGCTGCGGTCCATGTTCCGATTGCTTTCTCTCGCTGGCCGAGCTTTCGGGTCCTTCGGTCTACGACGTTGTCCTTGAGGGGTTAAAGGAAATTTACGGTCCCAGATCGGGAAGGGTGGAAAATTTTAAAAACCGCTGGCAGAAAAGGGGTGGGATAGATCAGGATGTCATCCTCCAGTACGTATCGAAGATAAATAGGGCTTTCAGGATTGCCGATCTTGGGATCCCCTACCGCATCAGCCCTGTTGGGAAACGATATCGGAAGCGTTATGGAATCCACCTCGATCGTTCCCTCATAAGGATCATGTAGCTTGGGGATAACGGAAACCTTTCCGAAAGGTTTCTGTAGTGGAACATCGGTGGGTTTTTCACTATTAATTCGATCGCCGTCTCGGGATGGAGCGGACCCTTTACATAGTGGCCTATGACATATCCGATGAGCGAAGGCTCAATCGGGTGAGGCAGTTTCTTAAGGCCTTCAGCACCGGGGGGCAGAAGTCCGTCTACGAGTGCTTTCTTACCGAAGGTGAACTCCGCGAGGTGTGGTCGGGTCTAAATGAGCTGATAGATCACGAACAGGACAGGGTCCATTGTTTCAGGCTTGATGCCCGTAGCCGGGTGCACACCCTGGGTATTGCTGTGCCTCCTCGGGATCCTGATTTCTTCTGTTTTGGTTGAGGATGGAGACGGTTTTCCTTGATCGACGGAACCTGCACCTGAAGGCAGAAGGCGAAGCGCTGGTGCTTTATGTTCGTGGCAAAAGGATTGGAACCTTGCCGATCAGGCCCATGGAGAGGCTCGTCGTGACGGGCAATGTGACCATTGAGGCTTCAGTGCTTCACCGCCTGGCTCAAAGGGGTGTGAGTCTACTTCTGCTTTGGGGAAGGCGTCCCAGGTTTTCCGCCAGCCTGCATGGCAGGCTTCACAAAAATGGGGCCTTGAGGGTCGAGCA
Organism: uncultured Thermodesulfobacteriota bacterium; assembly: GCA_964448445.1. GTDB lineage: Bacteria > Desulfobacterota > B13-G15 > B13-G15 > B13-G15 > B73-G16. The sequence goes on along the minus strand of CAYVAU010000084.1, from coordinate 1,529 downwards.
GTACAAAAGGAGCCTCGATCCGGAGTTCCGCCTTTGGTTTGCGCGCTGCCTGGTTATGCGGAAACTTGAGGGGATGGCGGGATTGCTTTCCGATGCCTTATCCCAAAGGCCCGACCTGACACCGGTCCTTCGCCGCTTTTTGCTGAAGATGGAGAAGGCAAAAGATGTCCTTAAGGAGGTTACATCTCTTGATTCCCTGAGGGGGCATGAAGGGGCCATTTCGTCGGCCTACTTTGAGGCATTCCCCAAGCTGTTTCCATCGGCACTGGGCTTCAACGGCCGCAACCGCCGCCCCCCTCGCGATCCCGTAAATGCCATGCTTTCCCTCTGTTACACCCTCCTTCATTGGGAAATGGTTAGGGAGATCGAACTGGCAGGGCTTGATCCCTATATAGGGTTTTTCCACGACTTCGATTACGGTCGCGAATCCCTGGCCTGCGACTTGGTGGAGGCATGGCGTCCGGAGGCGGATCGATTTGTGTGGCGGATCTTTGCCGAAGGGAAGCTGGGCAAACGCCATTTTCGGAGGGATGGTGAGGGCTTTTATTTGAAAAAGGAGGGGCGGGCTATCCTGTGGCCCCTTTACGAAGGATGGGCAAAGGAGCGCCGTCCTCTTTGGCGAAGGGAGGTGAGGGACCTTGTCAGAACGCTTATGGCCGGGTCGGACCCTGTATTTGCTGCAGAGGGAGGGGATGTCGGTGAGGAGGGACGGGCCCTCTGTGCTGGTGAAGGAGCCGGGGAAGGCGGAAAGGAGGGTTCCTGCACGGTTGATAGGTAGGGTGGTGATCGTGGGAAATATCGAGATGGAAAGTGGGGTCGTTACGCTTTTCGCCCAACAGGGGACCCCTGTGCTCTTCCTCGACTCCAAGGATAGCCGGCCGGCCATAACCCTCCTTTGCGACGAACGCGGTCCCCAGCGATGGACCCGTCAGCATTATCTGTTCCGCCGACCTCCTTCTTCGGAGCGCTTCTCGATGTGGCTTGAGTCACGTCGCAGACTGAGCATTATCAAAACAGTGCGGAGGCTTTCGCCGCGGCTGGGAAAGAAATTTCAGCGGGAGGGATTCAGGGAAAAGCACTACCAGGCGTTGCTTAAGCCCCTTGGGAGGAACAACCCGAGGTGGCAGGTCCTTGTGGGGATGCTTAGGGCCATGACCTTGGAATTCGTCATTCCCTTTCTTGAACGGGCAAAACTCGATCCCCATTGCGGGATACTTCACCGGGGTGAGGACTTCGGTTTGGCCCTGGACTTCTGCTGGGTGCTTGAACCGGAACTGCATTATCAGGCCTTGCGTTTCTTCAAGGACCCATCCCGTCGCGGAGGCCTCCCCTGGAGACCCCAGGGCGATGAGATGAGGGAGGTCATTCAGCGGTTTGAGAATCGAAAGGGCTACCTCAGTTCTGAGGTTCAGGCCCTTGTTGATGAGATCATTGAGCTTATGAGGCAGGTGGATGGAGACGACGTATCTTGTATGCTACGACATCGCGGACAACAGTAGGCTTCAGAGGATCTGCCGTTTTATGAAGGG
>CAYVAU010000083.1:0-4403 GCA_964448445.1 uncultured Thermodesulfobacteriota bacterium | reverse complement strand
CCTCCTTTGAGCTTTTTTAAAGCCTACCATACCTTGAGAGGGCACAAGCTTTCATAGAGTCTCACAAAGTTGTACACACTCTTTTAGGAAAGGTAGTGGATATCGGCACTGGGGAAAACCGCTACCCTCTTCGGGGACCGGGGCCTCAGGAAATCCAAAGCCTCGCCCCAGGAGGAAATGAAGGTCACTTTCTGTGGGGGAGTAAAGTAGTCCCTAAGGGCTTCCTCTGGATAGGAGGTCAGAACCAGGAGCTTTCGCACTTTTTCGGGCAAGGGGACCTTCAGGGGCATAGGGCTTTGGGCCTTGCGGCCAAAGGTACCCATGAGATAGTGGGTGACATGACCCTCAGGGATCTGTATAACGAGGACTATCTCCCCCCCCGATTCCTTCAGGAGGTCCATGGTTGTGAGAACTCCGATCTCCCCTTCATTGGCCTTGGAGAAGACGTTAGCGATCACCACATCCACCCCAGAGATGGAGGGGACCCGGTAGTGGTCCCTGGCCTTCCTTAATGCCCTACGGTAGGCCACCTCAGGGGAACCGGCAAAGATAGCGATTGCTTCCCCTTTGGCGTTCACCAGGAGTTCCACCTTGAAGTCAAGACCCACTAGCCTAGCGGCATCCTCCATGTCCTCACGTAAAGGGTTATCTTCGAGGAGCTCGAGGACCGAACACCGTCCCTTCCTTCGGAGGAATTCCTGGCCTCTTCGGTGAAACTCCTCCACCGACTCAAAGGATGAGATACCCGGCAGCACGATCTTCCCTCCTCCCCCGAAACCCGTCATGATGTGGGGGACGACCGAACCGATGGCAATCTTCAAGTCACAGGCCATAACCTCTCCGTTTACCGAGAGTCTTGTCCCCCTCCTGGTGGTTCCGACATAGGTACAGCCGTAAAAAGGATTGTGATTATAGACGGGGAAGGTACGGACCACATCCTCTCCGAGCTTTTTAACGAAATCCCCCCTCGACATAGCCCCATGGCATCCCAAGGCCGCCACGAGGCGGATCCTCTCCGGCTTTATGCCTGCTAGATCCAGTTCCTCAAGAATGGCAGGTATGACGAGGGAGACAGGGGTGATGCGGGAGAGGTCGTCGAAGACTATAACTACCTCCCCTCTCCCTCTAGCCAGCTCCCTGAGGGGGGGCGTTCCCGAAGGGTTTTTCAAGGCGGCTCTTACCTCCTCGGTGCCTATGGCGGGAGATCCAGCCCCCGCTATCTCTCCAACCCTCACCTCCCAATCCTCGGGAAGGTCCAGGACCAACCCCTTCCTTTCACTCCATGGGTTTTGAGGCAGTGAAACTTTCATCTCCTTTCGTCTCACCTCATTAGCGTCTTGGGAAGCCAAAGAGCACTCTCGGGGAAGAAGATCAGGATGACGATCCCGAGGAGGATCAGGACGACAAAAGGAATGGCCCCCTTGACGATGTCTTCCGTCTTCACCTCGGGGGCCACCAGGGTGCTGATCCCCTTGAGATAAAAGAGGGCAAGGCCGTAAGGCGGGGTGAGAAAGGACATCTGGAGGTTGACTGAGACGAGGATGGAAAACCAGATAAGGTCAAACCCGAGCTTCTCCGCTATGGGGAAGAAGATGGGGATGGTGATCACCAATATCTCAAACCAGTCCATGAAGCAACCCATAAGAAGCAGGATGATCATCATCAGGGCAAGGACCCCATAGGGCCCGATGCCCAAGCCCAACAGGAGGTCCTCCACGACCCTGTCCCCACCCAGGCCGAGGAAGGTGCTGGCGAAGGTTAGGGCCCCGCAGGCGACCACGGCGATCATCCCGCAGAGGCGGACGGTCCTGTAGCAGGCCTCAAGGAAAATGGAAAGGCTCAGCCGACGCTTGAGGGCAGCTATCACGAGGCTCCCGAGGGCCCCTGTCCCCGCCGCCTCTGTGGGGGTGGCGATACCGGCCACGATGGTACCCAAGACGGCGAAGATGAGGAAGACTGGCGGAAGGAGGTTCACGATAAGCATCTTGGCCTTCTCCTTCTTAGGGAGGGCCTGCTGTTCCTCAAGGGTGATGGTGGGGGCAAGGGTGGGATCCAACCGGCAGCGGATCCAGATGTAAAGTAGATAGATCCCCGAGAGGATGAACCCGGGAATAAAGGCTGCCAAGAAGAGCTTCCCTACCGAGAGCCTCGCCCATGCCCCGATAACCACGAGCATGATGCTCGGAGGGATGAGCATCCCAAGGCATCCCCCCGCCATCACCACCCCGCTTGCCAGGGCACGGTTGTAGTTGCGTTTGACCATAGCGGGCAGCGATATGAGGCCCACACTAGTAGTGGAAGCACTTACAACCCCGGTGCTAGTGGCAAAGACCGTGGCGACGATGATGGTCGCCAAGGCCAGTCCCCCTTTGATCCTCCCCAGGACGTAGTAAAGGGCCTCGTAGAGCTTGTCTGCAACCCCCGAGCGTTCGAGGATGTTGCCCATGAAGACAAACAGCGGTATGGCCACAAGTACATAGTTAGTCTGGAAACCGAAGAAGCGCGTTACGATGACTGGAAGGAACTGGGGTCCCCAAAAGAGGAAGCCGAAGACCAGCCCCACCCAGGCGAGGACAAAACCCACGGGGTGGCCAAGGAGGACAAGGGCCACCATGGGTACCAACATCCAGAGGGGGGAGACCTCTGACATCTACGGCTCCCTGCCTAAAAGTCGGGCAAAATCGCGAATGACCTTCGCCGTCGCCTGAAGGAAGAGCAGAAACATCCCCACCGGGACCGTAGCCTTAAGGGGGTACAGCGGAAGGTAGGGGGGAGAGGGGATGGTCTCCCTCAACCTCCAGGAACTCCAGGCGAATTCCACCCCTTTCCAGGTGATGATGAAAAGGGTGGGGAGGCATATGGCCGCGTATAGTATCACACCGAGGACCACCGCCGCCTTGGATGGGAGCCGATTTACCAGGAGGTCAATCCGCACGTGTTCCTCCCGCAATTGGGTCCACGCAGCGGCGATGACGAAGATAAAGCCCCACAGCATGTAGCTCAAATCGAAGTTCCAACTTATTGGGTTATGGAGAACCTTCCGGGTTAATACACCGATGTTAACGACCAAAATGAGAGCAACAAGGGCGAGGGCGGCCACCTTACCGCTGCCGATGCTCAGCCAATCGATGGCTCGGAGGACCGCCCTCAACGCCTTCATTTCTCGGCTTTTTCTGGCACCTCATAGCTTATGTCCATCAGGGGCTCAAGGTCCTTCATGAGGGCCTTGAATTCCCTAATGGAACCGATGACCTTGGCGAAGAAGGGATTCTGAGAGGCATACTTGTCGAGGATCTTGTTCCCCACTTCGTCCAAACGGGCGAGGTCACCATCAGGGAGGCGAATGAAGATGCATCCGTATTCCTTAAACTTCCTCATGGCCTTAGCCGATTCGAGGATCTCGTAAGCCCGCTGGTGGAGGAAAGTCCTGTAGGCGGCGGTCTCTATGAGGAACCTGGTGTCTTCGGGAAGTTTGTCCCACACGTCCTTGTTGACCATGAGGAAGAAGGGAGCGGCAGTGGAGTGCCAGCCGGGCAGGACGATGTACTTGGCCACCTCGTGGAAACCGAGTCCCCAGTTATCGGCCGGAGAAGCGTACTCACAGCCATCTATCGCCCCCCTTTCCATGGCGGTATAGATCTCTGAAGCGGGAAGAAAAATGGGCTTGATGCCGAACTCTTTGACTATCTCGGCCTCCAAGGCAGCCAACCTCAAGGTCCTCCCCTTAAGGTCATCGAGGGAGTAAGCGGGTTTCTTGACATGAAGAAATATCTGAGTGGGACCAGCACCCAAGGGCCCCACGGGCTGGATGTTCCACTTGCCGTACAGTTCTTCAACAAACTTCATCCCACCGTACTCGGTGAACCAGGAAAACCATTGTTCGGCGGTGAGACCAAAGGGGATAGCCCCGCCGAAGATGGTGGCCGTCATGTCCCTGCCCGTGTCGTAGGCAGGCCACCATATGGCTGCCTCGATAACCCCCTTGGAAACCGACTCTATGGTCTCCCCGAAGGGCACAAGGCTACCGGACCCATAGGTTAGGATCTGCACCTGATCTTTACTCAGTCTCTTCACCGTTTCCGCAAAATACTTGGATATCAGATTATCGTAAGGGGCACCCCCCGGATAGAAGGACTGGACCCTCCACCTGATGGTCTCCGTGTTGACGACCCCATTGAAGAGAAAGAGAAGGAAACAGGCCAAAATTCCCACAACTCTTCCTGCACTTTTCCACAAGTCCCCCATAATTAACCTCCTTTTTGTTTTCCGGGCATCTAGGACCCCCTTTTATCATGGGAGCCCCAAGGAAGTCAATATCTTGTATTGCATAGGTTAAAAAGCACTAAAAGGGAAGGATGGCTTACTTTGTTTTACCTTCAAGGGTTCTGGACCAACTGCCTCCT
>CAYVAU010000082.1:0-4741 GCA_964448445.1 uncultured Thermodesulfobacteriota bacterium | reverse complement strand
AGGATCGTAACTATTGTCCCCAACGCAAAGATCACCGCTCCCTTGAAAATCTGCTCAAGGGGCACATGCGGCGCGATCCCTTTGACCACATAGGCGTTCACGCCTACCGGAGGACTGACCACCCCTACTTGACTCACCAGCACGATGAGCACCCCAAACCATATAGGGTCAAATCCCAAGTCGATCACTATGGGGTAGAAGATGGGGACCGTCAAGACCACAAGGGCCATAGCATCTATGAAACAGCCGGCCACAAGATATATAAGGGTGACAATCACAAGGATCACCGTGGGGGAGACCTCAAGTCCTTTAACCCATTCGGCCAGGATGAAGGGGATCCGCGTTATGGCCAGGAAATGCCCAAATACCGTGGCCCCCGCTATCAGGAAAAGGATCATCGAGGCTGTCTCCACTCCATCTACGGTGGCTTCCCAGAAGGACCTCCAGGAAAGGCTCCTCCTGAAGAGGCCCATGGCCAGGGCCCCGACGGCACCAATGCTTCCAGCCTGAGACGGAGTAAACCAACCGGCAAACAACCCGCCGATGGCGACCAAAAACAGGGTTACGGCTTCCCACACAGCCCCCAAGGCCTTCACCTTTTGAACGAGGGTGGTGGGAGGACCTGCAGGTCCCCAATCGGGTTTGAGATGACAAAGGACAAAAACGATCAAACAGAAAAGGGCTGCCATCACCAAACCCGGCAGTATCCCAGCGATAAAGAGCTTCCCAATGGATTGCTCGGTGAGGATCCCGTAAACGATGAAGATTGTGCTCGGAGGGATGAGTATGCCGAGGGTTCCAGAGGTGGCGATACAGCCCGTGGCGAAGACATCATTGTAATTGTACCGCTTCATCTCGGGATAGGCGATTTTTCCGATGGTGGCCGCACTTGCGGCAGTTGAACCACAAATGGCAGCAAAACCGGCCGATGCAGCCACCGTCGTTACCGCAAGCCCTCCTCGTAGCTGGCCGAAGATATCGTAGGAAGCTTTGTAAAGCCTTTGACTCACTCCTGAGGCGAAGGCATAGGTTCCCATGAGCACAAAGGTTGTTATCACTGAGAGGTTGTAAGAGGTGAAGGTTTCAAAGAAATCCCGCGCCAGGAGCTTCGAACCTGCACTCCAATCGGTGAGGTAACAATAACCCGCCCACCCCACAAAGGCCATGGAAAAAGAAATGGGCATCCTCAAGAGAAAAAGCAAGAAAAGGACCCCTATGCCGACTAACCCGACTACGACCGGATCCACTTACCCTTCTCCTCTGATGGCATTTGTAACGAAGTGGGCAAGGAGGGCCAATACCAGCAATAGCGAAGAAATGGCAAGGACATAGGCAAAGGGATAAAGGGGAATGCCCATCGTTCCGGAGGTCTCACCGACCTTCCTCAGGCTTTCCCCATAAAGGAACCCCTCATAGGTCAGGACCGAGAAAAGGAGGATCCCCAAGATCGTGACAAAGGCTGAAATAAAGCTACGCAGCCTATGGGGCATCTTGTTGACAACCATCTCCACCTGCACATGCCTCCCCTCCACGAAGGTATCCGCTCCTGCAAGACCTATGACCACCATTTGGGCAAGGGCGACAAATTCATAAGAGCCTGTAACGGGATGGTCAAAGAGTTTGCTGCCTATCACATCCAGAAAGGTCACCCCCACCATGAACATGGCTGCAAAACAACTCCCACCAAGCCCCATCCTCAACAGGATCCTCAACCTTCGCCTCCCTTGGGAGGACAGGGATCATCCCTGTCCTCCCGAAACCTCAGGCTACTTGGCTCTTATCTCTTCTGGGCCGGTTATGGACTTTATGCCCATTTCAATCTGCTTATTGGTCCAGTAGGAGATGCGCTCCTTTATGAAGGAGACCATCTTCTCGAGCTTTGCCCGGCTGTAGCCGGCCTTGGCGAGCTTATTGAGATAGGCATCGGTGACTGGTTCCACTGCCTTTTGCCACCTCCGAAGTTCATCGGCGGGAAGATGTATGAAGGTCACACCTTTTTCCCTACCTTCTTCCCAGCCTACAAAGTCAACCTTGTTCCACACCCGTGCTGCCTTCTCCTCGTATTCGGCTGCCAGCTCGTCGAAGACCTTCTGGACCTCAGGGGGAAGGCTGTCCCAGGTTTTCTTGTTCATGACCACATAGAAGGTGTAAAGGTTTGCGGCCCCCCAACACATGGTCACATACTTAGCCACATCAGCCAACCTGAAGGCCTTCAGGGTCTCAACAGGGGTCATGCACCCGTCCACAATCCCCCTGGCCATCGCTTCATATACCTCCGGCATTGGAACGGGTTTGGGAGTCGCTCCGAGGGCCTTGAGCACTTCGGCAACCCTTCCCGGTCCTCTCACGGTCAAGCCCTTGAGATCCTCCAGCTTATACACGGGTTTTTTGGCGAGGATCAACTCGTTTGGGGGGCAGGTGTTAAACCACAATACATGCGTATCCTTCCATTCTTCCGGCTTAAACTTCCTGTAAAAGTCATTGGCCACATGGCTTGCCACCCATGCACTCGGCCACCCATGGGGAAGATCCAGGATCTCCGTCAGAGGGAACCTCCCGACCGTGTACTCTATGTGCGAAAAGCCTATGTCCGCTATACCCTGGACGACCCCGTCGTAGACCTTCGTCGGCCCCAGGAGCGAGCCACCACCGTAAAAGTCGACCTTTACTTGGCCGTTTGTCCGCTTCTGAACATCGGCGCAGAATTGTTCCAGGAGCTTGGACTGAGCCGCTGCTGTGGGGAAATAGGAGGCAAATCTAAGCCTTATAGCCTTACCCCATGCCAAGGGGGCAAGCAACAGAATGGCTACCGCTACCATCCATATCTTGATGCCTTTTCCCATGGGATTCCCTCCTTCCATAAAGTTTTTGTTTATTGTACCGATCTTAACCTGTAACGCATAATCTTCCCCGTGGCCGTCCTTGGGAGCTCCTTCACGAATTCGATGGCCTTCGGGGCCTTAAAATGGGCGATTTTTCCCTTCACGAATTCGATCAACTCCCTCTCCAACTCCTGGCTCGGCTCATACCCCTCCCTAAGGACTACGAAGCCCTTTCCCTTCAGGAGTCCATCTTCAAAGGGAACGGCCACAACCGCGCATTCGAGCACTGCCGGATGTTCAAGAAGGGCGTTTTCGACCTCCATCGGAGCAACCCATTGGCCACTCACCTTGAGCATGTCATCGGCCCTTCCCTGGTAGTAAAAATAGCCCTCCTCATCCCTGTAAAAGAGATCGCCGGTCTTAAACCAAGGGCCGTGAAAGACCTCTTTGTTCTTCTGATGCCTGCGCCAGTAAAAGGGGGTGATGCCATCGTTGTTCAACCACAGCTCTCCGACCTCTCCGGGTCCCACTTCCCTCCCTTCCTCATCGGTAAGCCTTGCCTGATATCCCGGCAGAAGGATCCCCGAGGCATCGGGTTTTTCCTGTAGATCCCTGTTGGCGATATACATCCCCCCGACATCGGTGCTACCAACCCCATTTATGATCCTCTTACCGAACCTCTTCCACCACTTCTCCACCAGATTCCTGGGCATCGGCTCCCCTGCGGTCACAAAGGCCCTCACCGAGGAAAAATCGGCATCGACCCCCTCCTCCAGTTTCCTCAACATCGCCGAATAGAAGCTGGGCACGCTGAAGAATATGGTGGGTCGATACCTTTCCACCACCGAGAAGATGTCCTCGGGCTTTGGCCAATGGGGCCAGAGGACTACAGAGAGACCATAAAGGAAAGGGGTCTCAATGGAGGCATTGCGCCCATAGGAAAAGAAGATCTTCGATGTGCAAAAGATAATATCGTCCTCCTTTACCTCAAAGGCCGTCTCACAGACCGGTGGCCAGTAATAGAGCAGATCGTGATGCAAATGTACAACCCCTTTGGGCAATCCCGTGGTACCGGAGGTATACATCCAAAAGGCCATATCGTCCCGGGAGGTCTCCTCAGGAACGAGACGGGGGGATGCCTTCTCCATGAGCTCATCGAAACTTTTGCTGCCGGCCCTCTCCTTTCCTACCACTATTATGTGCCTCAGATGCCGCGCCTCTCCCCTTATGGCTTCGATCTTATCATAAAGCTCATCGTTGACCACCACGACCTTGGCCCGGGAATCGGTAAGGTAAAAAAGATAATCCTTGGGAGCCCCAAGGGTATTGACCGGTATCGGTACAGCCCCAATCTTCATTGCTCCCAAATAAGCGTAAATAAGAGGCGGAGAATCCCACAATACCAGAAGCACCCGATCCTCAGGGGCTACACCCAGCTCCCTTAAGGCATTGCCCATGCGATTTACCCGGTCGACAAGCTCCCTATAGGTCACCTCCCCATCGGGATAATAAATGGCCACCTTCTCCCCTCTCCCCTCCTCAAGATGCCTGTCGGTGAGAAACACCCCCTGATTAAAAGACTCAGGCACCACAAAGGAAAGAAAACCCTGCATCCCCACACCTCCCAAAATACCTTTCTCACCACAGAAAACTCAGACCTGATTTTTACCGATGTGCTGGCTATTTGTCAAGAGAAAATGTCGTTCTTATTAAGAGAACTTTCAAGTTGTATGCCGTATCATCTGGTTGTGGCCCTCAAATTCCATGAGATAGCGAATGGCCGATGAAAGTATTTGGTTTACAGAGGGGATTTTACCAAGTTTCAAGGCTCAATATCCAGGATCTTTCCCCTGTGGCTAAGGAGAGGCTCAGACTCCTCAGGCTGTGGGATGCCTTAAGGCAGAAGGGGACCAATTCCT
>CAYVAU010000081.1:0-4745 GCA_964448445.1 uncultured Thermodesulfobacteriota bacterium | reverse complement strand
GGGGGGAGGGAGGGTGATCGTGCAGACCTATGCACCGGGGCATTATGCCATTAAGGCCGCCGCGGACAGCGACTATCGCTCCTTCTTTCGGGAGGAGATCAAACGGAGAAGGGAACTCCTTTACCCTCCCTTCTGCCGACTTGCCGCAGTGAGGATCTCAGGCAGGGACCTCGAGGAGGTCAGGGGGGCTTCTGAGCGACTCTACCGGTACTTGGATGGGAGGGAGGTGAAGGTGCTCGGACCAGCTCCCGCACCCATTGAAAGGCTTTCCGGGAGGTGGAGATGGCAGTTGCTCCTCAAGGCGAGGGGATACAGGGCCTTGAAGGATGCCCTTGGGGAACTCCCCGCACCGAAGGGAATGAAGGTAGAGGTGGATATCGATCCCTTGAGCCTCCTTTGATCCTTCTACTCCTCCTCTTCCTCCTTCTGCCTTCCCCCTTATGGGGACAGGCATATCCCTACAGGATGCCGCAGGATTGCAGGTGCCCCTGTCCATCGGTGGATACCGTAATAGGCGTCATGAGGCAATACCGGGTCGAGGAAAAGGACACCCTGCTTGACATAGCCAGGAAATTCGACCTCGGGTTCAACGAGATGAGGCTCCTGTACCCGGGACTTGATCCCTGGCTCCCCCCGAAGGGTATGGTCCTCCAAGTACCCACCCGGTGGGTCCTGCCCGACTTCAGGGGAGAGGGGATGGTGATCAATGTCCCGGAGCTTAGGTTGTACCTGTTCCTGCCCGAAATAGGCCTGGTTAAGACCCACCCGGTGGGGATAGGGGTGCAGGAGAACCCGACCCCCCTTGGGATCTTCAAGGTGGTGGAGAAGAAGGTAGACCCCACTTGGCACATCCCCCCCTCCCTGCAGGAGGAATACGGGGGGAGAAGGGCGATCCCCCCCGGTCCCGATAATCCGCTGGGGAGATACTGGATCGGCCTTTCCGCGGAATCCTACGGCATCCACGGGACCAATTCCCCATGGGGAATTGGGAGGCTGGTGAGCCACGGCTGCATAAGGCTTTATCCCGAGGATATAGAAAGACTCTTCCCCTTGGTGAAGAGGGGAATGACGGTAAAACTGACCTACGAACCGGTGAAATTCGGTTGCGAAAGGGGAAGGATATTCGTCGAGGTCCACCCCGATATTTACGGAAGATTCAAAGACCTCTTTTCCCTTGCCCTTGCCCTGGCAAGGGATAAAGGAATCCTCCCTTACATTTCCCTTCCCCTCCTCTTTAAAGCCGTTAGGGAGAGGAGGGGGATACCGGTGGACATCACAAAGCGCTGATTATTTTCCCTTCCTCAGGCTCTTCTCGAAGGCACGGGTTGCCTTCTCGGCCGCCGCTTCTGCCTTTTGGGCAGCGCCCTCTGCCCTTTGGGCTGCGGCCTCGGCTCTGGAGGCGGCCTGCTGGGCCTTCAAAGCCGCCGCCTCTGCCTTCTCGGCCGCCGCTTCTGCCTTTTGGGCAGCGCCCTCTGCCCTTTGGGCTGCGGCCTCGGCTCTGGAGGCGGCCTGCTGGGCGGCCTTCATCGCGGCTTCGGCTGCCTCCCGTTCCTTCTTCAGGTTCGGGCAACAACCCACCGTGAAGGCCACTAAGGCTGCAACCGCCAGCCCCCCTCCCTTCTTGAAAAGGGCATTCTTCATAAAAGACCTCCTTGTTGCATGGTTAATCTGTCTCGATTATGGCGTCATTGGGGCAAACCTCAACGCAAGTTCCGCATTCTGTGCATTCGTCCTGATTTATCACGTATTTGTCCTCGCCTTCCTCTATGGCCCCAACGGGGCATTCCTCAGCACAAGTCCCGCAGGCAACACAATCGTCAGTGATCACGTAGGGCATCTCGGCACCTCCTTAACGAAGATTTTTATTGAGGTCATCGAGGACCTCTCAGAACTCCATTATTTCCTTTTCCTTGGCTTGGACCAACTTGTCAACCTTCTCCACGTATTGATCGGTTATCTTCTGGACCTCATTCTGATAATGACGGAGATCATCCTGTGAGATCCGTTTTTCCTTCTCCAGCTTCCTCAACTCCTCAATGGCATCCCGCCTGATGTTCCTCAGGGCCACCTTGCTCTCCTCGGCCATCTTCCTCACGAGCTTGACCAGCTCCCGCCTCCTCTCCTCGCTCAAACGGGGGATGTTCAGCCGGATTACCTTCCCGTCGCTTTGAGGGGTCAGGCCAAGGTCGGATTTGAGGAGGGCCTTCTCGATCTCCCCGATGATGGATTTGTCCCAGGGCTGGATGACGATCAGGCGGCTCTCGGGGATGGATATGGTGGCCACCTGGTTTATGGGCGTTGGGACGCCGTAATAGTCGACCTTGATCCCCTCGAGCAACGCCGGCGATGCCCGCCCGGCCCGGACCTTACCGAGATCCCTCTCCAGGACCGAGAGGGTCTTTTTCATCCTCTCCCGGCAATCCTTAAGTACCTGCTCCACCATCGCCTGCTCCCTCAGGATCAGGATATAATGGTCCCTGAACCTTCTTCGGTCAAGGCCTTTTTTAATCCATCGGGCTTAGAAAGGTCAAACACCAGGATGGGCAAACCATACTTGGAGCAAAGCAACACCGCCGTGTCGTCCATCACCTTCAATCCCCGCCGGAGGAACTCCTCATAGCTCAGCCTTGAAAACCTCCTCGCCCCGGGGACCTCCCCGGGATCCGCCTCGTAGACCCCATCCACCTTGGTGCCCTTCATGAGCACCTCACACCTCAATTCGATGGCCCTTATGGCCGCAGCCGTGTCGGTGCTGAAGTGGGGATTTCCGGTCCCTCCGGGTAAAAGCAGCACCTTCCCTTCCTCCAAAGCCTCCATGGCGAGATTCCGGCTGTAAGGGGGTATAAGACCCCCTATGGGCAGGGGGGAAAACATCGCCACCCTCTGGCCCCTCTTTCTCAGGAAGGATTCAAGGAGAAGGGCATTTATGGCGGTGGCCACCATCCCCATATAATCGGCGGTCTCCCTCTCTATCTCCCCAGCTCGAACTCCCCTTATCACGTTGCCCCCGCCCATCACTATCCCGAACCGAACGCCGGCTCCAGCCAGATGGGCTATCTCCCCGGCCACCCGTTCCGGATCCTGCCAGAGGACCTCACCGCTCACCTTCAGCAATACCCGTTTAAACTTCATTCCAGGGGTTCGTTGAGTTGAAAGCGGACGAAACGCCTCACCCGGATGTTCTCACCCAGCTTGGCGATCGTCTGGGCGATGAGTTCCCTCACGGTGATGTTGGAGTCGCGGATGTAGGGCTGCTCCAGAAGGCAGTTTTCCTCATAGAACTTTTTGAGCTTCCCCTCCACGATCCGTTCGATGACCTTTTCGGGCTTTCCCGTGGAGCGAGCCTGCTCCCTCAGGATCTCCTTCTCCCTTTCCAATACCTCCTCGGGGATATCCTCGGGGGAGATGTATTTGGGGTTCATGGCGGCGATCTGCATGGCGATCTCCTTCACCAAGTTCCGGAAATCCTCGGTCCTGGCCACGAAATCCGTCTCACAATTCACCTCCACCAGCACCCCTATCTTCCCCCCCGCATGCACATAGGAGCCGATAAGACCATCGGCGGTCTCCCGCCCGGCTTTCTTCTCGGCCTTCGCCAGTCCCCTCTTCCTCAGGATGAGGATGGCCTCCTCTATATCGCCCCCTGACTGCTCGAGGGCGCGCTTGCAATCCATGAATCCCGCTCCGGTCCTATCGCGCAGTTGCTTCACCAATTGGGCGCTGATCTCCGTCATCTTTCATCCTCCTCCTCGTATTCCTCATATTCGCTCTCCTCAAAGGAGATGACTTCCACCTCCCCCTCGGCAGAAGGGGTTACCTCTTCCACCTCAACGCCCTCATACTGGGCCTGGATCTTCTCCCGATAGAGCTCCCTGCCCTCAAGCACGGCATCGGCGATCTTGGAGGCAAGCAGCCTTATGGCCCTTATGGCATCGTCGTTGCCAGGGATGATGTAGTCTATGAGATCGGGATCGCAGTTGGTGTCCACGATGGCCACAACAGGGATGTCCAGCTTGTTGGCCTCCCTTACGGCTATCTCCTCCCTCTTGGGGTCGACGACAAAGAGCGCCCCCGGGAGTTCCTCCATATCCCTTATCCCCTCGAAATTCCTGCGCAGTTTCTCCCTCTTCTTTATGAGTTTCATCAGCTCCTTTTTGGGGAGCTTGCGAAATTCCTCCCTCTCCTCCAGCCCCTCCAGTTCCCTGAACTTCTCAATACTCCTGCGGATGGTCTGAAAATTGGTGAGGGTGCCTCCCAACCACCTGTGTACCACGTAAAACATCCCACACCGTGTGGCCTCTTCCCTTATGGCCTCCTGGGCCTGCTTTTTGGTCCCAACGAAGAGGATCTTCTTGCCCTCGGCCACCGTCTCCTTGATGAAGTTGTAAGCCACGTCCATGAGCTGAACGGTCTTTTGTAGATCAATGATGTGAATGCCATTGCGGGAGCCGAAGATATAGGGCCTCATCTTCGGATTCCACCTGTGGACCTGATGTCCGAAATGGACACCTGCCTCAAGGAGTTCTTTCATGGTCACAACGGACATCCTCTCCCCTCCCTCGGTTTTGAACTTCCACCTCCTTCATCTCGCCTGGGAACCCGAAATAAAAGGGCACCCCCCAGACGATCGGGAGGTGTGCTTTCTCGCCTTGGCGGTGTCTTCCTTTAACACAAGGGAGGTGCCAATGCAAGCCATTTAAGTGAAGACCGGGGGCCTTAGCAAGAGCTCGCGGGATTTCCGGGCA
>CAYVAU010000080.1:0-4834 GCA_964448445.1 uncultured Thermodesulfobacteriota bacterium | reverse complement strand
GAGGGAGAGATCGAGGTGGGGACGGCCATCATCCAGGGCGAAGTGCTGGGAAACGTCCGGGCATCAAAGAAGGTCGAATTGAGATCCTCGGCCAGGTTAAGTGGTGATATCTCCACACCCCTTCTGGTGGTGGAGGAAGGCGCTTTCTTTGACGGGAGTTGCAAGATGGCAGAAGGAGGAACCTCCAAGGAAGGATGACTCCCTCGGAACTCAAGGAAAAACTCAGAAGGGCCTTGCTGGGACACGGTACCCGGAGGGTTGCCCAAGGGGGACTTAGGAGGGCTGCCGTCCTTGTGCCCCTCCTCCTCAAGGAGGGCTCCCTCCATGTGCTGCTCATAAAGCGATCGGAAGGGCTTCCCCAGCATGCCGGCGAGATTGCCTTCCCCGGTGGGAGGGTTGAGGACAGGGATGCCTCCCTCAGGGAGACGGCCTTGAGGGAGGCATCCGAAGAAGTGGGGCTCGATCCGAGGGATGTGGAGATTGTGGGGAGGCTCAACGAGGTGGTCACCAGGACCCGATTTCTCGTTACGCCCTTTGTGGGCATGGTTCCCTATCCCTATCCCTTCAGGGCCGATGGGCGAGAGGCCGAGTGCCTGATCCTTTTGCCGCTTGAGTGCTTCGGACGGGAAAAGGCCACCGAAAGGTCCTGGGGTGGGCAAAAAGTCCTCTTCTACCACGTAGGTCCCCATACGGTGTGGGGAGCGACGGCCCACATCCTCACCGAGCTCGTGGAGCTGCTGACCTCCTCCAGGATTTTATGCACTCGATGACCTCCTCGGGCTCATCGCAAATGGTGAGGAGCCCGAGATCCTGGGATGATATGCAACCCTCTTCAAGGACCTTCTCCCTCAGCCAATCCAGTAGCCCCTTCCAGTAATCCCTCTCCACCAGGATGAGGGGCAGGGGGTGGGTCTTTCGTGTTTGCACAAGCGTCAGGATCTCGAAGAGCTCATCCAGGGTCCCGTAACCACCCGGGAAGAAGACGAAGGCCACCGAGTGCTTCGTGAACATGACCTTCCTGACGAAGAAATGCCTGAAGCTCAACCTCACGTTGGGATAGGGATTGGGGGGTTCCTCTGTGGGCAGGTCTATGTTCAAGCCGACCGATCTCCCGCCGGCCTCAAGGGCTCCGCGGTTTGCGGCCTCCATTATCCCCGGTCCACCCCCGGTTATGACACTGTAACCCTCCTTAACCAGGGCCTTTGCCAGCTCATAGGCCTTGCGGTAAAGGGGTGAATCCTCCCTGATGCGGGCCGAACCGAAGATGCTCACCGCGGGTTCCACCTTTATCAGGGTTTCGAAACCGTCCACAAATTCGGCAATGATCCGAAACAACCTCCAGGATTCCTTGAGGCTCAGGTAATCGAAGAAGTAGCTATCCCTTTTCCTCGGCATCTTCACCTCCTCCCTTTGCCGACGGGACAATTCTGTCCTTATCGAGCTTTGTTGACAAGAAGGGGGGCTGGTGAGAATATTAACTGAAAATTTCGACAAGGTAACCCATGAAGAAGCGCACAGGGGCTCAGATACTTCTGGAGTGTTTAAAAAGGGAGGGGGTTGAGGTCATCTTCGGCTATCCCGGGGGTGCCATTTTGCCCCTTCTGGAGGAGATGTCAAGGTGGGATTTCAAATTCGTGCTGGTGAGACATGAGCAGGCGGCGGTCCATGCCGCAGATGGATATGCCAGGGCAAGCGGTAAGGTGGGGGTCTGTTTGGTCACCTCGGGTCCGGGTGCCACCAATACCGTCACCGGAATAGCCACCGCCTACATGGATTCGGTTCCGGTGGTCGTCTTCACGGGGCAGGTGCCGGTCCACCTGATAGGAAATGACGCCTTCCAGGAGGCTGACATCGTCGGCATCACCAGGCCCTGCACCAAGCACAATTACCTGGTGACCGATGTGAGGGATCTCTCCAGGATCGTGAGGGAGGCCTTTTACATCGCCTCAAGCGGCAGGCCCGGGCCGGTCCTTGTGGACCTGCCCAAAAACATCCTCACCGCCCAGACCGATTTTCATTATCCCGAGAGGGTGGAAGTGAGGGGGTACAAGCCGACCCTGGAGGGACATCTGCCCCAAATCCAGAGGGCGGCAGGCCTCATCCTCAAGGCCAAAAGGCCCGTCATCTATGCCGGAGGCGGGGTGATCATCTCGGGGGCATCGGAGGAATTGATAAGGCTGGCCGAGCTCCTGGACATCCCCGTTACCACCACCCTTATGGGGCTCGGAGGATTTCCGGGGACCCATCCCCTCTTTTTGGGCATGTTGGGCATGCACGGGACCTATCAGGCCAATATGGCCGTCACCGAGTGCGATGTCCTGATCGCCATAGGGGCCAGGTTCGATGATCGGGTGACGGGGAAGGTGGAGGAGTTTTCGCCGAGGTCAAAGAAAATCCACATAGACATAGATCCTACCTCCATAAAGAAAAACGTGTATGTGGATATACCCATAGTGGGGGATTGCAAGCGGGTGCTGCGGAGGCTCCTGGAAGTCATAAATTCAAGCGGGGTAAATCCCGAGGAGTACAGGAGGAGGCTTTCGGACTGGCATTGCCAGATCGAGAAGTGGCGGAAACAGCAGGAGGCCTCTAACAACTACAACCGCCAGGGTGGCAACAGGATTAAGCCCCAATACGTGGTACAGAAGCTTTATGAACTTACCGGAGGTGAGGCCATCGTAACCACCGAGGTCGGGCAGAACCAGATGTGGGCGGCCCAGTACTTCAAGGTGAACCGTCCGAGGACCTTCCTCAGTTCCGGAGGCCTGGGGACTATGGGCTATGGGTTCCCGGCGGCCATCGGGGCCCAGGTGGCCTTCCCCGACAGGCTCGTGATCGACATAGCCGGCGACGGCAGCATACAGATGAACATCCAGGAGCTCGCCACAGCGGTACAGCACAACCTCCCCGTCAAGGTGGCCATCCTCAACAACGGTTACCTGGGCATGGTGCGGCAGTGGCAGCAGCTCTTCCACGGCAGGATCTACTATGGCACAAAGCTCGGGGACTGGAACCCCGATTTCGTGAGGCTGGCCGAGGCTTACGGGGCCGTCGGCCTCAGGGCCACAAGGCCCGAGGAGGTGGAGCCGGTCATAAGGGAGGCCTTGAGGATACCGCGGCCTGTGCTGATGGACTTTTGGGTGGAGGAGGAAGAAAACGTCTATCCAATGGTTCCGGCTGGTGAACCCCTCACCAAGATGATCCTGCTTTAAAGGGGGAGGAGGGAATGAGACAGGTCTTGAACGTCCTGGTGGAGAACCAATTTGGGGTCCTGGCCAGGATTGCGGGGCTTTTCAGCGGGAGGGGTTTCAACATAAAAAGCCTCAGCGTCTCCGAGACCCTGGATCCAAGCCTTTCCATAATGACCATAGTCACGGAGGGTGACGAGAAGATCTTGGAGCAGATCACCAAGCAGCTGAACAGGCTCATCCCCGTCATAAAGGTCATCGAGGTGGGGGGGAGGCCCCATGTGGAAAGGGAGCTCATACTGGTGAAGGTCAATGCCAAGCCCGAAAACAGGGCCGAGATCCTGAGGATGGTGGAGATATTCCGGGGAAAGATCGTGGATGTGGGCCCCAGGACCTACACCATCGAGATGACCGGGGATGAGGAGAAGATAAGGGCCTTTCTGGAGCTGATAAGGCCCATGGGGATAAAGGAGATGGCCCGAACGGGCATCGTAGCAATGATAAGGGGGTAAGAGATGGCGAAGATTCATTATGACAAGGATGTATCCATTGAGCCCTTAAAGGGGAAGAAGATCGCCATAATAGGCTATGGCAGCCAAGGTCACGCCCAGGCCCAGAACCTGAGGGACAGCGGGCTGAAAGTGATAGTGGCTGAGCTTCCCGACACCCCAAATTACAAGCTGGCCGAAAGCCACGGTTTCCGACCGGTCAGTGCGGAGGAGGCCACAAGGTCGGCTGACTACATCCAGATCCTGGTTCCCGACAACGTCCAGCCCCAGGTCTATCGCTCCTCTATTGAGCCCTTCCTCAGGGAGGGACACATCCTGGGCTTCTCCCACGGTTTCAACATCCATTACAGCCAGATCGTACCGCCGCCCTTTGTCGATGTGGTGATGGTGGCCCCCAAGGGGCCGGGGCACTTGGTCAGGAGGCAGTTCGAGGAGGGCAAGGGAGTGCCGGCCCTTGTGGCCGTCCAGCAGGATGCCTCGGGGCATGCGTGGCAGCTGGCCCTGGCCTATGCGAAGGGCATAGGGGCTACAAGGGCTGGGGTCATCGAGACCACCTTCAGGGAGGAGACCGAAACGGACCTGTTTGGAGAGCAGGTGGTGCTTTGCGGCGGAGTGACCGAGCTCATAAGGGCGGCTTTCGATACCCTTGTGGAAGCGGGTTATCAGCCCGAGGTGGCCTATTTTGAGTGTCTGCACGAGCTGAAGCTGATCGTGGATCTCATCTATGAGGGAGGCATAGCCCACATGCGCTCCTCCATAAGCGATACTGCCGAATACGGGGATATGACCCGGGGGCCGAGGGTCATAGACAGAAGGGTCCGCGAGACCATGAAGGAGATACTGCGGGAGATCCAGGACGGGACCTTTGCCCGCGAGTGGATCCTGGAGAACATGGCCGGAAGGCCCGTTTACAACGCCTTAAAGCGCCAGCAGGCCAACCATCCCATCGAGGAAGTCGGCAGAAGGTTGAGGTCGATGATGAGCTGGATAAAGGAGAGAGGATGAGGTGTTGAAGGGCCTCCCTTTGAAGGAAGGCCTTCTGATGATCGTGCCCCTGGCGATTGCAGGGGCGTTTTTTTTGGCATGGGGGTGGGAGGGATTGGGCATGCCGCTCCTTGTACTTTCGGCCCTCCTGTG
>CAYVAU010000079.1:0-5094 GCA_964448445.1 uncultured Thermodesulfobacteriota bacterium | reverse complement strand
CTTGAGGAGCTCCTCAAGAATGGGCAGGTCGTGCTGCAGTATGCTGACCCCGACTACAATCCCACCATGCAGTATCCCTTCAATCCCAATGGGTCCGAAGGGGCCATTGCCGGAGTATGCGATCCCACGGGGAGGATCTTCGGCCTCATGCCCCATCCTGAGGCCTTCCTGCACTTCACCAACCATCCCCGCTGGAGGAGGGAACCCCCTTCGGAGGTCCTGGGTGTTGAACTCTTCAGGAGGGGTGTAGAATATGTCCGCAAAAACATCCTTTAGGAAGGGGCACCGATGACCAAGAAGCAACTCATCCAGAGGCTTGCCGAAAGGCTCGATATAAGTCAGAAGGAAGCCAAGGTGATCGTGGATACGGTCATCGAAGAGATGGAAGAGGCCCTAATCAGGGGTGAAAGGATAGAGCTGAGGGGATTTGGGACCTTCTCCATAAGGAGATACGAGGGCTATAGGGGTCGGAACCCAAAGACGGGGGAGGTCGTCGATGTGCCGCCAAAAAGATTGCCCCATTTCAAGGTGGCCAAGGAAACCAAGGACCGGATAAACCGCTCTCCCCAGGATCAGTCGAAATCCCAGTAGTCCTTAAGGGGTTCCCTCAGGGTTTCAAGGAAGGTGGCAATGCGCCCAAAGGCCTTATCCTCTTCCCTTTGAACCTCCTCCCTTTCGAAGGTCACCTCTCCCGAAAGCCTCCTCAAGACCTCAACCACGCACCTTGCCACCCCCTCCACATGGTATCCCCCTTCCAGGGCAAGGACGATGGGGCAACCGCATTCATCGGCCATTTCAAGCAAAAGGTCCGTGAGCCGGACAAAGCCCCGCTCGGTGAGCTTCATGCCCCCCAGGGGGTCGCGAAAGTAGGGATCAAAGCCCGCCGATACCAGGATCAGCTGGGGCCTGAACTTGAGGGTTATGGGCCTTAAGTGGTGCCTGAAGATATTGGCGTAATCCAGATCATCATGACCCACCCTCAAGGGACAGTTCACCGTATAACCCCTCCCCTGACCCCCACCTATCTCCTGCCAGTGTCCAGTGCCGGGGTAATAGGGGTACTGGTGGGTGGAAAAGTAAAGGACTGTGTTGTCCTCCCAGAAGGCCTTCTGGGTGCCGTTTCCGTGATGCAGATCCCAATCGACTATGAGGACCCTTTGGAGACCATGGACCTTCTGGGCGTAACGGGCTGCGATGGCGACATTGTTGAACAGACAGAAGCCCATGGCCCGGTTGCGTTCTGCATGATGCCCAGGGGGCCTTATGAGGGCGAAGGCGCTGCGTATTCTACCCTCCAGGACGCTCCTGACCGCCTCCATCACTCCACCTGCGGCAAGAAGGGCCACCTCATAGCTGTGGGGGCATGTGGAGGTGTCAGGATCGAGCTGCACATAGGCCTTTCCCGCCGTTGAGGCGATCCGCTCTATGTAGGCCGGCTCGTGAACGAAGGCTATCTCCTCTGGGGACGCCTTCCTGGGTTGGATCTCTTCGAGCCGATCCCTCAGGGCCTCAAGGGCCTGGTAGATGGCCTCAAGCCTCTTGGGGCTTTCGGGATGGAAGGGCCCCATGTCATGGAGCATATAGCGGTCATCTGCCACAACACCCACCTTCATTGTACAAACTCCTGTAGGGTCTCAAGATAGGCCTCTATGCGTGTCCTCACTTGGGCTTCGGAGTAAAACCTCGGATCGCCCATATCGGCCTCAAAGACCAGGGCCGGAAGGCCCGTCTTTTCGGTGAGGAGCTCTTTGAGCTCGTGAACTGCAAAGGACACGGCCTTGCAGCTGCGGTTGATGAACATGATCATGCCGTTGAGTTGATAGCGCTCAAATAGCTCGAGGGCCATGTCCGCTCGTTCCTCAAGGGTCACGTTGGAGAAGCCCGAAACATAATTTTCGGCCAGCGTCAAAAGGGGATCCTTATCGACATCGAACTCGTGGGCCCAATCGTGCACGTAGAGGGAGGTCAGGATGACGGCCCCATAGGAAGCGAGGAGGTTGAAGTGGTCCTTGAACTTGAACCACACGGGCAGGTTTTCCCAATAGAGCCTGAACCTTTCGCCCTGAATGGCAGCCTCACCCCTCTTCACCTTCTGCTCGATCTCGCCGACCAGGGTCTCGTAATACCGAACGGCCTGAGGGGTCCCCCGCAAATAGACGATTATGGCCATGTGGATCAGGGCATCGAAGATGGTGATGGGGGAGGGCCTATGGGCTGCCATGTCCAGGAACCTGCGGTAGAGGCGACATGCGCGATCCGAAAGCCTTATGACCTCCCTCAATCTGTCGTAGTCGAACTTCTTGCCGGTGATTTCCTCAAGGGAGGCTATAAGCTCCCTCAGCTGCATGACGCAGTAATTGAGGATCTCCTTTCTGGCCTCCCCATCCCTTATCCATTGGGGTGTGTCAAAGACGAACATGGGGACCTTGTAGCGCCTCGAAAGGACTTCGAACCACTTGACCAGGGTGAAACACTGGGCGTTGCAGGAGAGGAGGAAGTCCGGTTCGGGTATCCCCCCCATGGGGCTTTTGCCCGTCTCCCGGTAACCGAGATCACAGCGGGCATAGGCGCAGAGGTGGGAGGTGTAACCCTCTTTTTCGACGACCTCCGAAAGCTCCGTACAGAGCCTCTTTGTAATGAGCGACACCGCGTGGTTCTCGGGATAGATGGGGATGAAGTCATGGGCGACCAGGATCTCGACCGGGGAGACGGCCGTGGTGTAGGCCACATACTTCCCCCTCTGATGGGCCGTCCTGGCCTCCTCAAGGTACTGTTCGGTTAAAACCCTGGAAAGCTCCCTGCTGTTCATCTCCCACCATCCCTATCGATTAGTTCCCTGAAGGCCTCTATACGAGTCCTCATGAGGCCGATGTGCCGCGTCTGATATTCGGTGGTGAGGACCAAGAGGGGGATGCCCTCTTCGCGGAAGCGCCTCCTTATGTCGGGCAGGTCAAAGTCCTGGGATTCGCAGTACTGTATGTGGATGTATATAAGGCCCTTGGCCCCCGAATCCCTGACCAGCTCAAGCAGATCATCGACGACCCTTTCGGGGCTGTCGTGGATCGGACTGAAGTTGGGGCGGGAGAAATGGCGCTTAAGTAGGGCCTCGATGGGATCGGCCTCCTCGGGGACAACCGAATAGATGTGCCTTGAGCCGGTCACGAGGTTGTCCGAGACCACATTGAAGCCGAATTCGTCAAGGAAGTCAAAGATCTCCGGAGGCTCAACGGTTATCCCCGCAAGGGCAATGGGAACCAGGTCCTTTCTACCTCCCTCCTTGATCCCCTGCAAAAAAGCCCTAAGAGCCTCAAGGTGTTCCCTTCTATCCATCATCAGGGAGGCCTTAACGATGTCGAAGAAATCCCTGTTGGAGATGATCCCGGGGACTCGGCGCTTCAAATCGTAAAGCCTCTGCAACTCCCTTCTGTCCTCGTTAAAGAGGCGTATGCTCCTCCAGAGGGATTCATCGGTGATCTTTATGCCCGCGAAGTCCTCCAGGGCCCTCATCAGCCGCTCCACCTCCTTACGGAACCAGAGCCTGGCAGAGGGCCTGGAGAGCTGCCGGGGTGTCAGGAACTTGTGGAAGAAACGGTGGCGGAATCGCCTCTCCCAGAGATCGGATATGTGCTGGGTGGTATCATCCACCTGGGGGATGACGAAGCCGTCAAAGAACTCCCTCTGGTAGGCCAGGACCAGCTCCAGATTGCTCCTGGCAAGGGAGCAGGCATTATCGGGGATTAGGGCCGTCACATACTTTATAGGGGCTGTGGTCCCAAGGATCATAAAAGGATGAAGCCCTGCGGCATGGATAACCTCATCGGGGACATCAGAAGGGGTCACGCCTATGACCTTCTTGGAATCCTTTAGCCCCTTTAGGGCCGAAAAGGGATCCTCACACACATCCCGAAAACGGCGCAAAAGATCCATCCTTCGCCCCCTTTCCCGGAAGGGCCAAACGATGATAACACCAAACTCCCACAGAGACCACCCCTTTTCGGCTTGACCCAAGGGGCACTTTTGTTTATTAATTTAAACGGCTTGGGGGATCGTCTAGCGGCAGGACGCGAGGCTCTGGACCTCGAAGCCGGGGTTCGAATCCTCGTCCCCCAGCCAGGGTGGTCCCATCGTCTAGCGGCCTAGGATACTGGCCTCTCACGCCAGAGACACGGGTTCGAGTCCCGTTGGGACCACCAATTTTTGTTCCCTCCGGAGCCTGTCATTTTCCCTTTTTGGGCCTAAAGGGAGAGCACAAGGCCAAGGATCAAGAGCCCAGTAAGGAACAAAGGCGACATAAAGATTGATCCGGATAACCGGCTGCGGTAGCTTCTAAGGGGAGAAGATACCGAAATTTATCGGGAGTGCTTGAGTGGTGGAAAGGAGTCGTGATTGGATGGATCAAGCGGAAGGGGATCTGGAGCATGCCAAGAGCGATCTGGAGAGGGGCTTTTTTGATTGGGCCTGTTTCTCCTCTCAGCAAGCAGCGGAGAAAGCGGTTAAAGCTGTGTTTCAAAAGATGGGGGCCGAGGCCTGGGGGCAGGCCTTAGCCGACCTGCTTCAGGAACTTTCAAGGAGACATCCGGTCCCCGAAGAGTTGATCAATGGAGCCTTAGAGCTGGATAAGGCTTACATCCCTGCAAGGTATCCCAACGCCCATCCGTCAGGCTCTCCAAGAACTCGATATACTGCCAACGAGGCCAGGAGGCTAATCGAGTATGCGGAAAGGATCATCAAGTTCTGTCAGGGTCTTCTATCCCGAATTTGATCGGGCGGAGATCATCCAAATTCTTTCCGAAAGACTGAGGGAGTTGAAGAAGAGGCTTCCGCTGGTTCAGGTGACGCTTTTCGGTTCCTATGCCAAGGGGAACTATACGGTGGGAAGCGACATTGACCTTCTCATCGTTTACGCAGGGGAGGAGCGGCCCGATGCCTATGCCCTTGTCAAGCAAACCCTTGGCCTTCCCCGTCTTGAACCCCATCTTTACACAGAAGCAGAATATCGACAAGCCAGGGATAAGCTCACCAAAATGTCCGAAGGTGGAATAGTGCTCTTTCGGAAAGGTGAGGAATGACCGACACCTACTCTCCCCGTTGAAG
>CAYVAU010000078.1:0-5135 GCA_964448445.1 uncultured Thermodesulfobacteriota bacterium | reverse complement strand
AAACCCTTGACAAAGGAGACCTTATTGGGTATGAAGCCATGTGTCTTTTATCACAAAGGGCGGGTAAGGGCCATGTTAAATCAGTATATTGGCATAGTCTTTATGGTGGGTTTGGCTGTCCTTGTGGCGGGGGTGATCCTCGTGTTTTCCCATCTTTTGGGGCCGAGGAGGGTTGATCCGGTCAAGGCTTCCCCTTATGAGTGTGGCGTCCTTACGATAGGCCCTACCCATGAGACCATCCCGATCAAGTACTACATCGTGGCCATGCTCTTTTTGGTCTTTGACCTCGAGGTGGTTTATCTCTATCCCTGGGCGACGGTCTTTCGCGACCTCGGGGGGTTGGCCTTTGTGGAGATGCTGGTCTTTGTCTTCATATTGTTGATAGGACTCATTTATGTTTGGAGGAAGGGGGCGCTGGAATGGGAATAGAATCCAGGATCCCACCCGGTATCCTTCTCACCACCCTTGAGGGTATCGTGAACTGGGCCAGGAAGAACTCCATCTGGCCCGTGACCTTCGGCCTTGCCTGCTGTGCCCTAGAGATGATGGTCACAAGCTCTGCGGCCCTGGACATAGCGAGGTTCGGGGCAGAGGTCTTCAGGCCCTCGCCCAGGCAGGCCGATCTGATGATAGTGGCCGGGACCGTGACCAAGAAGATGGCCTATATGGTCCGCAGGATCTACGATCAGATGCCCGAGCCCAAGTGGGTGATCGCCTACGGGACCTGTGCCTCCTCCGGAGGGATCTTCAGGACTTACAATGTGGTTCAGGGGGTGGATCAGATAGTGCCGGTGGATGTGTATGTGCCTGGGTGTCCGCCGCGGCCCGAGGCGTTGCTCGATGCCCTGATGAAGCTCCAGGAGAAGATATCCCGGGAGAGGTTCTCAAGCCGGCCCGATTACGTGAGGGCCTTAAGGCCGGAGGAGATCAGGTGATGTGGGACAGGGGGGCTTACGAGAAGCTTAAAGCTCAGTTTCCCGAGGCCATCTTGGGGGTTGAGGAGTCCCGGGGGGAGGTCTCGGTAAGGGTCAAGGCCGAAGAAGTCCTAAAGGTGGCTAAGTTCCTCAGGGAGGATCCGGAGCTCTCCTATGACATGCTGGTCGATCTTTGCGGGGTGGATTACCCGGAGAGGGAGGAGAGGTTTGAGGTCGTTTACCTGCTTCACTCCATGAAGGACAACAGGCGCCTGAGGCTCAAGGCCCGGGTGCGTGAAGGGGAGAGCCTGCCGTCGGTTCAGGAGGTGTGGAGGGCGGCCAATTGGCTTGAGCGCGAGGTCTACGACATGTTCGGGGTGCGCTTCGAGGGCCATCCCGACCTGCGGAGGATCCTCACCTGGCAGGGCTTTGAAGGCCATCCCTTAAGGAAGGATTATCCGGTGGAGGGGAAGGAAGAGGGGTTTGAACTTCCCCCTGAACCCCCCGACCTTGAGCCCCCCGAATGGCTCAAGGAAGAGGGGGACGGGCGCTACATGATCGTCAACATGGGTCCTCAACATCCCTCAACTCACGGGGTCCTGAGGGTGATCCTGAAGCTTGAGGGCGAGCAGATCGTGGATGCGGTTCCGGTGCTTGGGCACCTGCATCGGGGGGTGGAGAAGCTCGCCGAGACCATGAGCTATCTGAAGGCCCTGACCCTTACCGACAGGCTGGATTACACGGCGGCCTTCTCCAACAACCTCGCTTACATGATGGCGGTGGAGAAGCTCTTCGGGATCGAGCCCCCCAAGAGGGCGCAGTACATAAGGGTGATGCTCGCCGAGTTCTCCAGGCTCACCTCCCATCTGCTCTGGCTCGCAACCCATGCCCTGGACATCGGGGCCATGACGGTCTTCTTCTACTGCTTCAGGGAGAGGGAGACGATCCTAAATATCTTGGAGGCCATAAGTGGGGCGAGGCTCACCCCGAGCTTTTTGAGGATCGGAGGGGTGGCCAAGGACCTGCCCGATGGGATCGAGGAGAGGATAGAGAAGTTCCTGGAAGAGTTTCCCTCGAGGATCGCCGAGTATGAAGCCCTTCTGAGCAAGAACCCCATATGGCTTAAGCGCACAAAGGACATTGGGGTCCTTCAACCCGAGGATGCCATAAATTACGGTGTGACCGGTCCGGTCTTGAGGGGTTCGGGGATCAGGTGGGATGTGAGGAAGGCCCTGCCCTATTCGAGTTATGAGGAGTTCGAGTTCGAGGTGCCCATCGGCGAGAGGGGGGACACCTATGATCGGTATCTGGTGAGGCTCGAGGAGATGAGGCAGTCGGCCAGGATCATCCACCAGGCCCTACGCAAGATAAAGGACACCCCTCCGGGGGACATAGTCATCAAGGACCCCTACCTTTCGCCGCCTCCAAAGGACCAAGTGCAGAAGGAGCCCCATGCCCTGCTTAGGCATTTCAAGTACTTTTCGGAGGGTCCCGCTCCCCTACCCGGGGAGGCCTATATGAGCGTTGAGGGGCCGAAGGGGGAACTCGGCTGGTACCTTGTGAGCGACGGTTCCCCGAAGCCTTACCGGTTCCGGGTGCGGCCACCGTGCTTTGTGAACCTTCAGGCCCTACCCCTCATGGTCAAGGGGCATCTTGTGGCCGATGTTGTGGCCGTAATCGGCAGCATCGACATAGTCCTCGGCGAGATAGACCGTTAAGAGGGTGTAGGAGATGGAGTTTGTCTACTTTCTGATCGAGACGGCCATAAAGGTGATCGTGGTCTTTGCGGTGGTCATGTTGGCGGTGGCCTATATGACCTGGGTGGAGAGGAAGGTCCTCGGGCACATCCAGGTGCGATATGGGCCAAACCGCGTTGGCCCTTACGGGCTCCTTCAGCCGATTGCCGATGGTATTAAGGCCTTCTTCAAGGAGGAGGTGATCCCGGAGAAGGCCGACAAGGTCGTTTACGTGATGGCGCCGGCGATCTCCCTGGTTGCCTCCCTTTCGATCTTTTCGGTCATTCCCTTCGGTGAAACCGTCAGGATCCTGGGCAGGGAGGTGAAGCTCTGTATTGCCGATGTGGACATAGGGCTGCTTTTCGTCTTCGCCATGGCTTCGCTGGGCGAGTACGGGATAGTGCTTGGGGGCTGGTCCTCTTATAACAAGTATGGGCTTATGGGGGCCCTGAGGGCTGCGGCCCAGATGGTCAGTTACGAGATCGCCCTGGGAATAACGGTCCTTGGGATCCTCATGCTTTCCGGGACCCTAAATCTCTCCGAGATCGTGAGGCAGCAGATAGAGGGGCATTGGTTTGTGCTCTATCAACCCTTTGCCTTCATCCTGTTTCTGATATGTATGTTCGCCGAGATAAACAGGACGCCCTTTGACATGCCGGAGGCCGAATCCGAGCTTGCCTGTGGTTTTAACATCGAGTACTCCTCCATGAAGTTCGCCATGTTCTTCATGGCCGAGTATGCCCATCTGCTTGCGGCCTCTTCCCTTGTGACCGTGCTGTTTCTAGGAGGATGGGATGGTCCTTGGCTTCCGCCGGGTCTTTCGTGGGTGTGGTTCGTGGTAAAGGTGGGACTTTTGGCCTTCTTTGCCGTCTGGGTCAGGGGGACCTATCCGAGGCTGAGGTACGATCAGATCATGAAGCTCGGCTGGAAGATACTGATACCCTTGGCCCTTGCCAATATGCTGTTTACAGGGCTCTTTATGGTGGTTTAAGGGGGTAGGGGGATGATTTGGCCACTTATAAAGGGACTTGGGGTTACGATCCGCAGGTTCTTTTCCAGGCCCGTAACGGTTCAGTACCCTGAGGAGCGCAGGTCCGTTTCCCCGAGGTGGAGGGGGATCCATTATTTTGAGGCCACCGAAGACGGGGATACGCGGTGTGTGGCCTGTGGCCTATGCGTAGCCATCTGTCCTCCGAAGGCCATAAGGCTTGTGGCGGTGGAGAGGGAGGATGGCAGCCGCTATCCGGAGGTTTACGAATTAGATGCCATAAGATGCATCTACTGCGGGCTCTGTGAGGAGGTATGCCCCGTGAATGCCATAAAGCTTTCCCGGATCTATAACGTCGTTGGCTCAAGTCGATCGGAGCTCAAATGGGATAAGAAAAGGCTCCTTGAGCGGAGGTTAGAGAAGGAGGCGGTGGGATGATCCTTCAGTGGATTGTCTTTATCCTCTCGGCCCTTTTTGCGATCTTTTCGGCCCTCATGATGATAACCCGGAAGAATCCCATCCATTCGGCGCTTTTCCTGATAGGGAATTTTCTGTCCGTGGCCGTCCTCTACATCCTCCTGGGGAGGCAGTTTATAGCCATCGCCCAGGTGATGATCTATGCCGGGGCGATAATGATGCTCATCGTCTTCACCATAATGTTGATCAGCGTTGAAGAGCTGAAGAAGGTGTCACTTCTCAGATTCGGGGCAGGAGGTGTCATCGGGTTGGTGATGACGGTGCTTCTGTTCGGCTTTTTGGCTTCGTCGGTTGCCGTAAGGACCCTTCCGGGTCTGAAGGGAGGGTTTCCCCTGGAGAGGATTCAGGAGCTTGGTCCCTTCAAGGTCATAGGAGGGCTTTTGATGACAAAATATTTGCTCCCCTTCGAGCTGGCTTCGGTGGTCTTACTCATTGGGATCATCGGGGCCGTAATATTGGCCAAGAAGGAGAGGTGAGATGATACCTGTGTCCCTTTATATGCTCCTTGGCGCTTTGTTGTTTTCGATCGGAATTTTGGGTGTGCTTATCAGGCGGGATGCCATTGTGATCTTCATGTGCATAGAGTTGATGCTCTCGGCAGTGGGCCTCACGCTGGTGTCGGCCTCGCGTTATTACAACGGGCTCGATGGGGTGATCGTGGCCTTTTTGGGGATGACGGTTGCTGCTGCCGAGGCCGCCATAGGCCTTGCGATATTTGTACTCCTTCACAGGACCTACAAGGGCATCAAGGTGGATGAGATCAACCTCCTTAAGGGGTAGGGGCGATGATCGAGTATGTGTGGCTGATACCCCTCTTTCCGGCGGTAGGTTTCCTGATCAATGGCCTCATAAGCAGATGGTGGAAGCTTCCCAAGGGCTTTGTGGCTTGGGTTGCCTGTTCAGCATTGGGATTGTCCTTTCTGTTTTCGCTGCTGGTCTTTCTGGATTTGCTGAAGCTTCCTCCCGAGGCCCGGGTTGCGGTCCCCGATAAGGTGCTCTTTGACTGGGTGGTCTCGGGGG
>CAYVAU010000077.1:0-5475 GCA_964448445.1 uncultured Thermodesulfobacteriota bacterium | reverse complement strand
AGCCTTTGTATTGTCCATAACCTTTGGCACTCGGGATGATTTTCAAGGAGCCATCTCACCGGAGGCTCAAGACCCAGGCGCGTTCATCCTGGGGGACTTCGGATATGTCCAGTAATGCCCAATCCCCCTCTCCTTCAGCAATTCGTCAAACTCCGAACCCGGTATGGCCTTGCGGAGGCCACACGGCTCAAAGGATCCACCATGGTCAATATGTACCGCCTAAAACAAAAAGGGGAAGGGAAATCCCTTCCCCCTCCTTGAGCTCTGTGGATCCCCTCTACCTCTCCGGAAATGCCTTGTTCAAGACCTCGGAGGGAGGAGGACTACCGATAAGACTTCCCACGAAATAGCAGATCCCGCATCCAATGAAGACAATCCAAAACATCGTCCCCATACCGAGGGTGTTATGAGCCACGCCCCAAGCCCCCCATAGGGTGGCGATCACACCGTAGATACAGGCGGCGATCACTCCCACCTTGGAGGCCCTTTTCCAGTAGTAGGAGATGGCCGTCACATAGAAGAATATGCCGCCCAACCCAATGGCCGCAAACCCCATGAAGATGGCCAGAAGAGCCGGGGGTCTGTACAGCGTGTAGAAGAAGGGGACGAAAAGGAAGACCGCGATCAGTACGCGCAGTAACCAGATGAGGGTCTTGTCAGAGGTCTGAGGCCGCCAGAGCTTGATCAAGTCCCTGGTGACGTTGCCAGCCATGATGAAGACCATGGCCGAAAGCGTGGAGAGGGCTGCGGCGAAGAGCGCAGCAGTATAAAGGGTCACGAGGGGTATGCCTCCCACGGCCCAAGCCATAGTCGGGTCGGCCAGGTCCGCCTTCCAGGGCTTGATCTTCAAGAGCTGAGGACCGTAGATAGCCCTGGCCACGAGGCCATTCCAAGCGCAGTCGATCATGATAGGGATCCCGGCCACCAACCAGACGAAAAAGGCCATGATGGCGTAATCCCTCTTGGTCAGCTCCCTCATGCCGAGAAACCTGCTCACGTTGTGGGGGAACCCAATGGCCATGGTGAAGAAGATCATGGGACAGGCCAGGAGACCGACCCAACTCGAAAACAGCTGGGCCTTACCCACCTTGGGCAACTCCGGCCTTATCAACTTCACCAGGGCCGGACTTTGGGCGGCCAGCTTCTCGTTGAGCCCCAGGGGGCCGCCAACATGGATGATGGCCGCTATCCCCATGGCAAGCCCCACGGCCCCTAAGAAGGCCCCTTGGAAGGCCATGGCCCATTGGGTCGAGGTATAACCACCAAGGGCCATATAAAGCCAAGTCACAAAGACCGCCACCAATAAGCACGCCAGCGGGGACCAACCGGTGACCACATACCAAGTGCCACCAGCGGCCTTGAGCTGTCCTACCGAGTACATGAAGAGGAAAATAAGCATTACGATGCCGATTACGGTCTGAACTGCCTTGCTCCCAAACCTACGCCCCAAGAGCTCAGGCAGGGTGGTGGCCCCGAAGTTGGCCGAGAGCTCTCTCGTCCTCAAAGCGGTAAACCACACACAGGGCATGATCCCCACCAAGGTCCAGATCCCTGCAAACCACATACCCGACCAACCAAGGGTGTAACTGATGCCAGCACTCCCACAGAAGGCCCAACCACTCAAGTACGCTGCCGCCACCGCACAACCGGTGACGATGGGGCCCATCGTCCTCTGGCCGATCATGTACTCATCAAAGGTCGTCCACCGCCTCCTGCCCATCAGCCCGATCCAAAGGGTGATCAGGAGCATGAGGGCTACGCCGATGGCACCCCAAGCGGCCGAACTCACAGTGGGCTTGGGAACCTGCAAGAACTCCATCCTCTCCCCTCCTTTACGCTTTATTTAAGGAGCTTGGACTTCTTTATGACCACCCACGTGCCCACAAGACTCATCACGCTTGTACAAACCACAATTATGATCCACACCTTGAATGGAAACAACAAATCCATCTTATCCCCTCCTTCCAAAAAATCTCCGACAATTCCAGAAAAGGTCACATTTTAACCCCTGTATCACCCCCTTTCTCAAAATCACTTTTAGATACATTGGTTTAGAGAAAAACGCCTCTTTTCTCGCCATTTTTGCTAAATAAAACCCCTATTTTAATTTTCCTTACCTTCCGTTTTTCAAAAAATTTTATTAACTCAGCTGTCCCTCTTTGTCAAGAAATTTGTCGGGGTTCGGTTACATCCTGAAAGCGTGTGCCCTGTCAAGTCATTTCATCCCCTTCCTTCATGACCCCCCCTCTTTCTTCTGAGCCGCTTGGGTGGATACATCTCTTCGCCCTCTATCCCCTGGGCCCTCTCCACATAACCAGATCTCCGGTCACTTTCTTCCCTATCTCATCAAGCTTGGCAAGAAGAGGGCCAGTTGTGGGAAGGGAATGAGAATCAAGGACGTCGCTATCAAGGCAGCCAAAAAGGGCAGGGCACCCTTGAAGATCTCTTCCAAGGGCACCTCCTTAGCCACGCCGCTGACCACGTAGACGTTAACCCCTACCGGTGGTGTAATCACCCCCATCTGGGTTACCAACACGATGATTACCCCAAACCAGATGGGGTCGTAACCCATGGAAGTGACCACGGGGTAGAAGATGGGTATGGTCAGCAAGATCAGGGCCAGGGCGTCTAGGAAGCAACCCCCGATCAGATATACACCGATGATCACCGCCATAATGCCCCAATGGGGCAGGGGCAGCTCCGCTACCCACTCGGCCAACTCGTAGGGAATTCTCGTGATGGCTAGGAAGTGGCCGAAGACGGTGGCTCCGGCTACTATCACCAACACCATACACGAGATCCGGGTGCTCTCGAGCATCGCCTGGATGAAACCCTGCCAGCTCAACCTTCGGCGCAAGATGGCCAACACTATGGCCCCTCCTGCCCCCACAGCCCCCGCTTCGGTTGGGGTGAAGAAGCCGGCGAAGAGCCCGCCCATGACCAGCATGAAGAGGATTAGGGTCTCCGCCACACCGCTCAGGGACCGCAGCCTCTCCTTCCAAGTGGCCCTAGGGCCCCTTGGGGCTACCCCGGGGTTGACCTTGGTCCAGATGTAAATGGTCAAACAGAAGAGGCTGGCCAGGATGAGTCCGGGGATGATCCCTGCGATGAAGAGCTTTCCGATGGACTGCTCCGTCATGATGCCATAGATGATGAAGATGACGCTCGGTGGGATGAGAATCCCGAGGCTGCCCCCCGCTGCCACGGTGCCGGTGGCCAGGCGGTTATCGTAGCGAAAACGCTTCATCTCCGGCAGGGCTACCGTGGCCATGGTGGCGGCCGAAGCGTTGGTAGAGCCGCAGATGGCCGCAAACCCGGCACAGGCCCCCACGGTGGCCATGGCCAACCCTCCAGGATAGTGGCCAAAGAAGGTGTAAGCAGTGTCGTAGAGCCTACGGCTGATGCCAGCATGGAAGGCCACCTGTCCCATGAGGATGAATAGCGGCACCACCGTGAGGCTGTAGGAGCCGAAGATAGC
Organism: uncultured Thermodesulfobacteriota bacterium; assembly: GCA_964448445.1. GTDB lineage: Bacteria > Desulfobacterota > B13-G15 > B13-G15 > B13-G15 > B73-G16. Next base: position 1,997 of record CAYVAU010000077.1, on the reverse strand, counting down.
GAAGATGTCCTTGGCCAAGAGGCTCAATCCTGCCTCCAGGTTGACCATGTAACTGAATCCAACGAAGCCCACCAAGGCCATGACGAAGCCTACGGGCATCCTTGAGAAAAGAAGCACAATTAGAACTACGATACCAATTAACCCTATAGTGGTCGGGTCCATGTCATTCCTCCCAACGGTACCATTCCCCGGGGCCTCTGGCGAACATTAGGAAGATGTCCCCGAGGAGTATAAGACAGACTACCAAGGCGGAGAACGATATACCGTACAACACGGGGAAGAAGGGAAGCTTCAGGGTAAGGGATACCTCGCCACTGGCCTTCAGGTCGTTCCCATAAGAGAAGCACCCGTAGGCGATGAGCAGAAAGAGGCCTATGCCCATGAGATGGGTGATGAGATAGATGATCCCCTGGATCTTAAGGGGGAGCCGTGAAACCATGACTTCCACCGCCACATGGCCCCGGTGAAGGGTGGTCTCAGCTAGGGCGAAGGAGATGACCACCGCCCCCAGGAAGCCGACGATCTCGTAGGTCCCGAGAATGGGGCGGCGGAAGCACCTGAGGATCACGTCTGCGCAGGTAAGGGCCGTCATGCCGATGAGGCTCCAACCCGCTACCCAATTTAAGCCCCTTGACAGCCGCTTTATAAAGCGCAATTGATCACCCATCCCTTGCTCCTACAACATAAAAAAGGGGGCAACGAGTTTTCCCGCCACCCCCTTCCTTTAAGCCACGATGGATTTTGCTCCTCCTATATTCCTCCGTACTTCTTTATCAAGTTCCTTATGGCCTCGACGTACTCCTTGCCAGCCAGACCCTTCTTCGCGGCCCCGGCTACGTACTCGTCGATGACCGGTCGAACCGCCCTGGCCCAGCGGGCACTCTCAGAAGCTGACAGGGGGATGATCTTGTTGCCGAGGCTAAGGGTAAACTTGCGGCCCTCCTCATCGCTGGCGTCCCAGGCCTCGCCGTGCTTGGCAATCCACTGCTCGCTCACCTCCTCGAAGACTCTCTGGACGTCCTTGGGCAGGGAGTTCCACTTCTTCTTGTTCATGATCACATACATCCCTGTGGTATAACCTATACTGAAGCACTCGATGGTGTACTTGATCACCTCCGCCTGCTTCCAGCCTTTGAGCACTTCCATAGGACTGAAGGTGGCATCCACCACCCCTTTCTGTAGGGCCTCATAGGTCGCGCCTTGAGGCATGGCCACGGGCACTGCTCCCAGGGCCTTGGCCACCTTGGCGCTAAAACCGGTGGAGCGGATTTTGAGCCCCTTCAGATCCTCCAGCTTGTAGACGGCCTTCTTGCTGTGGAGAAGCCCCGGCCCATGGGCGTGAAGGTACAACACCTTCACCTCGTCCAGCTCCTTGGGGCGGAATTTCTTGTAGAACTCGTTGATAACGCGGGTGGCCACCTTTCCGTTAGGATAGCCCATGGGCAGGTCGATGGCCTCCATGGCGGGGAAACGCCCCCTCGTGTAGGCGAAGCAGCTCATCCCGATATCCGCCACCCCTTTGAGCACTCCGTCGTAAATCTGGTTCCCCTTGAGGAGGGCACCGCCGGGGAAGTAGGTGATCTTGACCTTTCCAGCGGTGCGCTTCTCTATCTCCTTGATCCAGCTCTCACCAAGCTTGGCCTGGATGTGTGTGGGTGGAAAGAAGTTGGCATAGGTCAACTCGATAACCTCCTTACCAGCACAAAGGCCATAATCGAAGACCAAAAAGGTTACAAAGGCGATAGTTACCAACATAAAAACTACCTTCCTTCCCATTTTCCTCCCTCCTTAGCATTTGTAATATCTTTTTAAAGTTTGACCCTTCAGATAATACCTTCCTACCTTCCCCCTCATCCCAATTCGCCTATCTTTCACCCCCCTTCCAAATAAAACGGTTTTCTTCAAAAGCTATAATTATGCAGCTCCGGGACTTTGTCAAGACCTTGTCGGGGCTCGGTACATGTGAGACAGTTTAGCGTCAAATGAGACCACCTCCC
>CAYVAU010000076.1:0-5699 GCA_964448445.1 uncultured Thermodesulfobacteriota bacterium | reverse complement strand
TTAAAAGGCACCACAGGGCCGAGAGATCTTGAAAGTCTTCACGAAGTTATGTATAAATAAAAGGGTTGCCGAAGTGGTGGAATTGGTAGACACGCCATCTTGAGGGGGTGGTGGGCGTAAGCCCGTGGGGGTTCGAGTCCCCCCTTCGGCACCAGTTTTTTTATTTCCCCCTCCCGTTGACAAAGTTGCGAAAGTCCGTAGAATTGTGAAAAATTTCCTAAAGAAGGAGTGGAGACAATGAGGGAAGTGGTTATCGTCAGTGGTGTGAGGACGGCCATAGGGTCCTTTGGGGGGAGTTTGAGGGATGTCCCTGTGGTGAAGTTGGGGAGCACGGTAATAAAGGAGGTGTTGAAGAGGGCGGGGTTGAGGCCCGTGCCTTCGGAGGAGGTCTTGGAGGTCGCCCCTGATCTACTAAAGGGGAGGGGAATTACCGAGCTTGAAAGGCAGTACTATGACTGGGATGAGGGGCTTAGGCCGGTGCATATTGACGAGGTGATAATGGGGTGTGTGCTTCAGGCGGGTCAGGGGCAGAATGTTGCACGTCAGGCCACCATCTATGCCGGTCTTCCCAAGGAGACCAATGCCTTTACGGTGAACAAGGTTTGTGCATCGGGGCTCAAGGCCATAGCCCTTGGGGCCCAGGCCATCATGTCGGGGGAGGCCGAGATCGTGGTGGCAGGGGGGATGGAGAACATGAGCGCTGTGCCCTACGGGCTGCCCAAGGCCCGGTGGGGGTATAGGATGAATGTGGATACCAAGGGGGAACTTTACGACCTGATGGTCCTGGACGGTCTGTGGGAGATCTTTTACGGATACCATATGGGGTATACCGCGGAGAACATCGCCGAGCTTTACCGGATAAGCCGTGAGGAGCAGGACAAGCTCGGTCTCTTGAGCCACCAGAGGGCCCGTGCGGCTATAAAGGAGGGGATATTCAAGGAGGAGATAGTGCCGGTGGTTGTCCCCCAGAGGAAGGGCGAGCCCGTGGTCTTTGACACCGATGAGAGGCCCATGGACACGAGCCTGGAAAAGATGGCCAAGCTCCCGCCGGTGTTCAAAAAGGATGGAACCGTTACGGCCGGCAATGCCTCCGGCATAAACGATGCAGCGGCAGCGGTCCTGCTTATGTCCAAGGAAAGGGCAAAGGAGCTTGGTCTCGAACCGATGGCCACCATAAGGGCATGGGCATCGGGAGCCGTTGATCCCGCGTACATGGGCCTCGGTCCAATACCCGCTGTCAGGAAGGTGCTGAAGAAGACGGGCTTGCAGATCAAGGACATCGACCTGGTGGAACTCAACGAGGCTTTTGCAGCCCAGGCCATAGCCTGCATGAGGGAATTGGGATTGAGCCTTGATAACACCAATGTGCACGGAAGCGGTATCTCCCTCGGTCACCCCATAGGTTGCACGGGGGCGAGGGTGATGGTGACCCTCCTTTATGAGATGAAGCGCCGCAAGGTCCGCTGGGGACTGGCCACCATGTGCATAGGCGGTGGCCAAGGAATGGCCATGATCGTCGAGAGGGAGGGATGAGGATGACTTACGAGAGCCTCAAGGTGGAAAGGGAGGACAACATCGCCATCCTCAAGATCAACAGACCCAAGGTCCTCAATGCCCTAAACCGCGCGACCTTACTGGAACTACAGAGGGCGTTAAAGGAGCTTTCAGAAGATCCCCAGGTGAGGGTCCTCATCATCACGGGGGAAGGGGAAAAGGCCTTCATAGCCGGTGCCGATATCTCGGAGATGGCCAACATGGATGCCAAGGAGGCCCTTGAGTTTTCCCGCCTCGGTCACGAGACCCTCAAGATGATCGAGGACTTCCCCTGGCCGGTGATAGCCGCTGTAAACGGCTATGCCCTCGGTGGAGGGCTCGAGCTGGCCTTGGCCTGCGACATAATCTTTGCTTCGGAAAATGCAAGGCTGGGACTGCCCGAGGTCACCTTGGGGATAAGCCCGGGATTTGGTGGGACGCAGAGGCTGCCGCGTCTGATAGGGAGGGCTCGGGCCAAGGAATTGATCTTCACGGGCGAGATGGTGGATGCCAAGAAGGCCTACGAACTCGGGATAGTGAACCGCGTCTGTGAACCCGGTAAGCTCCTGGAGGAGGCCAAGGCCCTGGCCCGGAGGATCGCCCAAAACGGCCCTATCGCGGTAAAGATGTCCAAGGAGCTTGTCAACGAAGGCCTTGAGGGAGGTCTGCGCCAGGGAGAGGCCATGGAGATCGAGGCCTGGGCAAACCTCTTCTCCACCCAGGATCAGAAAGAGGGCATGAAGGCCTTCCTGGAGAAGCGAAAGCCCGAGTTCAGGGGCCAGTGAGGGCTATCTCAAGGGGTGGAGCCTTCCCGAATTCAGGCGGTAAAGGGAAGTGGTGGCCCGTTGAAGGATTTCGTGATCGTGGCTCACCAGGATATAAGTCTCAGCTGATTCATCCAGGATCCGAAGGACCCTCTCGCGCGTCTCCTCATCGAGTCCCGAGGTGGGCTCATCTAAAAGCAAGATTTCGGGGCCCATGGCCAGGACAGAGGCGAGGGACACCAATCTCTTCTCTCCACCCGAGAGGGTGTGGATGGGCCTGTCCTCAAGTTCCCCAAGGCCCATCCTTTGGAGGATCTCCCTTGCCAAGGCCTTCGCTCTAGGTCCTTTTATCCCCAAATTCAGGGGACCGAAGGCCACATCTTCGATGACCGTGGGACAGAAGAGCTGATCGTCTGGGTCCTGAAAGAGCAGACCTACTTTCCTCCTCACCTGCTGGAAGTCCTCTTCTCCCTTCGGAATGCGGCCAAAAACCTCCACGGTGCCTACCTGAGGCCTGAGCAATCCAACGATTATGTGAAGCAGGGTGGTCTTCCCCGAGCCGTTGGGCCCTGTGATTCCCACCCGCTCCCCCCTGCGCACCTGCAGGGAAAGCCCCTTGAGCACCTCCCTGCCGGGGTAGCTGAAGGAAATCCCTTCGAGCCTTATCACCACATCCTGCCCCATTGCAGCAACGCCAGAAATGTGCACCATGACAGCATCCCCAAGAAGGCCACAGCGTCTTTGCCCTTCATCACGAAGTGCTCAAGCAGCCAGAACCTCCCGTCGAAACCCCTGCAGAGCATGGCCTTGTGGACGCGTTCGGAGCGGTCATATCCCCTCAGGAGGAGCTGCCCCACCAGATAGGCGTAACTGCGCAGCGTATGCAGGTCGTTGGAGGGCTCAAAGCCCCGCACCTTCATCGCCTTGTGAAGCCTTCCCGATTCCTCCTCCAGCACGTGGATGTAACGGAAGCAGAAGAAAAACAGCTGCACCAGTTTGTCCGGCACCCGCAGGTGCCTCAAGCCATGCACCAGCTCGAAGATGGAGGAGGTACCCAGAAGGGCTATGGTGGCAAGGAGGATCGCGTTGGACTTGACCGTGATGGTGAGGGCCTTCATAACCCCTTGGGCGGTGGCACAAAAGGGCCCAAGCTCAAGCAGCCTTTCCCCCGGGGTGCTGAAGGGAAGGACCACCCAGAGCATCAATACGAAGGCGTTCACCACCAGGAGCCTCTTGAACACCCTCTGCCAGCTCAGCCCCGCCAGGTTGATGAGCAGAAGGGGGAGAAACAGAGCCAAAAGGGCCACCCGCACATCCTTGATGAGGGCCACCTCTACGGAGAAGATGGCGGCCCCGAGCAGCTTCACCCTGGGGTCGAGCCGGTGAACGGGACTGCTGCCCTGTGCAAACACCTCATCCATGCCTTCTCCTCCCCTTGAGCATCATCCACAGGCCGGCAAGCCCCACGATCCACCCTATTCCTCCCACCACTTCGCCCAGGGAAAAGCCCCTGGCCCTCTGACGGTGCAACTCCTCGAGCACAGGCCTTAACTCCTCGCGCAGGATGGCCCGTAGCTGCGCAGCATCAACCACTTGCTCGTAAGGCCTCTCTTCCACCTGAACAGCGGGCAACTCCGCTGCCTTTACCATCGCCTCCGCCCTGTGGCCCATAGAGGCGATGAGGACCACCTTCAGATCCCCCCTTTCGGGAGGGCGGAAGGAGAAGAAGCCCTGTTCAGAGGTCTTCCCCTGAAGGAGCAACCTTCCGTCCGAGCTGTACACCCTCACCTCGGCACCCTTGGCGGGGGACCCATCGGAGAAATACGCCTCCACACAGACCCTGTCGCCCTCCACATAAGGGAAGACCACGACCTTGTGGGCCATCGCTGCCTGGGCGAAAAACACCACCATCGCAACCACCCACCACCTCATCACCTCACCCCCAGCACCTCCGGCCTCACCTTCCGCAGAAACCCCACGGCGAAGGCCGTGACGATGGCCTCCAGGGCCATTATTGGCAGATGGGCAAAGAGCACCAGCTTCGCCACGGCCGCAAATGCCTCGCCGCTTAAGGCCAGAGAGGCCGCCACCAGCACCCCCGCCGCGGCCACAGAAAAGGCCCCAGCCAGCGCCCCGCCGAAAAGGGCCCAGGAGCTCCTTTTCGCCCTCACCAATGGCCCAAAGAGCCAGAAGGCCAAAAGCGCGGGAAAGGCCATGTTGAAGGTGTTCACCCCCAGGGTGGTAAGCCCGCCGAACTGAAACATCACGGCCTGAAGGGATAGACCCACCAGCACTGCCGGAAAGGACGCCCAGCCGAGCACTATCCCCAAAAGCCCGTTCAGTATCAGGTGGACGCTGCTTGGGCCCAGCGGCACGTGGATGAGGGAGGCCACGAAGAAGGCCGCAGAAAGAAGGGCCACCCGCGGTATCTCGTAATACTCCGTCTTCGCGAGCCCCACCGCAGTGCCTGCTGCCGAAAGCACTCCCCCTGCTGCCAAGACCTGACCGGACAGTACCCCTTCGGATATGTGCATCAGCGCATATCCTCTACCCTAACCCAGATAATCCCTCCGAGCTCCACGGGGTACTCCTTCCCTTTCCTGCTCAACTTGTAAGGGGCATCGGCGAGGGCGGCAAAGCCCCACCAGCCCGCCCTGGGCATCGAATAACAGAAGACCCCTTGCGAATCGGTCTTTATCACCTGGGTGACAAAGGGCCCAGCAGGGGCCTTCACCTCCTGGCCCTCATTGAAATACTCGACCTCTATTTCAAGGTCAGGGGCCGGTTTGCCGTCCACCAGCACCAACCCCCTGAAGCAGTTGCCCGTCCAGAGGCCGTAAGGCCTGACCAGGGGGACTATCTCCACCGGCAGGCCCACTACCGCATCCCAGCCCTCCTCAAGTCCAAAGGCGTTCACCACGACCTTGGGATAATGGGCTATGAACTTGCCCTCGGCCGGTTCCCAATAAGGCTCTGGCTTTAGGTAAAAGACGTAGTCCCCCGGCCTCTTCAACACGTACTCCACCTTCCATGCCTGTCTCCCTTTGACCTTCAAGGGGACGACCCTTTGGGTGAGGTCCTCGCCCTTTTTGCCCCTCCAGAGGACCCCAACGGCTTTGGGCTTCCCCCAGTCCATCCAATCCCCCTCAAAGGGATGAAGGAACATGAGGCGTAACTCTACCTTCCTCCCCTCCCCCTGGGCCACGATATCGTCGGAGGGGAGGATCATCCCAAAATGGGCCCATGTAGCCTTCCCGAACAACACCAAAAGCACCGATAACCCCAAGGAAAACAAGGCCTTCCTCATGGCAGCACCTCCTCCTTAAGGTCTTTAAAATTCTACACTCCCCCTCAATCCCAACACCGTGACCGGATCGAAGCGATCATCCCCCTGGGCGTTCC
>CAYVAU010000075.1:0-5712 GCA_964448445.1 uncultured Thermodesulfobacteriota bacterium | reverse complement strand
TATAGATTCCCCTTTCTGGCGAATCCCTTGGTTTCATCGTCAAAGATTAAATACCGCAAACAAAGCAAGTGTCAATACCCTTTACATTTCCTCTTTCACTTTAAAAATCCTCACATGAGGAAAATCGGAGAAGACAGGTTCGAAAAAGGAGGTCTCCTCTCCCAAAAAGAATAACCGGTGAAAAACCGTGTCTTCTACCTCCGGTTTTGCCAGATATCCCCACATGAATTCCCCTTTTTTCACCAGAAAGACCGAAGGGCCATACCCCATCCTGACCACCTTCATGATCCTGCCCCTATCCCCTTCGTCAAGCTCTATCATCTGTAACTCCCCAAGCTTCACCCCCTTGGAAGGAGGAATCAGAAGGACCCCTCTTTTTAAGTCCACAATTCCCCTCTGGCACAAAACCCCTCCTCCCCTTCCTTCACAAAGGCCAAGGGTAAAATAGGGAAGGTGCCTCCCTTCCGATTTCTCTGGATCCCATGTGCCGAAAAAGGAGATCCAGTAAAATTTGGGGATGTCCAAACCGGTAAGGAGCCAGTAAACGGGGCATCTGAGTTCACCGTTGTATTTCCCTTGCTGTATTTCGCCGATGACTTCCCCAGGGGTCTTTCCTTCCTCCAAAAGCTCCTTTATCCCTTTCTTTCCGAGTTCAGTTGTGCCGTTTATGAGGTTGTATGCAGTCTTGAAATCCTTGGCGACAAAACTTCTTGCCACAAGGAGGGCCTTTGAGTTGCGCCAGCAGCCTCCATCCAAATAGACCGCCTTTCGAGCAATCTGTGAAACCGGATAGCCATAATCCCACCACGACCAAATGAAGGCCTCCTCTGAAAGCTCTACCCTCATCCTCCCCATCGCTTCAGCCAAAGGGGCACCAATTTGGGGAACGGGTTTTACGTCAAACCTTGAAGGTGAAACCACAGAACCAAAGAGAAGACAAATCAAAAGCATCCTCATGCTTAAAAGCAGCCTTCCTTTGAGCTTTCCCTCAAGGATATCTTCTACAAGCTGCAAAAGCGCCCCTATCCCCAAACCCATAAAGGGACCAAGATAGATCATAAAGCGCCTTGGCCCCCAAAATGACATCATGCCAAGACAAAGTAAAGGAATCAGTATCACAGAACGCCTATCCCTCATAAAGAAAAGCACAAGTCCTCCAAGGCTTAAGTAACCCAGAAGGGGATGGGTTAAGGTGAGGCCAAAGACCTTCCACATCCCAAGGGCCTTAAGCTCGCTTACAGATCGGGAGAAGACCTCTGGGGGTATGAGGCTGAGTTCTTCCTTCATCAGATCGGGAAACATGTATTTTGCGACCATCGCCCAGAGGTTACAAAAACCCCCATAGACGATCCAGGGGTTGCAGAATAAAACTATAAGGGCCGTTCTCCTTAGGGTCTCCTTTAACCCCCTGCCCGAAATCAGCAGGCCCAAGCCGTAAAAACCAAGAAGGGGCAGGATCAACCCAGGATGGCTGTACCACCATTGAAAAAGGTGTACTGCTACCGTCAAGGCTATAAGCTTCCGATAGCCAAAATCCTCAAGGAGCCCAAGAAGCAGGTAGGCTATGAGGAACAAAAAGAAGGGATTTAAGGCATCGGTATCAAGCCTCAGCACATCGGTCCTCACCATGTATTCGAGGCAGAAGAGCCCTCCAAGCGCCATCCCTAAACCGGCCAGTTTCCCCCAGAGCCTTTTACCGATGAAAAACAGGGGAAAGGCCAAAAGGCCGGCTAAAAAGGGAATGAGGGGGAAGGACAAAAAGGCCCTGTCCACGGGCTTCCCGCTTATCCAGGCCGTAAGAGCCAAAAGGACCGAAAGCAAGGGAGGAGGCGAAGGAAGGCGAACCTTCTTTTCATCCTCCCCGAACTGGTTATCGGGGGCATTCCTCAGAGGGTCGGGGGCACCGGGCCTGTATGTCCCTTCCCTTATCATCTCTGCCAGGCGCAGCCAGTAGTATCCGTCCAGGGTGGAGAGGACCGGAACCCCCCCTCCCCAGAGGTAAAGGCGGGATTTCTCAAAGACGATCTCGGCCTGCTTCAATCTTACAAAGAAAAAGAGACAAAAGAGGGCAACCGGAAAGAGAAAGACCCTAAGGCGCAAAAAGCCCCTCATGCCCAAACTTTATAAAAAAGTGCCCGTCGGACTCAACTCCCTTAAAAAGAGGTGTTAAAATCCTCTGGCATGATAGCGATCCTGGACTATAAGGCGGGAAATCTCACAAGTGTTAAAAGGGCCCTTGATTATCTCGGCCATGAGTCCTTCATCACCTCCGACCCTGAAGAAGTGCTTCAAGCCTCAAGGCTCATCTTTCCGGGAGTGGGGGCGGCAGGACGAGCCATGGAAAACCTTAAAAGCAGGGGCCTCGATGAGGCCATAAGGGAATTCTTCCGCTCGGGCAGGCCCCTTTTGGGGATATGTCTGGGGATGCAGATAATCTTTGAGGAGAGCGAAGAGGACGGGGCCAGGGGGCTTGGGATCCTCTCGGGGAAGGTGGTGAGGTTTCCCGAGCCGTTGCTTGACCCCCAGGGAAACCCCCTTAAGGTCCCCCATATGGGCTGGAACAGGGTGAAGGTCCTGGTTTCGCATCCTCTGTTTTCGGGGATCGATCCAAGGCACGAATTCTACTTTGTGCACAGTTACTATCCCAGGCCCAAGGACCCAGGGGTCATTATCGGTGTGACCGACTACGGGGTGGAATTCCCTTCGGTTGTGGCCCATGCTAATTTATGGGCCGTTCAGTTTCATCCGGAAAAAAGCGGAAGGCCGGGCTTGAGGATGCTCGAAAACTTCTGCCGCTGGAGCCCTTAAGGGATGCTGAGCAAAAGAATCGTGGTCTGTCTGGACATAAAGGACGGCAAGACCACCAAGGGGATCAAGTTCAAGGGGAATGTGCCGGTGGGAGACCCCGTGCAGATGGCCCGTTACTATTACGAAGAAGGGGCCGATGAGATCGTCTTTTACGATATCACCGCCTCTGCCGAAAGCCGCCAGATCGTCATAGACCTTGTGGACCGCGTGGCCCGCCAGATCTTCATACCCCTCACTGTGGGAGGAGGGATAAGGACGCTTGAGGACATGAGGCAGGTACTGCTTGCAGGGGCCGAGAAGGTCTCCATAAATACCGCTGCGGTCAAGAACCCAGGGCTCATCTCCGAGGGGGCAAGGGCCTTTGGAAGTCAGTGCATAGTGCTGGGGATGGACGTCCTTTATGTGGGCAAAAGCGAAGGCATCCCTTCGGGTTATGAGGTCTGGATAAATGGGGGGAGGACCCCCACGGGGATTGACGCCCTCTGGTGGGCCAAAGAGGCCGAAAGGCTCGGGGCGGGTGAAATCTGCCTCAATTCCATCGATGCCGATGGAACCCAACAGGGGTATGAGCTGCGCATAACCAGGATGATCTCTGAGGCGGTCTCCATACCCGTTGTCGCCTCCGGGGGAGCGGGCCATCCCGAGCACCTCTTCGAGGTCCTCACAGAGGGTCGGGCAGATGCAGCCCTTATAGCCTCCATGGTCCATTACGGTCACTACCGGATAGGGGAAATAAAGCACTACCTCAGTCAAAAGGGGGTAAAGGTAAGGGAGATCTGGTAAATGGCCAAAATCGAGCCCTTCCGGGGTCTTCATTACTCCAAGGAGAAGGTCCACGACATATCCCAGGTTGTCACCCCCCCTTATGACGTCATCGATCCCAAAATGAGGGAGGAATTTTTGAGGCGGCATCCCCTTAACATCGTTAGGCTCATCCTCCCCGAGGACGCTGAAGCTGCAAGGGAGACCCTCATATCATGGCTCAAGGAAGGGGTCTTTGAGAAGGAAGAACGTCCCTCGATTTATCCCTTAAAGCAGGTCTTCTCCTTGAGAGGCATGACCTACCAGAGATGGGGTTTTGTGGCCCTGGTGAGGCTTGAGGAGGAGATACTACAGGGACACGAACGCACGATGGATCATGTGGTCGAAGAGCGCCTGAGGCTGCTGAAGAAAACGGGCATTCAGCCCGGGGAGATATTCTCCCTCTATTCGGACCCCAAAGGGGAAGTGGAGGCAATCCTTCAGGATGTGGAGGGATCTGAGCCCCGCTTCCAGCTAACCGATGACGAGGGAACGGTCCACAAACTCTGGGCCCTGAAGGATCAAGGGGCCATTTCCCTCATCCAGAAACACCTGAGTTCCCAGAAGCTCCTTATAGCCGATGGCCATCACCGCCTCAAAACGGCCATGATCCTTCGTCAGCTTAAAGGGGGGGAGGCCTTTGGTTACGTCTGCATGTACCTTACAAGGATGGAATCACCGGGCCTTCTGATCCTCCCCGTCCACAGGGTCCTTTATGAGCTGCCGAAGACGGGAAGGGATCTTCTTGAAGAAAGGATAAAAGAGTTCTTCGAGGTGGAAGTGACCTCCCTGGAGGGGCTCCTTCAAGCCCTTGAGGGACGAAGGGGGATAGGGATGGTGGATGGGAAAGGGGAGGCCTGGATTCTCTTGCCCAAGGATCAGCTTCCGGCCCCACTGCCTCTGCGGGATGTGGATTCATTTTTGGTGGACGAGTTGATCCTGAAAGGTGTAGAAGGGAAGGTGGAGTTCTTGAAGGATGAGGCCAAGGCCCTCCAGATGCTCAAAGGGGGCAGGGCCGATATGGCCTTTTTGCTGAGACCCGTTGCCCCGGAGACCTTAAAAATGGTTGTCGAGCGGGGGGAGGTAATGCCCAAAAAATCCACTTATTTTTATCCCAAGGTCCCAACAGGCCTTGTGCTCTATCAGGTCTTCGAGGTCTCAGGTGAAGACCTCCCTTGACAGCCTCTTTTGCGGGCAGATCAAGCTGCTTCAACCCCTTCGGGGGTACAGGTTCTCGGTGGATGCCCCAATTCTGGCCTCTTTTGTGGCGATCAGAAGAGGGGAGAGGGTCGTTGAGCTGGGGACGGGAAATGGGGTCATTTTGATAATCCTCGCGAAGAAGAACCCGGGGGTCTCGCGCATGGTGGGGATAGAGGTCCAGGAGGAACTTGTGCAACTGGCAGAAAAAAACGTTCGGCTTAACGGCCTCTCGGGGTTGATAGAGGTGATCCAGGGTGATATAAGGGACTGCCGTAAAATCTTCGGTCCTCAGAGCTTCGAAGTGGTGGTGTGCAATCCTCCCTATTATCCCCCCGAAGGAGGAAGGATAAACCCAGAGGATCAGAAGGCCATAGCCCGTCACGAGGTCATGGGAACCATAGGGGATTTTCTGGATGCCACGGCCTTCTTGCTGGGTGAGGGTGGCCGTTCTTATTACATCTACCCGAGCAGGAGGGCCGTAACCCTCCTCTGGGAGATGAGGAAAAGAAGGCTTGAGCCAAAACGCTTGAGGTGGGTCCATTCAAAGGCCGGAGAACCGGCCAGGATGGTCCTGGTTGAGGCCATAAAGGGGGCCCGAGAGGGGCTGGAGGTGGAGGCGCCTCTGGTGATCTTCGACCCAGAGGGCCGTTACACCGAAGAAATGACCCCCATCCTCTTCAAACTGGAGGTATAAGGAATGAACGGGAAGGCAATCCTTGGCATGGTGATCCTTTTGGCTTTAATCTCTGGCACCTTCTCCTGCATCCCCTGGAAGAAGGAAAAGAAGGAGAAGGCATCAACTGAACTTCGATGGGAACTGAGCCGTCCAAGGCGCAGGAGCCGACCGGGTGCAGTCGCCTATCGGGCCCGACCCTATGCGGCCCCCCATAAGGTGTCCCAACC
>CAYVAU010000074.1:0-6035 GCA_964448445.1 uncultured Thermodesulfobacteriota bacterium | reverse complement strand
CGACGGTGTGATTCGGGGGCTTTTGAGGGGGGGCATGGAGGTATCCAAAGGGCTTAAGCTCGGCGACATCGACCCAAGGGGGATAAGAGAGTATTGCTTCACGATATCGGACAAGGCAAGGGCCATAGCCGGTGGGGTGCTGGAGGCCATCCTCCATCATTTCAACCGATGAAAACGGAACTGATCGAGGAACTCCTCCACCTCTGGGAGCCAGTTTATCCCTTCCTGGTGGATTTCCTCCTCAAGCTCTTCGGAAGGGAGAGGGGGGATTTCCTGGAATTTGGGCCCTTCTGCGGAGGGGTGACCAAAAGGCTTGTGGAGAGGACGGGCTTTAAAGCGGCCCTTCTGGTCCAGGGGGAGGTTTGGCCCACACTGAGGGATTACCTCAAGGGGACGGGGAAATACCTGGGCTTTTGCTGGGAGGGAGGGGAGTTGCCTTTCCCGGGTTCGAGCTTTGATCTGGTCTTCTGCAGGGGGGCCTTCTTCTTCCTAGATGGGAAACTCCTAAGGGAGGTCTTTCGGATCCTGACTCCCGGGGGGATCGCGGTCCTCGGAGGAGGATACGGTCCTTCGACGCCAAGGGAGGTCATCCTCCCCATAGCCGAAAGGTCAAGGGAACTAAACAGGGCTTTGGGGAAGAGGACCTTGAGGCCGGAGGAGGCGGAGAAGATGGTGGTGGAGGCCGGACTCGGCGATTGTGCCGAGATCCTCACCGAGGGCGGGCTCTGGATCCTCCTGAGAAGGGGAGGGAGCGGGGAAGAGATGGGCCTTAAGGAGGCCTTTCGGATCGGCGAAAGGGAGGTCATAAGCCTTGTGGGAGGTGGGGGAAAGACCACCTTGATGTTTTCCCTGGCCGAGGAGCTCACAAGGCAGGGGAAGCGGGTCATCACCACGACCACCACCAAGATCTACGAACCCAGTGAGGGGGAAAGCCCCCTTGTGATCGTGGAGGAGGAACCGGAGAGGCTCCTGTTGGAGGCGGAAAGGGCCCTTCAGAGCTTCCCCCATGTGACCCTTTCGGGGAAAAGGCTTCCCCAGGGGAAGCTTTCGGGCATCCCCCCGGATCTTGTCGCCGAGCTTTCCCGGATATCGGATTACGTGATCGTTGAAGCCGATGGATCCAAGGGGAGGCCCATAAAGGTCCATGGGGACCATGAGCCGGTGGTTCCCCCCTCCAGCACGCTGTTTACGGTGGTTGTAGGGGCCGATGGCCTCGGCAAGCCCCTCTCGCCGGACTGGGTCTTCAGGTTTGAAAGGGCAAAGGGCTTCCTCAGGGGGAATCTCACCCCCGAGTCCCTGATGGGGCTGATCATGCATCCTGAAGGCCTCATGAAGGGGAAGCCCCCCTCGGCAAGGGCCTTCGTCTTCATCAACAAGGCGGAAAGTACGGAGGCCTTCCTTTTGGCCAGGAGACTTTCCGAACTGCTGAGGAAGGAGGGGATAGAGGGGGCCATCGGGCGCGCCTTCTTCAACAGAAAGGTCATGGAGGTATTTTGATGGTAGGGAGAGCCTTCACCTTTGCGCTTTTTGCCGCCCTCTGCTGGGGCATTGCACCGATCTTCGGAAAGATGGGCCTCTCGAAGGTCGAACCCTTTCAGGCCCTCGCATTGCGAAGCTTTGTGGTGGCCTCGGCGCTCCTTATGTGGGGGATTACAGGGGGATGGCTCAAGGAGTTGGGAACGCTTGTGGGAACGAGGGAGGGGACCTATATCGCCATCGAGGGGCTTCTGGCTTCCTTTGTGGGTCACCTCGCTTACTTTTACGCCCTAAAATATGGAGAGGCCTCAAGGATGGTCCCCATAACCTCCTCCTTTCCCCTGTTTGCGTTGTTTTTCGCCATCCTGCTGCTTCAGGAGGAATTCGCCTGGGATAAGATCTTTGGGGCCCTGCTCATAGTAGCGGGGATAATCCTCCTAAGGAGGTGAGGATGGCAATGACCTTCAAGATCGCAACCTATAATGTGAATTCCATAAGGTCGAGGCTTCCTTTGGTGATCAATTGGCTGAAGAAGGAAAGGCCCCACGTTCTGTGCATGCAGGAAACCAAGGTTCCAGATGAGCAGTTTCCCCGTGAAGCATTCCAAGGACTGGGCTACAGGGTGATCTTCAAAGGCACTAAGGGTGGAAGTGGAGTGGCCATCGCTTCCCTTGAGGAACCTCAGCGAGTGAGCTTCGGCCTGGATGGGGAGGGGGTCCTCGATGAGGACAGGCTCATCTGCTGCATGATATCCGGTATATGGATCGTCAATACCTACGTGCCCCAGGGCCAAAGCCCCGATTCGCCCATGTTCGCTTACAAACTCAGGTGGTACGATAAGCTCCTGAATTTCTTCAAGAAGCGCTTCTCCCCCGAGGATCCCCTCATATGGTGTGGGGACCTCAATGTTGCCCCTGAGCCTATAGATGTTCACAATCCCAAAAGGCTTATGGGCCATGTGTGTTTTAGGCCAGAGGTGTGGGAGAAGTTCGAGAGGATAAAGGAGTGGGGGCTTGTGGACCTCTTCAGGCTCCACCACCCGGGGGAGCCGGGCCATTATACCTTCTTCGATTACCGGGTGCCGAAGGCCTTGGAAAGGGGCCTAGGATGGAGGGTCGATCACATCCTCGCCACAAGGCCCCTAGCCCAAAGGTGCAAAAGGTGTTGGATCGACCTGGAACCCCGCAAGGCCCCCAAGCCTTCGGATCACACGCCCCTTGTGGCGGAGTTTGAGCTTCTCGAAGGGTAAGGAGGGAAAGATGCAGGAGACACTGAAGGAGCTGGAGAAGGAGTTAAAGCTCAGGCTCAAGCCCGTGTGGGACAGATATGATGAGGCCTTGAGGGAGGAAGCTTTTGCCTTTTCGGAGGCTTACAAATCCTTCCTCTCAGAGTCAAAGACCGAGCGGGAGACCGTGGAATGGATCCTGGAGGAATCCCAAAGGAAGGGGTTTTCCGAGAAGGGACCCAGGAAGGTCTTTGCCGTGAACAGGGAAAAGGCCATGGCCCTGTCGGTCCTGGGAAAACGGCCTCTCAAGGAGGGACTAAGGATCATCGTCTGTCATATAGACACTCCAAGGCTCGACCTGAAACAAAATCCCCTCTTTGAGGACCTTGAACTGGCCTTCTTCAGGACCCACTACTACGGGGGGATAAAGAAATACCACTGGGTCGCCCAGCCCCTGGCCCTGCACGGGGTGGTAGTGAGAGAGGACGGCAAGAGGATAAAGATCCGGATCGGGGAGGAGGAAGGAGATCCGGTCTTCACCTGCTGTGACCTTCTCCCCCACCTGGCGCGCAGGACACAGGAGGAGAAGAAACTGAAGGAGGCCATTGAGGCCGAAAAACTCACAGCCCTTGTAGGCCACATTCCCTTCCCCGAGGACGAAGAGGCAAAAGAGAGGGTCAAGCTTCAGATCCTGAAGCTTTTAAGGGACCGCTACGGCATAAAGGAGGAGGACCTCACCAGTGCGGAGCTGCAACTGGTCCCTGCGGGCAAGGCCAGGGATCTGGGCCTCGACAGGTCCTTCATCGGGGGTTACGGACAGGACGATAGGGTCTGCGCCTACTGTGCCCTTCGGGCGATCCTGGAGGTGGAGGAACCGGAGTTCACGGCCCTTGTGCTCTTTGTGGATAAGGAAGAGATAGGCAGCGACGGCAACACCGGGGCAAAGTCCAGGTTCTTGGAGCTTTTCGTCATGAAGTTGCTTGAGCTCTCCGGACTTAAGCCAACCGAGGCCCTCCTGAAGGAAACCCTCTACCGATCCAAGGCCCTAAGTGGAGATGTGACCGCCGGGGTTGATCCCAACTACAAGGAGGTGCACGAACTGCAGAACAATGCCCGAATAGGCTATGGGGTGGCCCTATCCAAGTTCACTGGCACCGGGGGGAAATACTCCAGCAGTGAGGCCTCCGCCGAATATGTGGCCGAGATCAGGAGGATCCTCAACGGAGAAGGGATTGCCTGGCAGATGGTCGAGCTCGGCAAGGTCGATGAGGGGGGAGGGGGAACCGTAGCGAAGTACCTGGCCGTTTACGGCATGGACATCATCGACTGCGGCACACCCCTTCTGGGGATGCATTCTCCCTTTGAGGTGGCCTCAAAGGCCGACATCTATGAGACCTTCAGGGCCTACAAGGCCTTTCTGCGCTGGACATGAGGCCGTGGGAATCCAAGATCAAGGGGCTCGACGAACTGAAGGCGATCCTTTCCGACCTCAAGGCCCAGGGAAAGAGGATCGTTTTTACCAACGGATGTTTTGACCTGCTTCATCCCGGCCATATCTCATGCCTTCAAGAGGCGAAGGCCTTGGGGGATGTGCTTGTTGTGGCCGTAAACAGCGACGAATCGGTAAGGAGGCTCAAAGGACCCGGTAGGCCCATCATGCCCCTTGAGGCCAGAATGAAGGTGCTCTCGGCCCTTGAGGCCGTCGATTTCGTCCTCCCCTTCGAAGAGGACACTCCCCTAAGGGTCATATCCGAGCTCAAGCCCCATGTGCTCGTGAAAGGCGGTGACTGGAAGCCCGAGGAGGTCGTCGGAAGGGAGCTGGTCCAAGAGGTCCGGATTGTCCCCTACTGCGAGGGCTTCTCCACCACGGAGATCATCCGCAGAATCCTCAAACTTGACGCCTGAAGCGGCGCAAAAGCTCCTGTTGGGAAAGCCTTAAAAGAAGGGGCCTTCCGTGGGGACAGCTCTGAGGCCTTGATAGGGCCTCCCACCTCCGGAGCAATTCGGTTATCTCCTGCTGTGAGAGGGATTCCCCGGCCTTGACGGCACCCCTGCAGGCCAGCAATTTAAGGGCCTCCTCCACCCTTTCAGAGGGGTCCCCCGAGGAGAGTTCCTCCGATAGCTCCTCAAGAAACTGCTTGATCTCATGGGGCCGTAAGGAGGAGGGGATCGCCTTAACGAGAAGGCTCCTCGGCCCAAAGGGCTCATAGTCGAATCCCATCATCCTCAGGGCATCGCGAACCTCCATCAAATCCTGGATCTCCTGCTGGCTCAATTCCACCACCTGGGGGAGGATCAACCTCTGGGGGGAGGTCCTTTGGGCCTTAAGCTCCTCATAAAGGACCCTCTCATGTAAGGCATGCTGGTCAAAGATCAAGAGGTCCCCTCCTTCCTCGGCCACTATCCAACTGCCTGCCTGTCCCACCACCCGCAGGGGGCTCTCGACCTCAAAGAGCCAGGAAGGGGAAACCCCGGACTGAGGCACCGTCGGACGAAACCCCTTCTTTCCCAGCGCCCCCTTGAGGGCATCCCTCACGAATTGATACACCTCCTCGGGTGCCCGAAATCTCACCTCGATCTTTGTGGGGTGGACATTCACGTCCACCTGCTCGGGAGGTATCTTGAGCTTCAAGACTGCAAAGGGATAGGTTCCCCTGGGGATGAGGTCGGAATAAAGTTCGCCCAAAAGCTGAAGCAGCATTCGATCCCTTACATAACGGCCATTCACGTAAAAATAGATCCCCCTTGCATTTCCCCGGAAATAACCGGGGGATGTGATCCACCCGGAAAGTTCCAAATCCCCTTTTTCCTCCTCCACCCGAAGAAGGTGATCCCGCAGTTCTTCTCCGAAGGCCTTAAGGACCCTCTCCTCTTCGGAAGAAGGGGGAAACACCATCTTCTCCCTTCCCTGGTGCCACACGGCGAAGGAAACCCCCGGCCTCGGCAGGGCCAGCCTGACCACTGCCTCCAGACAATGGCCAAATTCGGTGACGGTGGACTTCAGGAACTTCCGCCTCGCGGGGAGGTTGAAGAAGAGATCCCTCACCTCCACCACCGTCCCCCGAGGGGCTCCCACCTCCCTCACATCCAGCACCCGTCCCCCTTCAACCTCCAGCCTCACTGCGGGATGACCATCGGCATGGGTGATGATCCCCATTCGGGAGACCGAAGCTATTGAAGGAAGGGCTTCTCCCCGAAAGCCCAGGGTCAGGATCCTTTCCAGGTCTTCCTCGGTTGAGATTTTGGATGTGGCGTGATGCCTTATGGCAAGCTGGACATCTTCGGGACTCATCCCCTCGCCATCATCTGAGACCCTCACCGAGAGCTTCCCCCC
>CAYVAU010000073.1:0-6052 GCA_964448445.1 uncultured Thermodesulfobacteriota bacterium | reverse complement strand
CCCCCACCCAGGCCACGACCTCCCCCCGCATTACTCGGTCCCCGATGTCCTTTATGGGCCTGAAGACCCCATCCGAGGGGGCCCTCAACACCCGCTGTGCGCTGATCCCGGCGATTTCTGCCGGGATTCCTGTGTTCGGTTCCGCCTCCCCCTGATAGATGGTCCTGCCGAGGTCGTGTCCCCGATTGGTCTCTATCACCACGTGCACGTCCCTTCCGGCCGAAAAGCCCGGGCCGAGGCCTATGACCAAGGGGGCCTGCTCCATCCGGGTCCCGAGGTTCCTCTTGGCCATAATGGCATCGACCAGCACGTCGGGCCCAATGGCATCAAGGCATTCCGCCTCCGGATCCACGATAATTGCCACCTCACCTCTGGCCCAAACCCCTTCGACCTCCCGGGGATCCCTTATCAGCACCCCCCTCACCCCCTCCACCACCTGTTCTCCCTGAAAGACGGCCTCGCTGAAACAGACCCTCCTCCTCACCGAGAGGGGCTTGGGGATTTCGGTCATCAGTACGCGGAAATGACACCGGTTGAGCCTCCAGGCCACAGCGCTGGCCATCTCTCCAGCACCCCGAATCAGGACCTTGAGTTCAAGGGGCACCTCAAGCCCTCCCGAAGGGACATACTGGGAAGCGACATTCGGCGCAGTTGAGGCAAAGCCCCCCATAACCCAGTCTGCGGATCTCCTCCCTGCTCGGCCTCTCCCCCGCCATGACCCTCGGCAAAACCAGGTCGAAAATGGTCGTGGGGTTGTAGTAAACGCAGGCCGGAAGCCCGAGGATGTCCGCCTCCCCTAAGACGGCATAGAGGAACATCGCCCCCGGAAGGACCGGAGAGCCGTAATTGATTATCTCGGCCCCGGTGAGTCTAATGCCCTCAAGGGTCACATCCCCGGGGTCCACCGACAGCCCCCCGGTGGTGACTATAAGATCAGCCCCTTGATCAAGGAGGGAGGTGATCGCCTTGGCTATCAACTGGGGATCGTCAGGAACGATGACCTCACCCGAAAACTCCGCCCCATAATGCTGCAGTTTGGGCCTGACTTTCTCGTCGAAGGCATCAGGGATTCTCCCATAATAGACCTCGTTGCCCGTAATCACCGCTCCGACCTTTCTCCTGCGGTAGGGCTTCAAATGGAGGGCCTTGCTGTTTTGGAGGACCTCCTCGGCCCATTTGACCTCTTCCTCCCTTATCATCAGGGGTATGATCCTGGCAATGGCGACAAGGGCCCCTTCCTCACAGGGGGTGTTGTCGTGGAGGGTCGACAGCACGAGCTCCCCCCTCAGGTTTATGAGGTCCACAAGTTCGCGCTGCACCTTGAGGAGCCCCCTGGTCGTGGTCCTTATCATGGCCCTGCCTTCACTACCGGGGATGGCCCGAAGCCCTTCTCCTGCAGCAGCCTCGGCAAGCCTCATGGCCCCTTCGTCTTCGTGCAGCTCGCCCTCCTCGGGCTCAATGACCCAGACGTAGTCGTTACCGGTGCGCAGGAGCACCTCCACGTCCTCTTCCCTTATCCTGTGGCCCTTCCTCAGGGCAGGCCCCTTCCTCTGCCCGGGGATGATCTCGGTTATATCGTAACCAAGGATCATCCCCACGGCTTCGGAAGCCTTGACCTTTTTAAACATCAGAAGATCTCCGCCCCGAAGATATAGATCCTTGAGGAGGGATCCTTCCAGGCATCCGGAGGGAGCCCGGCCTTAAAACAGGTCTCCTCAAGGAAGGTCTCCGGATCCCAGCCATACTCCACCGCCACTTGCGGGAGCAGAAGGCCCGAATGATAGGGGGGCCTTTCTATCATGAGCCCGTGTTTCCCTATCTTTATCCTCCTTAGGATCTCCTCTGGGCTACCGCGGATCTCTTTAAGGGGAGTGAGGACCGATATCTCTATCTGCAGATCCTTCAGCTCCTCCGGCCTCACTGGAGGGAATCGCGGGTCCTCAAAGGCAGCGGCCTGGGCCATGTCCACTACCGCCTCCCAAAGGGGCTTTATCCCCCGAACGTAGCCTATGCAGCCCCGGAGCTGTCCATGTTTCTTGATGGTGACAAACACCCCCCTTGGTTCCTTCAACTTCGGGGAGGTCACCGAAAACTCCGGGATCGGTCTCCCCAAGGCGCGGCTCTCGATCACGGTTCTAGCGATCTCCAACAGCGTGCGCTTTTCCTCCTCACTCAGCCCAAGGTATTCTTCCTCCAAGGGATCAGGATCCCCGGACAGCTTAAGGAGTGCCGCTGCCATATAACCCACCACGCTCGTCCTGTCACCGGTCACATCGCCCGAGTTGGCATACTTCAGCACCACCCCCTTATTGGCCCCGAGGGCTTTGGCCGCCATCATGACCGAGACCATGGGACCACCCCCACAGGCCTCACAATGCTTGGATTCGAGATCCCTCATCAACCCCTCGGGATCGAGGGCCTCCACATGCTCGAGGATGATCCTGTCCATGGCCACAGCCCTCTCATAGGGATAAAAATGCGAAAGGTCGGTGCTGGCAATAAGGAGCACCTTCTCGCCGCTCCCCTTTATCACCTCCACGAGGCCCTTGGCCAGCTCCCTTACGGTCCTGTCGTCCTGCTCACCCATGACCAGGGGGACGAGGCCGAAGTCCCCCAGTACAACCTGAAGGAAGGGCAGCTGGATCTCCAGGGCATGCTCCCTTGTGTGGGCCTGGGGAATATCGTCGACGAGGGGGCAGACCTCCATGAGCCTTTTACAGAACCCTTCCTCGACCTTCACAATCCCCAAGGGCGTCCTGAATCCCCCTTTTGGGTATACCGAAACCCCATGGAAGTACACATAATGGCTCGGCGAAACTATCACCACCGCATCGTATTTCCTCCCCTGAAGGAGCTTGTAGGCGTAAGCGGCCACCTGCCCCGAGTACATGTAACCGGCATGGGGGGCTATAAGGGCCAGAAGTTCCCCCTCAAGAAGGGGAACATCGGCATGGGAAAGGAAACCCTCGATCTGTCTCCTCAGGACCTTAGGATCCCCGGGATACCAGGTCCCGGCGATCGCCGACTCCCTTATAGGACCCCTCGCCATCCTCTCACTCCCCTGGGTGATGGCAGAAAGGAAAAGGAGCGACACAATGAGGATTGCCCATCCCCTCATCCTCAGAAGGCCCTCTTGCTGTCAAGCAGGAGGGTTACCGGACCATCGTTTACAAGTCCCACTTCCATCCGGGCCTGAAACCTCCCCGTCTTCACCTCAAGTCCCTCCCCCCGAAGGGCCCTCACCACCTCAAGGTAAAGCTCCCTGGCAACCTCTGGGCCCGCGGCCCCGCTAAAGGAAGGCCTCCTGCCCTTGCGACAGTCCCCAAGCAAGGTGAACTGCGAGACTACAAGGATCTCCCCTCCGACATCCCTGAGGGAGAGGTTCATGCGGCCATCGCTGTCCTCAAAGACCCTCAGATTGGGGATTTTCGAGGCCATATAGGCCACATCCTCGGGGCCATCCCCTTGGGCCACCCCCAAAAGGACCAGAAGCCCCTTCCCAATTCTCGCTATCTCTTCCCCCTGGAACCTTACCCAAGCCTCTTTCACCCTTTGGAGCACAGCCCGCAAACTAATCCCCTCTTTCCCTCTCCCTTTTGGCCTCCTCGACGATCCTCTGAGCGAGATGGGGTGGTACCTCCTCGTAATGGGAGAACTCCATGGTGAAGCTGCCCCTGCCACCGGTGAGGGAATTCAGGATGGGACCATACTGCAGGACCTCGGACATGGGCACAAGGGCCTTTATGACCTGGTTCTTCCCCCTCGTCTCCATCCCCAGGATCTTTCCCCTCCGGCTGTTCAGATCGCCCATCACGTCCCCCAGGACGTCATCCGGCACTGTCACCTCCAGTTTCATGATCGGCTCAAGCAGCACGGGCTCTGCCTGCTGCATCCCCTTCTTGAAGCACATGATGGAAGCGATCTTGAAGGCCAGATCCGAGGAGTCCACCTCATGGCTCTTCCCATCATAAAACCTCACCTTCACATCCACTACCGGAAACCCGGCCAGGACCCCCGACTCCATAGCCTCCCTTATTCCCTTTTCCACCGCTGGGACGAAGTTCCTGGGGACGTTCATCCCCGTTAGGGCCTCCTCGAATTCAAAGCCCTTCCCCCGCTCAAGCGGATAGAGATCGAAGTGCACCTCGGCAAACTGCCCCCTTCCGCCGGTCTGCTTCTTGTGCCTGTAAATGACCCCTTTGACGACCTTGCGTATGGTCTCTTTGTAAGGGATCTTGGGAGGACTGAGCTCGACCTCAACCCCGAACTTCCTCTTCATCCTCTCCACAATCACATCGAGGTGAAGCTGTCCTAAGCAAGATATGATCAACTCCTTGGTCTGCTCATCCCGGCTCAAGACGATGGTGGGATCCTCCTCCTTCATGCGACTTAAGGCCTGCGAGATCTTTTCCTCATCACCCCTGGCCTTTGGCTTTATGGCATAGGAAAGAACAGGTGTGGGCGCCATGACTGGCTGGTAAACGATGGGTGCCTTCTCGTCGCAGAGGGTATCCCCCGTCTGGGTGTCCTTGAGCTTGGTCACAGCTACTATATCGCCGACCTCGGCAATACCGGCAGGCTCTTGCTTTTTCCCCTGCAACAGGAAGACCTGGCCCAGCTTCTCCCGGGTCTTCTTGGAAGAATTGTAAACGGCCACATCGGGCCCAATGCTCCCCGAAAGGACCTTCAAATAGGAGATCCTGCCGGCGAAGGGATCCATCAGGGTCTTGAAGACATAGGCCGAGAAGGGCTCATCCACCGAGGGCTTCCTCTCCTCCTCTTGACCCGTATTGGGGTTTATGCCCTTTGCAGGTTTCCTCTCAAGGGGCGAGGGTATAAGGAGGTTTATGGCGTCCATCAGGAGGTCGATGCCTATGAGTCTAAGGGCCGAACCACACAGTACCGGCACGATCTGCCCCTGCACCATCCCCTCCTTTAGGCAACGATAAAGCTCCTCCTGGGAAATCTCCTCCCCCTCCAGATACCGCTCCATTAGCTTCTCATCCACCTCGACCAGCGACTCCACAAGCTTGAGCCTTTCCTCCTCCACCTTTGAGGACATATCCTGGGGTACGGGGGCCTTCTTGGCCTTCCCGCTTGAGTCTTCGTAAAGGTAGGCCTCGTTCCTCAGGAGGTCCACCACCCCTTTGAAGTTGGCCTCCTCGCCGATGGGCATCTGGAGAATGACGAGCTTTGCACCTTCCAGGTTTTCCGAAGCATCCTTTAGAGCATCCCAGAACCGGGCGTGTTCGGTGTCCATCTTGGTGATGAAAAGGATGCAGGGAACCCCCCTTTCCTGGGCTTCCCGCCACATGTTCTCGGTCTGCACCTTTACTCCCGAGTTGGCCCCGAGGACAAACACCGCCCCCTCAACCACCGCCATGGCGCTTTTGGCCTCGTAGGTGAAATGGACATCCCCTGGGGTATCCACGATGGTCACCAGGTGCTTGTCCCACTGATAGCTGGCCACGGCTGTGCTTATGGAGATCTTGCGGTTGACCTCCTCTGGTTCAAAGTCCAGGATCGAGGAGCCCTCATCTACACTTCCCAGTTTCTGCGTCACCCCTGCCCGGAAAAGGACGGCTTCCGCCAGGGAGGTCTTTCCCTCGCTTGAATGGCCGAAGAAACCCACCGTCCTCACCTTCTCCCTCTCAAATCGCTTCATTACCTCCCTCCTAAAGCTAAAAAGATCCTCTCAAGGAGAGGATCTTGCTTTTGTGGAAATCTATTTTATCTTCCCCCCAAAGTCAACCCAACCCTGGAGGAAGGCAAGGGGATCCTCGACCAGATAGACCTCCTTGAACCGCGAGGGGTCAAGGGGAGGAGATCTCTCGCCCTGGGAAGGGGCGAGGTTCTTGAGGCGCAGCTGGTAAGTGACAGGACCCAGGGTCCCCCGGAGGCGGTGGGGTAGGCCCGAGGGGTCGAATTCGCCGAAGGAGAGGCAGATCGTGGCCCCTTGTAGTTTGCCCAAAAATAACACCTTTTGCCTAGGGTAAAGCACGCAAATGCGCTCCCTGACCCATATCTCGAAGATCTCCCTTCCCCAAAGGTC
>CAYVAU010000072.1:0-6322 GCA_964448445.1 uncultured Thermodesulfobacteriota bacterium | reverse complement strand
CCCCATACCCCCTTTTGAGGAGCCCCCTCACCTCCTGCACCAATCCCCCTTTTATCATCTGCTCCACCCTCCGATCAATCCGCTGGTAGAGTTCCTCCCTGGGGCGGATCAGCCCCACCTTCAGGAGGTCATAGGGACGATCTCCAAAGCCATGTCCCTTTCTGAGCGAGGAAGGGGGAAGGCCACTTAGGCGATGGATCTCCAGGGCCCTTATGATCCGGTAGAGATCGTTGGGGTGGATGGCCTCTGCCCCCTGGGGGTCTATCCTCCTCAAGCGTTCCCAGAGTCCCTTGCTACCGATGACCCTGGC
Source organism: uncultured Thermodesulfobacteriota bacterium (assembly GCA_964448445.1). Lineage (GTDB taxonomy): Bacteria > Desulfobacterota > B13-G15 > B13-G15 > B13-G15 > B73-G16. The sequence continues at coordinate 6,012 of CAYVAU010000072.1, read as the reverse complement.
CTCCCTCAGGAGCTCCTCCCTCAGGTCCCTTTGGGCCTTCAACCCCTCGATCAGGCCTTCGGTCAGGGCCTTAATATACAGCCCCGTTCCCCCCACCACGATCGGTATCCTCCCCCGCATGAGGATCTCCTCAATGGCCTTTCTGGCCAGCCTTCGGAAGTCCCCTGCGCTGAATTCCTCATCCGGCCATACCACATCGATCATGTGATGGGGAATCTCCCGGCGGATATCCTCGGAGGGCTTGGCGCTCCCGATGTCCATCAGGCGATAAACTTGGACGGAATCCGCGCTTATGATCTCCCCCCCGAAGGTGCGGGCGAGTTCCAGCCCCAAATCGCTCTTTCCGGTGGCCGTCGGTCCGAGGACCACTATGACCTTGGGCTTCATGGGCCTTCTTCTTTTAGCACTTGCCTTGCCCCTTGAAAAGGCAACGTGATATCTTTTCGATGTGAAACGGATCGGGATCTACGTGAAAAAGAATCGCCCCGAGGCCCTCGAGGTCCTGAGGGATCTTGCCCTCTGGCTGAGCTCGCGGGGGATCGAGGTCTTCGCCGAAGAGGGAGTTGCGGAGGATATGGGCATTGAGGGCCTCCCCCCCCAGGGGTTTAGGAACGAACTGGATCTTGTGGTGGTCCTGGGGGGCGATGGAACGATGCTTTCGGCATCCAGGATGCTGGCCGGCTCCCAGGTCCCCATCCTCGGGGTCAACCTAGGGGGTCTTGGGTTCCTGACGGCCCTTTCACGCGAGGAGCTCTTTCTGGTCATGGACAGGATACTCAAAGGGGAGTTTGAGATAGAGAGGAGGACCTTGCTACGGGCAAAGGTGGAATCCCTCGGGCGGGAATTCACGGTCCTCAACGACGTGGTGATCAACAAGGGGGCCTTGGCCCGCATAATCACCATAACCGCCAAGGTCGACAACACCTATCTTACCACTTTCAGGGGCGATGGACTCATCGTATCCACTCCCACTGGCTCCACCGCCTATTGTCTTGCAGCAGGAGGACCCATCGTACATCCCAGCCTTCCGGCCATAGTCATCGTCCCCATCTGTCCCCACACCCTGACCAATCGCCCCCTTCTGGTCCCTGAAGAATCGGTGATCACCCTCTTTCACACCTCCAAAGAAGAGGACGTCTACTTGACCCTGGACGGGCAGGTGGGTTTTCAGCTACCCCAAGGGGTCACAGTGGAGGTCTCCAAAGCCCCCGGGGAGGTCCGGCTGGTAAAGTGCCCCTTCAGGAGCTATTTCGACCTGTTGCGGACCAAGCTCAAATGGGGAGGTGATCTGCTTACATCAGGCGGAGGCGGCCTTTGCTGGTCTCCCTCAGGATAGAGAACCTTGCGGTCATCGAAGAGGTGACCATCCCCTTCCACCCCGGCTTCAACGTCCTGACGGGCGAAACGGGGGTGGGGAAGTCCATGGTGGTGACGGCCCTGGGACTCCTAGCGGGAGGCAAGGCATCGGGAGTGCTTTTGAGGACGGGCCAGAGGGAGGGAACGATCGAGGCCACCTTTTCATGGGGCGGGAGGGAAATGGTCTTGAAGAGGGTCATCGGCAGAACGGGCAGAAGCAGGGCCTACATCGACGGCAAGGCGGTACCCCTGACAGAGTTCGTCTCCCTGGGCAGGCAGCTTCTGGACATCTACGGACAGGATCAACATTTTCTGCTGCGGGACCCGCAGTCCCATCTTGAATTCCTGGATCGATGGGCAGGGCTTTGGCAGAAGCGACAGCAGTACCGTCTGGCCTTTGAGGCCTATAGGGACCTTCAGAAGGAACTCCGGGACCTTTACGGGAAAAGGACCGAGGTCAAAAGGAAGAGGGAGTTTTTGCTGTATGAAATAAGGGAGCTGGAGGAGGCCAATCTGGACCCCGAGGAGGAAGAGAAGCTCAAGGAAAGAAGGGGCCTCCTTTTGCAGTACCACAAGGTCCTGGAAACCCTCTCCTCGCTCAAGGATCTCCTGGACGGTGCCCTGAAGGGTGTCTCGGAGGGGCTGAGGGAGCTGGCCAAAGTGGAAGGGCTTGACAGGACCTTTGAGGGGTGGAGCAAGGGTTTGGCAGAGGCCGAAGTCCTTCTGCAGGATCTGTTCTTCGAGGTGGAAAAATACTGCTCAGGCCTGGATCATGACCCGATGGAGCTGGACAGGATAGAGTCGCGCCTTTACAGCCTGCAGAGGCTAAAGGACAAATACGGGGTTGCGGATCTCCGGGAGCTTGTAGGGATCCTCCATTCCCTCCGGGATGAGCTTAAGGCCCTTGAGGGCCTCGAGGAGAGGATAAGGGAACTGGAAGGAAGGCAAAGGGAGCTGCTGCAACAATTGAGGGCAAGGGCCGAGGAACTCACCAGGAGGCGCCTTGAGGCAGCCGAAAGGCTCTCCGAGAGGATGCAGGAGGCCTTGAGGGAGCTCGGCATGCCCCATGTAACCTTCACCTTCTCCTTTCGCGAGCCCCAGGGCGAAAGGATCCAGCTCGAGGGAGTACAACTGGGGCCTTTCGGGGCGGAGGAGGGCGAATTCCTCCTTTCGGCGAATCCGGGGGAGGAGCCCAAGCCCCTTTCGGCCATAGCATCGGGAGGTGAACTGTCGCGGACCATGCTGGCCTTGAGGGAACTCTCGCTGGGGGAGGGGACCAAGGTGTTGATCTTCGATGAGATCGATGCCGGCATAGGGGGGGTAACGGCCCAGATAGTGGGCAGGAGGCTTCAGGGGCTGGCCGAAAGGCATCAACTCCTCTGTGTCACCCACCTTCCCCAGATCGCTGCCAGGGCCCATCACCACCTGCGGGTCAGGAAGGAAGTAAAAGGGGGGAGGACCAGGGTCAAAGTGGAGGTCGTAAAGGGGGAGGAGAGGAAGTGGGAGATAGCCAGGATGTTGGCCGGGGATTCCATAACGGAGACCACCCTGCGGCAGGCCGAGGAGCTTCTGAAGGGATGATAAGGAAGGCCAGGGTGGGGGATGCCGTGCGGATTCAGGAGCTCGTGAATCTCTATGCGCAAAAGGGGCTCCTTTTGCCGCGGTCGCTGGGAGAAATTTACGACAACCTGAGGGATTTCTTCGTTTACGAGGAGGACGGGGAAATACAAGGGGTGTGTGCCCTTCATATCTGCTGGGAGGACCTGGCCGAAATAAGGTCGCTGGCGGTTCGGGAACCATACAGGGGTAAGGGACAGGGGTCTGCCCTCGTCAGGATGGCCTTAAAGGAGGCGAGGGAACTCGGGGTCAAGCGTGTCTTCCTCCTCACCTATATTCCCCGTTATTTTGAGAGGTTCGGCTTCCGGATTGTCGACAAGGCCATCTTGCCCCACAAGATATGGAGGGACTGCCTGAGATGCATCAAGTTCCCCAAATGCGACGAAGTGGCCATGCTGCTTCCCCTTGAGGACGATGCGGGTGCTGAAGAGATGGACCTTGAAAAACGGCCTTGAGCTCGAAGCCCTGGACCTCAGCGAAAATTACTGGGCCGACTTCTGGAACCTGAGGATTCAGATCGTGGGCAGGGTCCGGGTTGATCCCTCCCTCATCCCCTCCAAGGATCCCCTTGCCGAGGAGGCCCTAAAGGCCTTAGGGGATGAGGTCACCTATCTAAGGGAGATCACCAAGGTCGGGGTAAGGGAGGGGGAGCTTCAGCAACAGAGGCGGAAGGCCCTGCTGACCTTTGAACAGAATGCCCTTCCATATCTGCAGCATCCCGATTTTCCCAGGAGGTTTTTGCTCAGGCGATTTGAAGAGACCCTGAAGAAGATGAAGATTGAAAGGATGAGACGAGATCAAGGGGAGGAAGAAGAATGAAGTTTAATCCGAAGATCTTCAGGGAATACGACATCAGAGGTGTGGAGGGAGAAGACCTCACCCCCCAGAACGTGCGGGAGCTGGGCCTGGCCATTGGCACCTATTACCACCAAAAGGGGGTTAAGCGGATAACCCTGGCCAGGGATTGCCGATTAAGCTCCGCCCCTTTTCGCGAAGCGCTCCTCGAAGGGTTGCTCGAGACCGGCCTTGAGGTGACCGATATCGGCATGACCCCTACACCCCTTCTGTACTTCTCCATCGTCAAGCTGGGAATGGACGGGGGGGTAATGATCACTGCCAGCCATAATCCCCCTGAGTTCAACGGCTTCAAGATCTGCGTGGGGAAGGACGCCATCTACGGGCCCGAGATCCAGAGGATCCGCGAGATCGCCGAAGGAGGCAACTACGCTAAGGGGAAGGGGCGGCTTTCCGAATACGATATCTTCGAAGACTACCGCAGATTCATCCTGCAGGACATAAAGGTCAGAAGATCCCTCAAGGTGGTCATAGATGCGGGAAACGGCACAGCGGGGGTTGTGGCCCTCCCGATCATGAGGGAGCTGGGCTGTGAGGTCCACGGCCTTTACTGCGAGCCCGACGGCCGCTTCCCCAATCACCATCCCGATCCAACCGTGGAGGAGAACCTAAAGGACCTGATCCAGAAGGTGAGGCAGCTGGGGGCAGATCTGGGGATAGGATACGATGGCGATGGGGACAGGATCGGGGTTGTGGACGAAGAAGGCAGGATCATCTGGGGCGACAAACTCATGCTGATCTTCGCCCGCGATATCCTATCCCGGAGAAAAGGGGGGATATTTATCGCCGAGGTGAAGTGCTCTCAGGTGCTCTTCGATGAGATAGAGCGCCTGGGCGGGAAGGCGATCATGTGGAAGACGGGCCATTCCCTGATAAAGGACAAGATGAGGAAGGAGGGGGCCCTTCTGGCCGGGGAGATGTCAGGGCATATGTTCTTCGCCGACAGGTACTTCGGATTCGATGACGCCATCTATGCCTCCGCCAGGCTCCTGGAGGTCCTGGGGAAGACCTCCGAACGGCTCTCAGGACTCTTGAGGGGTATCCCCCCGACCTATGCAACCCCTGAGATCCGGGTCGATTGTCCCGACGAGGTGAAGTTCGAGGTGGTCGAAAGGTTCAAGGAGAAGGTGAAGGGGAAGTACGACTTTGTGGATATCGACGGAATCAGGCTGAAGTTCGCCGATGGCTGGGGGTTGGTAAGGGCTTCAAACACCCAGCCTGTGCTCGTCCTGAGGTTCGAGGCCCAAAGCCCCCAAAGGCTTAAGGAGATCCGCTCCCTAGTGGAGGGACTGCTCAAGGAGGCCATTGAGGAGCTCGGGTGAGGAGGCTCGGAGCCCACATGTCCATCTCCGGGGGATTGCCCAGGGCCCTTGAAAGGGGAAGGACCTTGGGCTGTGACACCGTGCAGTTTTTCCTCAAGAATGCCCGCTCCTGGAGGAGCAGGGTCCTCGATGATGGAGAGAGGTGGGAATTCCTGATGCTCAAGGACCGGTTGGGCCTCGAACCCCTCATAGCCCATTGCAGTTACTTGATAAACATCGCCTCCCCCAACTCCTCCCTTTACGAAAGGAGCATTGAGGCCTTGAGGGAAGAACTGCTCCGGACACAGGCCCTCGGCATCCCTTACTATGTCCTCCACCCCGGTTCCCCCACCGGTACGGGGGAACAGGAAGGCCTTTACAGGATCGCAAGGGCCCTGAACCTTCTGCTTCATGACCTCCAGGGGGTAATGGTCCTCCTTGAGACCACCGCCAGGGGAATCGGATCGAAGTTTGAAAACTTTGCGAGGATCCTGGAGATGCTGGAAGAGGAGCAAAAGGTCGGCATATGCATCGATACCTGCCATCTATGGGCTGCGGGTTATGACATCGCCGATCCGAGAGGGTATGAGGAGACCCTAAAGGAGCTGGATGACCTCATCGGTCTCGAAAAACTCAAGGTAGTCCACCTCAATGACTCCAAAGCCCCACGGGGATCAGGAAGGGACAGGCACGAACACATAGGATTTGGCAAACTGGGACTCGAACCCTTTAGGTGGCTGCTTCAAGACGAGCGCTTCAAAGAGCTACCCTTCATCATCGAAACCCCAAAGGGGGTGACCCCTGAGGGAGAGGATTGGGACGAGGTTAACCTCAGGATCCTGAGGTCGTTGGAGGGGAGAAGATGAGGATAAAGGTGACAGTG
>CAYVAU010000071.1:0-6662 GCA_964448445.1 uncultured Thermodesulfobacteriota bacterium | reverse complement strand
ATAAAAGGGACATTCCTCAACAGGGTCAACCGCTTCCTGGTGGAAGTCCAGGTTGAGGGGAAGATCCAGAGGGCCTTCCTGCCCAATTCCGGAAGGCTCCAAGGGGTCTTGGTCCCTGGAAGGACCGTCCTCCTCAAGCCCCGGACTTCGACAAGGCGCAAGACGGACCTCGATCTTTGGGGTGTGTCCGACGGCAGGATCTGGATCCTGGTCGATTCCAGGATGGCCAATAGGCTCCTTCCCTGGAGCATCTCCAAGGGAATACTCCCCCACCTTCAGGACCTAAAGGGCCTTAGACCCGAGGTGAAGGGGGGTGGAAAGAGGTTTGACTTCTTTGCCCGCTGGCGGGGTAGGGATCTCTGGATCGAGGCAAAATCGGTCACCCTCGTCAGGAACGGCTTGGCCCTTTTCCCCGATGCCCCAACTGCCCGGGGCAGGGGTCATCTAAGGGCCTTGCAGAAGCTTTCCTCCGCAGGGAGTGCGGCCCTTGTCACCTTCATGGTCCTCAGGGAAGATGCCTCTGCCTTTGTGCCAAACAGGGAAATCGACCCCGGTTTCGCGGAAGCTCTAACGGAGGCAGTAGAGGGAGGGGTGATGGTCGAAGCCCTGTGTTTCACCGTGGGTGAGGGAACGGTCCTTGACGCAAGGCGCATACCTGTTATCCTTTGAGGGCCTGGCTTTGGTCCCTCAGAATCGCTATATTCATAAGGGAGGCGAAGATGAAGGAGGAATTGAGGCAGAAGTTCGAAGAGCTCAAAAGGAGGGTGGAATTCCTCGGAGGGTATCTTTGACCTGCCCGCAAAGCACCGGAAACTTGAGGAAATCCTCACAGAGGAATCGAAGCCTGACTTTTGGCAGGATTATCAAAGGGCGAGGAAGTTGCTGCAGGAAAAGGGTAGTCTGGAGAGGGATATCTCACGGTGGGAACTGGTAAAGCGCGAACAGGAGGAAATAGAGTTGCTTCTAGAGATGTCCGAAGAGGACCAGGATTTCCTCAAGGAGGCCCAGGAGCGACTTGACAAGCTTGAACGGGAAGTCCACCGCTGGGAGATAGAAAGGCTCTTTGCCGACCCGGTTGACAAAGCCAACGCCTTCCTCAGCATCAATGCCGGTGCCGGAGGTACGGAGGCCCAGGATTGGGCCGAGATGCTTTTGAGGATGTATCTGCGTTTTGCTGAAGGAAGGGGGTGGAAGGCAGAAGTTGTGGACATCACCCATGGAGAGGAGGCCGGGATAAAGAGCGCCACGGTCCTGGTGAGGGGCGAGTATGCTTACGGCTATCTGAAAGGGGAAACGGGTGTGCATCGCCTTGTGAGGATCTCCCCTTTTGATGCCAGCAGGCGCCGTCATACCTCCTTTGCTTCCGTCTCGGTCTTTCCGGAAACCCCCGATGACATCCAGATCGACATCAGGGAATCGGATCTGAAGATCGAGACCTTCCGCTCGAGTGGCCCCGGGGGACAACACGTAAACAAGACGGAAACGGCAGTAAGGATCACCCACATACCCACGGGTATTGTGGTGCAGTGTCAGAACGAACGCTCCCAGCACCAGAACAAGGTAATGGCCCTAAAGATCCTCAAGGCCAGGCTTTACGAACTCGAGAGACAGAAGAGACTGCAAAAGTGGAAGGAGATCCACAAAAATCAGAAGGAGATTGCATGGGGAAATCAGATCCGCTCCTATATTCTTCAGCCCTACCGATTGGTCAAGGATCACAGGACAGGGGTGGAACGAGGGGATGCGGACAGGGTCCTCGATGGCGACCTTGACGAATTCATAGAGGCATACCTCTATGCCCAACTCAAGGCCAACGGTATTGATAACCAGGCCTAAGGGAGAGGAATCGGAGCTCAAAAGGCTCCTTGAGGAAAGGGGGTTTCGCGTCCTTTGCTTCCCCACGATAGAAATTGTCCCGCCACGGGATTTCTCCGCCATCGATCGGGCAATAATGGAGATGGAATCCTATGAGTGGATAGTCTTTACCAGTGCCAATGGCGTTGAGGCCTTCTTGAGAAGGTGGAAACTCATAAGGGGAAAGGACAACTTGCCTCCTCTGAAGGTGGGAGCAATAGGACCGGGGACGGCCAGGGCCTTGAAGGAAAGGGGAATTGGGGTCGATCTGATTCCCCGGAGTTACCGATCAGAAGACCTCGCCCGGGAGCTTTTGCGCAAAGACGTCCGGGGGAAGAGGATCCTTTTGCCGCGGGCAGAGGGGGCCAGGAGGACCATAGTGGAGATGCTCAAAGGGGCAGGGGCCGAGGTCACCGAGGTCCCGGCTTACGGCATAAGGAAACCCGAAAAAGCCCCGGATCTGCAGCGGCTCCTGAAGGGAATCGACATGGTGACCTTCACCAGCGGTCTCACGGTCCATAACTTCATGGAGATGATAGGCCATAGATGGCCCAAGGGGGTTGAAGCAGCGGTCATAGGTCCGGTGACCGCCGAGGTCCTCAAAGGGTATGGCATAAGACCGAAGGTGATGCCGGAAACTTACACCTTGGAGGCTCTGGCTTGGGCCATTATCGATTATTTCGAAGGAGGGGAAAAATGTGCCAGTCCACAGCCTACCTTCTAAAGGACGGAAAGCTGGAGGAGTTACTCACCGATATAGCCACCATCATCCCGGAAGGGGAGAAGCTCAGGCTCGTGAATCTCTTCGGGGAAGAGAAGGCTATTGAGGCCGAGATTGCCGAGATAGATCTACTGGAACACAAGATCATCCTCAGGCCTCGCGGATAAAGAAACTCACGGCAGTATCGCCATACCGCTTTACCCTGACGGGATTCAAGCCCTCAGGAGGAGAGGGAGCCCTCAAGGCCGAATGCTCAAGCACTAAAACGCCTCCTGGTACAAGGATTCCCCTGTCGATTATCTCCCTGAGGACTACTTCTGAAGACTTCTCTTCCTTATAAGGGGGATCGAGAAGGATGAGATCGAAGCTCCACCCCCTTTCTGCCAAAACCCTAATGGCTTTCTTCGCCTCGAGATTGAAAACCCTCGTCCGTTCCAGAACATCAAGGGCCTGAATGTTCTGCTTTATCAAATCCGCGGCCCCCTTGTCCTTTTCCACAAAGACCACCTCTTGGGCCCCGCGACTGAGGGCCTCAAACCCCAAAGCACCACTGCCTGCAAACAGATCCAATACCCTCCTCCCCTTGGCCCCTTCTGGACCAAGGACGTCAAAGATGGCCTTCCTGACCATGTCCGAGGTAGGCCTCAGGGAACGCCCCCGAGGCCCCTTCAACCTGCGTCCCCTAAAACTCCCACCCGTTATCCTCACCGATAACCCTCCTTAGATCCTCCATCATCCTCTCATAATGCGTACCACCCCAGAAGACCCTGCGACACTTGGGACACTCCGAAAAGCTCCCCTGGGTACGATAGACGTAATCGGGAACCCTTCCCTTTACGTTCTCAGGGGAAATGCTTATCAACTTTTCGTTGCATATCAAACACCTGCTGAATAAATCCTCAGGTTTAACTTTAAGTTTAAGTCCTCCTATCACCTCCTTGAGTTGCAGGAAGGGGTTGTTTTCGGTCACAAAAAAGACGGTGAGCCTGCCCTGGGCCTCCTGCAGGATCTTGCGGGTCTTGGTGATGATCACCCGGTTTTCCCTCTCGGCCAGTTCTATCAATCCCTTCTGGTCTCCCCTCCAATATATCGCATCGTGTCCGAGTATCCTCAGCCATTTGGCGAGCTTTCCGAGAGCGGGATCCAGGACAAATTTCATCTCTTCACGAGCTCTCTGGCCCTCCTTCCGGCCTCCTGTAGCAGTTCCTCCTCTCCCTCGATCTTCCTTCCCCTCATCAGGACTTTGCCATCGCATATCGCGGTATCGACCACCGTCCCGGTGGCAGAATATATGAGATCGGAGGCGAGGTTGAACCCAGGGGTGAGCCTTTCGTCTCGGGTATCGATCAGTATGAGGTCGGCGAGATCACCTTCCCTAAGTTGCGCATCGACGCCGAAGGCCGTAGCTCCGGCAACCGTGATCATCTGCAGGGCTTCCTCAGCAGGAAGGGCCTCCGGGTCCTTCAGATGATGTTTCTGCAGCAGCGAGCCAATCTTGGCGGATTGGAGCATGTCCAGGTTGTTGTTGGAGGCACATCCATCTGTCCCAAGGAGCACCTCGATGCCGCGCTCCTTCAATCCCTTATAGGGAAACACCCCCCCTACTGACAGCTTCATGTTGGACACGGGGTTGTAAACCACTTTCACACCCCGCTCGGCCAGAAGATCCATCTCCCTCTCGGAGAGCCATACCGAATGGGCACATACGACATTGGGGCCCAGGAATCCGAGCGTATCGAGGTACTCAACGGGTCTAAGCCCGGTCTTTTTGAGGCAATCCTGGACCTCTGTCTCGGTTTCGCTCAGGTGAATGTGCACCATGAGTCCATGCCTTCGGGCGAACTCAGCGCACCAAAGCAACCCCTCTCGCGAACACGTGTAGATGGCATGGGGACCAAGGCTGAAGATCACCCTGGGGGAGAAGGTTCCTGATTGTTCGAAAAGTTCCACATTTAACCTCTTTTGCTCCTCACATCTCTTTGGATCGAAGAGGTCGATGAATACGGCGCTGACCGCCGCCCTGATGCCCATCTCCTGCACAGCACGGGCAATTCCCCTCCAGTGCCAGTACATGTCGTTGAAGAAAAGCGTTCCCGATTTTATCATCTCCAGACACGCCAGCTTGGTGCCCCAGTAAACATCTTCCTCGGTCATCTTCGCCTCAATGGGCCAGATCTTCTCCTCAAGCCACTCCTTCAGAGGCATATCATCTGCATAGCCCCGCAAGAGGGCCATGGCTGCATGGGTATGGGCGTTGAAAAAGGGAGGAAGGGCGACCATCCCACGGGCATCGATCACTTCATCTGCCCCTTCGTCAATCCCTTCGGCAACCTTCTTTATACGGTTCCCCTCAATGAGGATGTCCTTCTCCTCCCTCCCCCAGATCCTCGCCCTTTTCACAAGCAGCCTCATAATTTCAACTCCTTGAGAACCTGGGCCACCTTTTCGGCATTCTGACGGGCCATGGCCCTTATCTGCTCCTGACTGAGGGCACTCTCCCCTACCCCGTGGGCATAGTTGTCAACAGTACAGAGGCTCGCATAGGGAATGCCCCTTTCGCAGCAAAGCACCGCCTCATGGACCATCGTCATGCCCACCACATCCCCGATCATCCCCAGAAATTTGACCTCCGCCTTGGTCTCAAGCCTTGGACCGATTGTCTGGACATAGACACCCCTGCCCAATACCTCAAAGCCAGCCCTTTTTGCCGCCTCAATCAGAGCACCCCTGAGCCCCTCATCGAGACGGGGAACGGCATGGAAGGCACGATCATCAAAGAAGGTCACCGAAGACCAAAGGCAGAGGAAATCATCCGGAACCACCAGGGAACCAGGAGGTATACCCTCCTTCAAACTCCCCACCGAATTGACCCCTATTATCCCCTCAACCCCAAGGGAAGCCAAGGCCTCTATATTGGCCCTGTAATTGATCCGGTGGGGTGGGGTGCTCCCTTCAAGGCCGTGCCTGAAGATCAGGGCAAAGGTCTGCCCCTCAACGACCACAAACCTTATCGGTGAAGACGGCTCACCATACGGGGTGCTCACCACCCTCTCCCCCTGCGACTTCCCTTGCAGCTTCAATGACCCTCCACCAATAATCCCTATCACCGTCCTGATGTTAACCAAAAATTGCCAACCAAGTAAAGATCACTTCACCTTGAAAAGGCACAAAAGATGATTAGCCTTTCCCATGGAGGTGAAAAAACAACAAAAACAATAACGAAAGGAGGTGATAAAATGGCTCTTGTAAAATGGAGGCCATTTTGGACCGAAATGGAAGCTTTGCGGAGAGAAATGGATCGCCTCTGGGAGCGCTTTTTCGGCGAATCCCCGATAGAAGAAGTGGGCGCTGAATGGATACCACCTTTGGATGTGGCTGAAACCAAAGACCAAGTGATAGTGAGTGTGGAGTTGCCTGGTATTGACCCCAACAATGTCGAAGTTACTCTGTCCAACGGAGTGTTGACGATAAAAGGGGAAAAGAAGCACGAAAGGAAAGACGAGCGCTATCACTTGATCGAGCGCACCTATGGCGCTTTCACGAGATCAATAAGGTTGCCTGTGGATGTCAATGAGAGCGATGTGAAAGCCACTTACAAGGATGGAGTCCTGAAGATCGTACTGCCCAAGGTAGAAAAAGCAAAGGAGAAAGAGATAAAAATTGAGATTGAGAAGTAAGGAAACGGGAAGAGGGGGATGGTTGATCCCCCTCTTCTTTTTTTTATTTTTGGCTTTACCTTGGGAAGGAAGGGGTCATACTGTTGTAAAGGTGATCGATGGCGATACCGCGGTCCTTGAAAACGGAATGGTCCTCCGTTATTTGGGAATCAACGCCCCTGAGAGACAGGAGCCCTTTTACAGGGAAGCCGCCAAGGTAAACGAACGCCTGACCTTGATGAGGAAGGTCCGGCTGGAATTTGAAGCGGGGTGTCTTTACGATCGAGGGGGGAGGCTTTTGGCCTATGTGTTTTCGGGGCCGGAGTTCGTCAATGCCTCCCTCATAAGGGAGGGAATGGCCCATTTGTTCTGCCTTCAGCCCCTTAAGTACTATGACCTCTTTTATTCCCTCCAAGAGGAGGCAAGGGAAG
>CAYVAU010000070.1:0-6690 GCA_964448445.1 uncultured Thermodesulfobacteriota bacterium | reverse complement strand
AGCTTCCCCCCCTCATAGAGCTCGATCCGGATCCTGGAAGCCCCTGCATCCAGCGAATTCTCCACCAACTCTTTGACCACCGAGGCCGGCCTTTCCACCACTTCCCCTGCCGCAATCTTTGAGGCCAATCCCGGTGGCAGGATTCTCACCTTTCCCAAGCCTCGACCTCCTCCCTTTCCCGTTCAAAGCCCTTCCTCCCCAACAGTCCCCAGGTGAGCCTCTTCCCCCTCTCCACTGCGGGCTGATCGAGGGGGTTAACGCCATAGAAGGTTCCCAAAAGCAGGGTTTCCACCTGCCAGAGGAAGAACAGGGCACCGAGGGATCGGGCCGAAGGCTCGATCTCTATGCTGTAGAAGGGACAGCCCCGTTCCCTTAGCACGCCCTTTGTAGCCGCCATTTCCGCCCGAAGGACCTGGCCCAATTCCTTTCCCTTTAAGGCATCCGCTTCCTCACCCTCGATGCCCCCCTCGGAGATCCGCAGGGCCGGATGTCCTTGCATGCTCAGGACCGTAAAGGCCTTGTCCTTGGGGCCATCGAGCCAAAGCTGAAGCTGGGAGTGCTGATCGGTGGTCCCCCGAGCGGTCACGGGAGTGGGGGCCATATCGGGGCGTTTGCCGAGGCTTTCGCCAAGGAGCTGAGCCCTCCATTCCCCGAGCTTGATCAACGGATCACCGTAGCACAGGGTTACCCATATCCCCTTCCCCCCTTTTTTGTGGAGCAGGTAAAGGGCCAAAGCCGTCTCCAGGGCAGGGCGGCCATCCTGCTCCCGGATCTCCCGGTCCATATCCACCGCCCCCAAAAGTAGCTCCTCCCCCTCTATCCCCAGGACCTGCGAGGGGACGATCCCCACGGCCGAAAGCACCGAATACCTGCCCGGAACCCCTTCGGGGATCGGGAAGCTTCTTAAGCCCTCCCTTTCGGCCAGCTCCCTCATGGGACCCTTTTGGGGATCGGTGATTATCAGCAGGCGATCCCTCCAGTCGGGAAAGCGATCCTTGAGCATCATCAAAAAGACCATCAACTGCGAGAGGGTCTCCACAGTAGTTCCGGATTTGCTTATGGCAACAACAAGGGGATTGCCTTCCCTTGAGATCTCCAAGGCCGCCCTGCAGGTTCCGGGATCGACATTGTCCAAAAAGAAGACCCTGGGCCCCTGAGGGCCGGCCTTCCCTTGCAGACCCATCCATGGATGGAAGAGCACATGGGCGATGGCCTGAGGTCCGAGACACGATCCTCCGATACCGAGGATCACTACCGGATCGAAGGCCCCGGCCAGGTCCTTGGAGTCCCGAAGCACCCCGTCCATTTCGCGGCTGTAGGGAAGGTCAAGGAAGGGCAAATCCCCCCTGTTCCTCTTCGTCTGCAGTTCCCAGTAAGCCCTCTGCCCCTTCGCCCAGAGGGGATCACCGATCTCAATCCCTCCCTTGACCCTCTCCGAATAAAGGTCCCTTGTGTCAATCTTCACTTCCTTCAAGGAACACCCCCATGTTGCGATACTTTTGGTAACGCCTCCTGAGGAGCTCCTCCCCATCCAGTTCCGTCAGCTCCCGAAGGTGCCTGAGGATGGCCTCCTTCAGGATCGAGGCGGCAAGGGCATGGTCCCTATGGGCCCCCCCAAGGGGTTCGGGAACGATCTCATCTATGACCCCGAGCTCCTTCAGGTCCTGGGCCGTAAGCCTTAGGGCCTCTGCTGCCTCAGGGGCCTTTTCCCGCGTCCGCCAAAGGATGGCGGCACAGCCCTCGGGAGATATGACCGAGAAGATGGCGTGTTCAAGCATCAGGATCCTGTCGGCAACCGCTATAGCGAGGGCCCCCCCGGAACCCCCTTCGCCTATGATCACCGAGATTATGGGGACGGGCATGAGGGACATCTCCCTCAAGTTCACGGCTATCGCCTCCGCCTGACCCCTCTCCTCAGCCCCTACCCCCGGATAGGCCCCCGGGGTGTCCACGAAGGTTATGATGGGTTTTTTAAACCTTGCCCCCAGTTCCATGACGCGCAGGGCCTTGCGGTAGCCATCCGGATGGGGCATCCCGAAATTGCGCCGGGAGAGCTCGTGGATATGCCCTCCCTTTTGCTGTCCTATAACGACGCATGTCCTTCCCTGAAGCCTGGCCAGTCCGGCCACTATGGCTGGATCGTCCCCGAAACGCCTGTCCCCGTGAAGCTCGATGAAGTCCTCGAAGATCAGGTTGATGAAATCCAGGGCGTGGGGCCTGTCTATGTGTCTTGAGAGCTGGGTCTTCTGCCAGGGGTTCAGATTCGAGTAGATATCCCGCATCGCCCGCTCGAGCTTCCTCCTGAGCCTCTCGAGCCTCTTCTGGACCTTGGGATCAGAAGGGGAGGCAAAGCGGCTCAATTCCTCGTATTCCCTCTCCAGTTCCATAAGGGGCCTTTCGAAATCCAGATAATGCCTGAGCATTCACTCCACCTCTAGGACGAAGGCCGTAGGGCCGAGGAGGGATTCCATTTGCCGGTTTAAGTCCTCGGTGGGATTGATCCTGAAGGCCTCCGGAAGCCTTATCACCACCTCCTTTTTGGGGGAGATCAGGTGAAGAAAGGTCTCACAGGGCCCCTGATTCTTCTTGAAGAGCTCCTTTAAGGCCTCCAGCTGACTTCGGCTCAACCCTTGGGTCTTTATCTTTATCCTGACCCTCTTTAAGCCCTCGGGCCCTTCGGCCTCAAGGAGGGACTTGAGGGACTGGACCCTCAGGCGCGGCCTTCCGTCGTCGTCCTTTTCCAAGATCCCCGATATCAGCAGGGGCGCATCGGACAGCAGCAAAGGCCGAGACTCCCTGAAGAGGTCTGGGAAGATCACCCCCTCGACCCTCCCCGTCAGATCCTCGAATTCGGCAGTTGCCATCCGATCCCCCTTCTTGGTGCGTATCTCCCTGAGGTCCACCACCAAACCGGCTATCCTCACCTCCTGACCGGGATCCAGATCCTCCAGCGCCCTTATGGTGTGTCCGGCCTTCTCCCGGATCTGGTGCTCATAGTCCTTGAGAGGGTGACCGCTCAGGTAAAAGCCCAGCACCTCCTTTTCCGCCCTGAGGACCTCCGATTCAGACCATTCCCGAAGGGGGGGTTCCTCTTCGGGAGATGTCTTGAACAGGGTGGCCTGACTGTTCCTCCCCTTGGAGGCCCTCTGGATGACCTTGGGCAAGAGGTCCAGGAGCCTTGAGCGGGGACCGAACTCGTCGAAGGCCCCCGCCTTAATAAGGCTCTCTATGGCCCTGCGGTTCACCTTTTTTGGATCGACCCGAAGACAGAAGTTGGTGAAGTTCTTGAAGGGACCCGATCTCCTCGCTTCAAGGATCGCCTTAACCGCTGCCTCCCCGACATTCTTTATGGCCCCCAGGCCAAAGCGGATCTTGGGAGGCGAATCCCCCTCGACGGTGAATTCCCAAAGGCTCGAGTTTATATCGGGCTTGAGCACCTCGATGCCCCGATCCTTACATTCGTATACATACCTCATGACCTTGTCCGAGTCGTTCATGTCCGAGGTCAAAAGCGCCGCCATGAACTCGTGGGGATAATGGGCCTTAAGGTAGGCGGTCCGGTAGGCTATCAGGGCATAGGCCGCGCTGTGGGACTTGTTGAAGCCGTATTCGGCGAATTTGGCCATCGAGTCGAAGATCTCGGAGGCCTTCTGGCGGTCGATCCCCTTTTTGGCGGCACCCTCAATGAACCTATCCCTTAAGCGGGCCATCTCCTCGGGGACCTTCTTGCTCATGGCCTTCCTCAAGAGATCAGCCTCCCCTAGGCTGAAATCCGCGAGGGCCGAAGCGACCATCATCACCTGTTCTTGATACACCAGGACACCGTAGGTTTCCTCCAGGATGTCCCTCAGGGACTCGTGGAGATACTGAATCTGTTGTTTGTCCCGGCGGCGCTTGATATAATCTTCAACCATCCCGCTTCCCAGTGGCCCCGGGCGATAAAGGGCTAAAAGGGCGACGAGGTCGGAAAACCTCTGGGGCTTGATCTTGCGCAGCAGATCCCTCATCCCTTGACTTTCAAGCTGGAACACCCCGGTGGTATCCCCCTCCGAAAGGAGCCTGTAGGTTTCGGGATCATCGAGGGGTATCTTTTTGAGATCGATCTCAATTCCCCGACGTTCCTTGAGCAATCGCAGGATCTCCTCGATCATGGTGAGGGTCTTGAGGCCCAGGAGGTCGAACTTAACAAGCCCAATCTGTTCGACCTCCTTCATGGCATACTGGGTCGTGATCTCGCCGTCTTTGCCACGGTAAAGGGGCATATAGTCCATCAGGGATCTGTTGGCTATCACCACCCCGGCCGCATGGGTTGAGGCATGGCGGACCATCCCCTCAAGCCTCAAGGCGATCTCCAGGAGCCTCCTGTAGGAGTTGTCCCTTTGGGCCAGCTCCCTGAGCCTCGGTTCAAGGGTTAGGGCCTCCTGTAGTGTAACGTTGGGACCCCCGGGTATGAGCTTGGCGATTATGTCCACCTCCCTGTACGGTATCCCGAGTACCCGACCCACATCCCTCACGACGGCTCGGGCCTGCATCTTGCCGAAGGTTATGATGTGGGCGACCTTATCGTGGCCATACCGCTCCTTTACATACTGGATCACCTCATCGCGCCTCGCATAGCAGAAATCCACATCGATGTCCGGCAAGCTCACCCTCTCGGGGTTCAAAAACCTCTCAAAAAGCAGGCCGTGTTCGAGGGGATCTATATCGGTTATCCCCAAACAGTAGGCCACAAGGCTTCCGGCAGCCGATCCCCTTCCCGGGCCCACCGCAATCCCCCTCTCTTTGGCCCAGTTGACGAAGTCCTGAACGATCAAAAAGTATCCGGCAAAACCCATGGAGTTTATCACGCGAAGCTCCCTCTCGAGCCTTTCCCAGTAAGGCCGCGGATCCTTTATCCCCCGCTCCTGGATCCTCCTGCGGAGCCCTTCCTCTGCCAGCTCCTCCAAGTACCCCTCCAGGGTCTTGCCCTCAGGGGGATCAAAGTGGGGCAATTGATAGTGGCCCAGATCGAGCTCAAGTTCACACCTCTCGGCCACCTCCAGGGTGTTACTGAGGGCTTGAGGTACATGGCCGAAAAGCGCCTCCATTTCCTCAGGGGATCTCAGGTGGAATTGGTCCGTTTGGAAGCGGAGCCTCCTGGGGTCGTTGAGGGTCTTTCCGGTCTGGATACACAACAGCACATCGTGGAGGAAGGCATCTTCCCTATAAAGATAGTGGCAGTCATTGGTGGCTAGGACCTTTATGTCCAGCTCCCGGGCGAGCTTGAGCAGCCCCTCGTTTACCTTTTTCTGCTCCTCTATGCCGTTGTCCTGAAGCTCAAGATAAAACCTGTCCCCGAAGACCTCCTTGAAATAAGAGGCCCTCTTCCTAGCCCCCTCCCAATCATCCCTGAGGATGAGGCTCGGGATCTCCCCCTTGAGGCAACTGGTGAGGACCAATAACCCCCCATTCAGTTCCTCCAGAAGCTGGAGGTCGATCCTCGGTTTCTGATAAAACCCCTCCAGGTATCCAAGGCTCACCAGATGGCAGAGGTTCCGATAACCCTCGCGGTTCATGGCCAGAAGCACAAGGTGATAGGGCTCGCCGGATCGCTCCTTTCTGGAGTTCGGGGCCACATAGACCTCACAACCCAGGATGGGCTTTATGCCCTGCTGTTTGGCCATGGTGTAAAACTCGATGGCCCCGAACATATTGCCGTGATCCGTCAGGGCACAAGCCTTCATCTTGTAGCGCTGCAGAAGCTCGAAGAGTTCCTCAAACCTGATGGCCCCATCCAGGATGCTGTACTGGCTATGGAGGTGGAGATGGACGAATTCGCGTGCCATCCCTTATTCCCACTCGATGGTGCTCGGGGGCTTTGAGCTTATGTCGTAAACGACGCGGTTTATCCCCCTTACCTCGTTGATAATCCTCCCGGAGATCCGATCCAGCAGGTCGTAAGGCAGACGCACCCAGTCAGCCGTCATGGCATCCACGCTCTCCACCACCCTCAAGGCGACCACATATTCGTAGGTCCTGGAATCACCCATTACCCCCACGGTCCTCACCGGAAGGAGCACGCAGAAGGCCTGCCACACCTTCTCGTAAAATCCCGAGCGCCTCATTTCCTCCTCAAGGATTCTATCTGCCTGTCGCAGGATGGCGAGCTTCTCCTCGGTCACCTCACCGACGACCCTCACGGCCAAGCCGGGACCAGGAAAGGGATGCCTCCCAATGATCTCCTCCGGGAGGCCCAGTTCCCGCCCCAAGGCCCTCACCTCGTCCTTGAAAAGCTCCCTCAGGGGTTCTATAAGTTCGAGATCCATCCTCTCGGGAAGCCCCCCTACGTTGTGGTGGGTCTTAATGGTGACAGAGGGGCCCTTAAAGGAGGTGCTCTCGATCACATCCGGATACAAGGTCCCCTGGGCCAGATAGCGGACATCGCCTATCCTTTTGGCCTCCTCTTCGAAAACCCTCACAAAGACCTCCCCTATGATCTTGCGCTTCTGCTCCGGATCGCTTACGCCTTTGAGCTTCTCCAAAAAGACCCGGGAGGCATCCACGACCCTAAGGTCTCCGTGAAGTTGCGAACGGAAGACCCGCTCCACCTGCTCCCTTTCTCCGAGCCGCAAAAGGCCGTTGTCCACAAACACAAAGACCGTCCTTTCGGGAACCGCCCGCAAAAGCAGCGCCCCAGTGACCGAAGAATCC
>CAYVAU010000069.1:0-6902 GCA_964448445.1 uncultured Thermodesulfobacteriota bacterium | reverse complement strand
GGCATCCGCCCCTTTAGCCATCTCGTAAGGATCAGGAGAAAACTCCACATCCCACCCCTCAAGGGCCCGCCTGGCATTATCCACGGCCACTGGGTCATGCACCCTCACATGTGCCTCCCTTTCGATCAGGATCCGCACAATATCAAGGGAGGGAGAATCGCGCACATCATCAGTCCCAGGCTTAAAAGCCAAACCCAATATCCCCACTATCCTCCCCCTCACCCCCTTCAGGACCTCCTGCAACCTCTCGACCGCCCTCTCCCTTTGGCGATAGTTGACCTCTCGGGTGGTCTCAACCAGCCGCATGGGACACGAAAGTTCCTGACCCATGGCCACAAGGGCAGCGGTGTCCTTGGGAAAACAGCTCCCTCCCCACCCGAGACCTGCCTCGAGGAACCGTGGACCTATCCGGGGATCAAGCCCGATGCCCCGAGCCACTTCTGTAACGTCCGCTCCCACCTTTTCGCAGAGGGTGGCGATCTCATTTATGAAACTTATCTTCATGGCCAAAAAGGCATTAGCAGCATACTTGATCATCTCGGCACTTATAGGGTCTGTGGTTATAAGGGGCGGAAGGTCATAACCCTCCGGCCTTGGCAGAAAAGGCGGAGGCTCAAACGTCTGCTCAAGGATCGGACGATAGAGCCTCCTCAGCACATCGGCACTCTCCGGATCTTCAGCTCCCACCACTATCCGATCCGGATAAAGCATGTCCCTCAGGGCAGACCCCTCCCTCAAAAACTCCGGATTTGACGCCACATGAACCTTAACCCTGCCCTTCACACCCCGCTCCGCCAGGACCCTATCAACTATGTGAGAAACCCTCCTGTTGGTCCCAATGGGAACGGTGGATTTGATCACCAGAGTATAAGCGCGCCCCTCCATTAAGCCCTCGGCCACCTCACGGGCTGCCGCCTCCACATATCGGTTGTCGGCCTGCCCATTGGGCTTGCTGGGGGTACCCACCGCGATCATTATCACATCGGCATCGGCCACCGAGGGATGAAGATCCAAACTGAAGTGGAGGTTCCCCCTGGAAAGCTCCATCAGTTCCTCAAGGCCTGGTTCATAAATGGGACTCCTGAAGGACCCCACCACCCTGATCTTTTCGAGGTCCTTATCCACTCCGGTCACCTCGTGCCCGACGTATGCAAGGGCTACGGCAGTAGTCAAACCCACATACCCCGTCCCGATTATCGCTACCCTCACCCTTCCCTCCTCTGCGAGCTTTCGGAGACTCCTTTAACACAACACCCATCACCCCTTCAAGGAGGACGGGTCTTGGCCCCTCCTAGATTTTGCTTTAAGCTATTGTTCCGTGAGGGACAGCCCTTCTTACCTGAAATTGCACTCCTCGGGGGAACTCTCTGAGAGAATAGAAAGGCTCAGGGAGATCCTCAAACAGTGCCATCTGTGCCCTCGCCGTTGCGGGATAGATAGGACCCGAGGGGAAAAGGGATATTGCCGCGCCCCCTACGAGCTCATGGTCTCAAGTGCCTTCCCCCATTTCGGAGAGGAACCTCCTCTGGTGGGAAGGTATGGCTCGGGAACGATATTCCTCACCCACTGTAACCTCCGCTGTGTCTTCTGCCAAAATTATGACATAAGCCACCTCGGCCATGGTGAAAAAATCCGACCGGAAGAACTGGCCAAAATCATGCTGTATCTCCAGAGACAGGGATGCCATAATATCAATTTCGTCACCCCTACCCACTACGTTCCTCAAATAGTAGAAGCCTTACCGCTGGCGATAGAAGGAGGATTGAGGATACCACTGGTTTACAACTCCAGTGGTTACGATTCCCTGGAAGTCATCAAACTCCTGGAAGGGATCTTCGACATCTACATGCCCGACATAAAATTCCTGAATACAGCTCATTCGCAAAGATATTGCAATGCACCGGACTACCCCGAAGTGGCAAAGACCATAATCAAGGAGATGCACCGGCAGGTAGGAGATCTGTTAATAGATGAAAGGGGTATCGCTCGAAGAGGTCTCCTCGTTCGACATCTCGTCATGCCCAACGAAGTGGCAGATACCAAAGAGGTCCTCCGTTTTATAGCCAAGGAGATTTCGGTACACACCTACATCAACATCATGGATCAGTATCGTCCCCTTTATAAGGCCCATGATTTTCCGGAGATCGCTCGACGCATAACACCTACCGAATATCTCGAAGCCATAAATACAGCCACAAATTTGGGACTCTACCGCGGCTTTCCCCTGCCGTGACGCCCTCACAAGGGAAAGTGCAGCTCTCCCCTGTGAGGGCCTCTCCCAATTTTTACTTTACGGCTTCGCGCAGGTTCTTACCGACCTTGAACTTGGGCACCTTCACAGCGGGTATCTGAATCTCCTGGCCGGTCCTGGGGTTCCTGCCCTTCCTGGCAGCCCTCTGGGCCACCATGAAGGTACCAAACCCTGGCAGCGCCACCTTGTCGCCGGCCTTGAGGGCCTCTGTAACAACATTTACAAAAGCGTTAATGGCCCTCTCGGCCGCGGCACGGGGTATCTTGGCCTCATCTGCCACCTTTGCAACAAGATCGGCCTTCTTCATATACCTACCTCCTTAATAAGATTTTTGCCAAATACCAAAAGGCCCAAAAACCAAAGCCCAGAGGCGTTCTCTAATTATCACAAAGGACAAGCATTGACAAGGCCTTTGGCGATCTCAAAAGGACAGTTTAACTCCTCACCCCTCAAGCCCGAAGGCCCCCTTTATCAGCTCCACAATGGGACCTGTGGGGGAGAAATTCAGGCAAACGACGTCAAAGCGAACGGGCACCTTACCTTCGAGTCTCCGCCTTTGAAGGTAATGGGAAGCAACCCTAACCACCCTGTTCCTCTTCCTCCAATCCACGGCCTCTGCAGGAAATCCATAGGAGTCGGAACTCCTTGCCTTGACTTCCACAAAGGCCAGAACTCCCCTGTCTTCGGCAATGATATCCACCTCTCCAAAGGGACAGCGGTAATTGCGTTCGAGGATCCTGTAGCCGGATTTCTCAAGAAACTCGGTGGCCAGGTCTTCGCCCTTTCTTCCCAACTGATAGGCCTTACCCATTTACACCTCTGAAACTCATCCTGTGGATGGGAGAGGGACCAAAGCGCCTGAGGGCCTCCCTGTGCTCCCTGGTGGGGTATCCTTTGTGGCGATCAAACCCGTACTGGGGGTAAAGACGGTGATAGAAGGACATCATCCTGTCCCGGATGACCTTGGCCAAAATGGAGGCCGCCGCCACCAAAGGACAGAGAGAGTCCCCATCTACCAAGGATACCTGAGGGATATCAAGGCCTCCAATCCCATAGGGACCATCGATGATCAATCCCCGAGGCCTCGGATTGAGTTTAAGGACTGCACTTCTCATGGCCTCAAAGGTCGCCCTGAGGATATTGAGCCTGTCTATTTCCCTAGGACCTACTGAAGCTGCAGCCCAACACAGGGCCCGTGAGGTTATGTAGCGATAAAGTTCCCTCCGCTTTTCGGGTTTAAGGACCTTGGAATCCCTGATGTCGGGTGTGAAACACTCAGGGGGAAGGATTACCGCACAAGCGACCACCGGACCCGCTAAAGGTCCTCTCCCGGCCTCATCCACTCCAGCACATAAGCCGTCCTTACAGATCTCCCATCCCTTGCAGCCTTTGGAAGCATAACGACAGGACACCTTACCTCCGTTCCTTTATCCTCGCGCTCTTGCCGCTCCTCTCCCTCAGGTAATAAAGCCTCGCCCTCCTGACCTTGCCTCGCCTCAGTACCTCGATCTTTTCGATGTTGGGTGAATGGAGGGGAAAGGTCCTCTCAACCCCAATACCATAGGAGACCTTCCTCACGGTAAAGGTGGCCCTGGTTCCACCACCCCTTTTCCTTATAACCACGCCCTCGAAAACATGGGTCTTTTCCTTCTCGCCCTCGGGGAACCTGTAATGTACCCTTACAGTATCGCCAGGCCAAAACGCCGGAATGTCATCCCTGAGATATTCCTTTTCGATCTCCTCAATGACGAGATTCATCCCTCATACCTCCCCAACAACCTGTCTATTATGATGGCCGCAGCAGTACGGACCGAAAGATGATTATAACCCTTTCCCTCAATGGGTTCCAGCCTGAAATCCGCACCCATGATGATTTCGCGGGTCATTCCCCAACCCGTACCGAAGAGGATCGCGTATATTCCCCCTTTGAGGATCTCGGCCCTCAGATCATCATATCCGATGGAATCGGGCCACCTCTTGGCACTGGTGGCCACAGTCTTTGGCCTCTCTCCGAATTTTCCCTTCAGGTCCCTCAATACCTCCTCGAGGTCTTGACGGAATTCCACAAGTTCGAGGGCTTCCCTCCTTGTCGGGTTATAAGAAGCCCCAGGACCCTCCACCCAGTGCCTCACCATCCTTTTGCCCAGCTCTATCTGCGAATTCAGGGGAGTGACAATGAAGACACCGCCGAGATCATAGGTCTTGGCCAGCCTGGCCAGATCGTGTATGTCTATGGTGGTCAAGGCAGTAGCGACAGTCCTTCCCTTTCTGTCGTAAACGGGCCAGTGCAAAAGGGCTATAAATACTCTACGGGTCATCCTCCATCTGCTTAAAAAACCTTCTCTCGGACTCGGACAATTCCCGTTCCCTGATGAGGTCAGGTCGCCTTATCCAGGTGCGAAGCAAGGCCTCCCTCCTTCGCCACTGGCGAATCCTCTGGTGATTCCCCGAAAGGAGGACCTCGGGAACGGCCTTTCCCTCAAATACCGCAGGCCTTGTGTATTGAGGATACTCCAGCATCCCCCCCGAGAAGGACTCCTCTTGGGCCGACTCGGGGGCATGAAGGGCGCCTGGCAGAAGCCTTGTGACGGCCTCAATGACGATCAGGGCCGCAAGCTCACCACCGCTTAGCACATAGTCGCCCACCGAGACCTCCTCATTGACAAATCCCCTCACCCTTTCATCCACCCCTTCATAACGCCCGCACACAAGGACCACCGTCCTGAGCCCCGAAAGCCTCTGGGCCGCCCTCTGGGTGAAGGGTATCCCCTGGGGACTCAACAGCACCACCCAGGCCCTCGGATCCTTCGAAAGGACCGACCTTATGGCCCCCACCAGGGGCTCGGGCTTCATGATCATCCCCTGCCCCCCTCCGTAGGGGTAGTCATCGGTCATCTTGTGCTTATCTTGGGCGTAATCCCTCACGTTTAAAGCCCTGACCCTCACAACCCCCTTCTCGAGGGCCTTCCCCATGACGCTGAAGCGTAGGGGTTCGATGATCATCTCTGGAAACAGGGTAAGCACATAGAAGGTCATTCTTCGGAAAGCCCCCCGGGGATGTCCACCAGTATCCTGCCGCTCTCAAGGTCGATCTGCTTTATGACATCGGATACGGCCGGTAACATCATCTCCCCTTTTGGCCCCCGGACTTCGTAAACGTCATTGCTGCCGGTGGGGAGGATGTTCACCACCTCTCCCAGATATTCCCCTTCCACCGAGTAAACCTTAAGGCCGATTATGTCCTCCCAGTAATACTCATCCTCCTCAAGGGGAGGGAGGTCCTGGCGGTGGATGAGCACCTCGCTGCCCGCCCACCGCTGGGCGGCATCCCTGTCCCTTATGCCCTCCAAGGAAATGATTATGGCTTTCTCGCGGATATTTACTTCCCTTACTTCAAAACGGCGGAGGATTCCCCTCTTGTTATCCTTGAGGTATATGTGCCTGTAATTCAGGAAAAAGGAGGGATCCGGGTTGAAATACCTAACCCGCAGATCCCCTTTTATACCATGGGGCTTGAGGACCTTCCCGATGAGGATGAAGTCCTCACCCTTTGACCTTCCCTCACTCAATGATCTCCAGGACCACTCGCTTGTTGTTCTTGCTGGAGGCAGCGCTCAGGATCGTCCTCATGGCACGGGCAGTCCGTCCCTGTTTGCCGATGATCTTCCCCAAGTCCTCCTTTGCCACCGAAAGCTCAATGACAGACGTCTTCTCACCCTGAATTTCGGTCACCTTCACCTGATCCGGATGATCCACCAACGCCTTTGCGATCGTCTCGATCAAGTCCTTCAGCTGCATCGCACCTCCTCCTCGAGAAGTTTTTAACCCTCAATCGATATCCCGGCCTTTTTCAAAATCCCCGCAACCGTATCGGTCAACTGGGCCCCCTTGCGGAGCCACTCCTCCAATTTTTCCCTATCCACCTGCACGAGGGGAGGATCCTGCAAGGGATCATATATCCCCACCTTCTCTATAAACCTCCCATCCCTTGGTGCCCGGGAATCCGCAACGACTATCCTGTAAAAGGGACGATGTCGAGCACCAAAGCGCGCAAGCCTGATCTTGACCATCCTCCCCCTCCTCAAACCGTCATTGCAACAGCCTGAACCAGCGCCTTCCTCTGGAGCCCTGCATTTCCTTCAACATCTTCCTTATTGCCTCAAACTGCCTGAGCAGTTGATTTACCTCTTGGACCGTGGTACCACTTCCCCTCGCTATTCTACGCCTGCGGCTCCCGTTTATTATATGCGGTTTTTTGCGTTCTTCAACGGTCATCGAATTTATTATGGCCTCCATGCGGGCTATGCGCTTCTCATCCACCCTGATCCCCTTAAACCTTGAAAGGCCCGGTATCATCCCCAAAAGGTCCTCAAGGGAACCCATCCTCCTTAACATCCTGAGGTGCTCCCTGAAGTCTTCAAGGTCAAATTCCTTGCGCCTTATCTTCTCCTCAAGCCTTATGGCCTCCTCCTCTCGGATCGCCTCCTGGGCCTTTTCTATCAGGGTCAGCACATCGCCCATGCCCAGGATCCTGGAAGCCATACGGTCGGGATAAAAGGGCTCCAGGGCCTCCACTCCCTCCCCACACCCACAAACTTTATGGGCTTCCCCGTTACCGCCTTGATGGAAAGGGCTGCACCTCCCCTTGCAT
>CAYVAU010000068.1:0-7477 GCA_964448445.1 uncultured Thermodesulfobacteriota bacterium | reverse complement strand
GTCATATTTACTCGAACCTACTCTGCTGAAAGTGGGAAGACCAAGTGGGGTGTACTAGGCGCCGGGACCTTTGGTTTTGGAGGAGCGGCCTCGGGTTTGGCCGGGACTGCCATGGAAGAAGTGGCTAGGGACATTATAGCCAGGGCTTCTATGGACATAGCGAGGGCCTTGAATCCCGAGCATATCCGGGTGGAAACGATCCAGGTCCAGAAAAAGTAACTGACCTTGAGCATGAGGGGGCTTTACACCCCCTCATGCTCATTCCTAAAGATCGATGGTATGAACCTGACCCAAAAAGGGAGGTCATGAGCCATAACCGTAAAAACACCGTTGTTCTTGTGACATCTCATTTCGGGCTCGCCTTGGCAGAAGATACGCAACAGAGTATCTTTGAATTTAGCGATGAAGGAGGAAGGAAATTGAATAAGGGCAGTTAGGAACGTGACCTGAAAAAGAAGGGATTGCGACGCGAACGCCCCGACGGTGAGCTTGTCATCGTCAGTCGCAAGCGTTACGAACGTGACCCAAAAAGATTGCCCTACTGTGAGGCGATCCTGGAAGGTTCTATGGTGTAATGACATAATGGGCATGTAGCGTGTGATAAAATGGAAGGGTGCGATGAAGTCGCGTGGTTTGTTAACAGGAGATGAAAGAGTGCGATCTTAAATCTCACAAGTTTATCTTCTGGGACAGGCCATCCCTTCAGGAAATGTCCCCCGGGGAATTCCGCAATTATGTGGAGGAACTGAGGCGGAAAGGACGTTGGGATGAGCTCGGTCGGATTGTTAGGAGGTTCGTTCAGTGGGGGAGTGCCACCGAGGGAATTATCCTTTTCAGAGCGGAGGAGATAAAAGAAGCCCTTGAGCAAATAAAAAGGTCGTCTCGGTCGTTACAGTTCTGTGACCCTGTGAGGCTCAGGGCATGGGAGAAGGCGGCAGAGTATGCGGAGAGATTTCGTAGAAGATAGGAGCCTATGGGGATCAAAGGGGGCAGAGGGATCTCCTTGTGCGGTTTTGCCAAGTCGTTCCTTTAGCGGAGAAGTTCTTCCTTACAGGAGGGACTGCATTGGGAGTCTTCTATCTGCACCACAGGATTTCGAAAGCTCTCGATCTGTTCACCACCGAGGAGATCGATCTTGTGGAATATGCAAAAGTATTGAGGGATGTAGTAAAGCCCCTTCAGATCATCACAGAACGATCGCCAACCTTCGTCTCCTATATCTCGGCAGAAGGGATAAGGGTAAACTTTGTGGTGGATCACCTCTCGGTAAAAGGCCCGCGTCCAAGGGTTTGGCTACAAGAGGGGGTTTCCCTGACCCTTGATGTGCTCGATAACATAGGCGCTAACAAAATCTGCTCCGTGGTAAGCAGAGGAGAGCCAAGGGATGCTGTGGATCTGTTTTTCCTGCTGAAGGACGAAAGGGAGCTTTTTTCGGCTCTTTGAAGAAGCCCAGAGGAGGGAGGCCCTGCTTGAGGATCTGCTTTACGTTAGTTCTGTCTTCGAGGGGATCGCCGAGGCCACTGAGGGGATGCTTGCCGAAATGAGGGGTACACTTCGAAAGCCCGTAGATCCTTATGAGTTCCGCCATTTTTGGTTGTCCATAGCAAAAGATCTGGAGAGGAGACTTAACCGGTGGGTATAAAAGAGCGCTGGAGAGGGACCAAACCGCTGCCCGCAGACATCAATTTCAAGATCGAGGGTCTTTCACGGCTTTTCGAGGAAAAGGGAGTGCTCCTTGCCTACCTCTTTGGCTCCTTCGCCAGGTGTGGGGGAGGTGAGGATCTGGACCTGGCGGTCCTTCCGGGCCGCGATAACTTCCCCGAGTTATGGGAGGTGGTGCTCGATCACCTAGGTAGTGAGAGATTCGATCTGGTGAACCTGGAAAATGCCCCCTTGGGGCTTCAGTTCGAGATCATACGCACGGGAAAGCTGCTTTATCGCAGAAGCATTGAGATCGAAAACGACTACGAGCTTAGGGTGATGAAAATGTACCAGGATAGTGAGCCCATCAGAAGGCGACAGCATGAAACCTTCAAAAAAAGGCTGAAAGAACGATGGTCCTGAGGCCCGAATCCATAAGGGAAAGGCTGAGGGAGCTTGACCATGTGCTCGAGGAACTTTCCAAATACCGGGGCCTCTCAGTAGAGGAAATGGGCCAATCGCTGAGCCTTCGCTGGATCATAGAGCGGGGGCTTATCGCAGCGGCAAACCTGATTTTTGACATCGCCGATCACATCTTGGGATCCCTGGGGAGCTATCCCGAAACCTACGAGGAGGCCTTAAGGCTTCTGAAGGAAAAGGGTGTCATCTCTGCCGGGCTTTACTCGCGTCTTAGGGGGTTTGGAGGGTTTCGGAATATTCTGGTTCATGAATACATACGGGTGGACATTTCGTTGCTTCATCAGAACTTCCTCAAAGCCCTCAAAACGCTGCCCGAGTTCGCAAGGGAGGTAGAAGGCTGGCTTCAACGGATAAAGGGGTGATCCCTACCAGAAGGTCAAAGGCAGCCCTTCCTCAAAAAGCAAGAGGTCCCGGTAAGTAACGCCAGATGCCACCAAAAATTTTTAAAAAGGAGGCCATAGAATGGCTGAAACCAAGGGGATGAGGGTCCTTTGTAGTGTGATAGGTGCAGGGAAGTACCAAGAAATTAAGTATCTGCTGCCACCAAAGGACACCATGAGGACTGATTTTGCCACATTTGCTCTCAAGGAATTCTTGGAGAGAAACAGTAAGCCCTTCGATAGAATCCTTGTCTTTGGTGTGGAATCGGCGGCCTGGCAGTTGGTGGAGAGATACCTCCCCGAAGCCCAGCGGAAGATCATCCCTGAAGTTAGGTATCAGAAAGAGGTGGATGAGGCGTTCAAGATCATAAAGGAGACCCTCATTAGTCTCAGCCCCTGTACAGTGGTTTTGGACCTTACCCACGGCTACAGACACCACCCCCTTCTTTTGCTCCTTACAGGGGTTTATCTATCGGTGCTCGACTATGTGGAGCTCGAAGGCGTGTATTACGCCATGTTGCCAAGAGGTGAAGAAGAGGCGGAGTTTTTGAACCTAAAGCCCTTTCTCACGCTTTTCGAGACCGTGGTGAATGCCAAGACCTTCCGGGAAACGATGCACGCTGTGGGTGTGGCGAGGATGAGGGCAGAAGTAGAAAGGGTGAGAAATGATCTGGGAAGAAGGGGCTTTATCAGGGAAGCCGCTGAACTGGTCAGAATCGAGGGGATACTTAAGGGCCTGGAGGAACTGGATGCCCAGCTCTCGATAAACTTCACCCCAGGGATAGCCCGCAAGGCCGAAGAAATCGCTGAGAGGACTAAGGAATTCCTTCCCTTGGTTGACCGCAGTTACCCATACCTTGTCCCATTCCTCGAATCCCTGAAGGCCGATCTTGAGGGCCTCGGTGAGCTGGCCGAACGACCCCTATGGGAGATGCAATTGAGGTATGCTGAGCACTGCATGAAGCTCGGCCGCCTCACCTCTGCAGCCATAAACCTGCGAGAGGCCCTTGTGAGCTGGGCCTGTCACCGCTGGAGTGGCTGTCAGGACCGAAAATGCAGGTACGAAGGGACTTGCATAGTCCATGGAAGGGACTTTAGGGAACGGCTGACCCCCACGCTTGATGCTGTTGCCAGAAAGCAGATGGTTGTGCCAGATGAGGAATTTTTGAGATGTGCCCGCGTTTACAATCAGATAGCCGATTTGAGGAACAAAATCTGTCACGGCTACATCGGACATGGGGAGGGCTTTGTGCGGAGCAAGATCGAGAGGAAGCTGAGGGAGTTGTTTTCGGCCATTAGCGAGTTAATTCTTTAAACGAAAGAGCCCGGGAGGAAAAGCC
Source organism: uncultured Thermodesulfobacteriota bacterium (assembly GCA_964448445.1). GTDB lineage: Bacteria > Desulfobacterota > B13-G15 > B13-G15 > B13-G15 > B73-G16. The sequence goes on along the minus strand of CAYVAU010000068.1, from coordinate 3,636 downwards.
ATGACCCTTCTCATCCTCACGGTGGGCGGTTCCTGCGAACCCTTGGTAAACGCCATAAAGATGGAGAAGCCGGACTTCGTCTATTTCGTTTGCTCGTCCGGCAGCAAGGGAAGCCACCAAGTGGTAGACGGACCAGGGGAGCCCTGTGTGGAATACCGTGATGGCCGGAAGGTCACCCATCCCAGTATCGTCCATCAGGCAGGTCTCGATAAGGGATGTTACCACAAGTGGGAGGTGGAGGATCCCGATAGCCTTGCCCACTGTTACGGCAGGCTTACGGAGCTTGCCCAGGAAATCAGGGATCGCTTCGGTGCCGAGCGTCCCCGCATCGTTGCCAACTACACGGGGGGCACAAAGACGATGTCTGTGGCCTTGGCCCTTGTGGCCATGATCCAAAAAGACTGGGAATTACAACTGAACACAGGGCCGCGGGTCGACCTGGTAAAGGTCAAGGGGGGTGATGTCCCCACGCTGGTCAACAAGTGGGAGGTGATCGCGGATCACGTCCTTGAAGCCATTAACAAGAGCCTTTCCCGTTACGATTATGCCGAGGCCGCCGAGCTCGCCTCTGAGATCATGAAACGCCCCCTTTCTTCCGAAAGGCGGAAACACCAATTTTTGCACATCTACAACCTGGCCAGGGCCTTTGAGGCATGGGATCGCTTCGATCACGAGGAGGCATACAGATTGCTTGAACCCTTCGCGAGGGATTTCGTCAAGCACAAAGTTGCTCTTGAACGCATCCTAGGTCGCAGCAAAAAGAGCAGTGGCTACGAAAAGGTGGGAGACCTCCTCAGGAACGCCGAACGCCGTGCTGCTCAATCGAGATTTGATGACGCTGTGGCGAGACTGTACAGGGCGCTTGAGCTTTTCGCCCAGTTGCGCTTAAGGGAGATATTGTCTCGAGAGGAACCCAAGGGCGAGGAGATGGGACAGGGGTTCAAGCTGCCTCTGGAAAGCCTTCCCGAGGAACTCAGGGATAAATATCGTCCTTACGCCGAAAGGGGAATGCTTAAAATGGGGCTCGTCCTCGACTACGAACTTCTGGCCGACCTCAAGGACCCGGTAGGACTTCTATTCCAGGAGCAGAAGGGAGAGATGCTCGATGCCTTGAGGCGGCGGAACTACTCCATCCTAGCCCACGGGCTTTTGCCCCTCACGGAGGAGGAATACCACCGCGTTCGAGACACACTCGTAGGCTTTATCCAGAGCGCTGCAAAAGAAGTGGGGGTGGATATTGAAGTTCCTCAATTGCCGAGGGAAATCTGAGACATTAAGGGTTTTAAGAGGCTGGCTGAAGGAAACCCTTCTTCGCTGGATACCGAAAACCCACTCCCTTCTCCTGCTCATGGCTGTGGCAGTGTCCTTTCTCTGTAGCTCCTGCACGGGGGTGGCCATAAAGGGAGAGCCGGAGAAAGGTTTCGGCTTGCCTTCAGAGCAAGAGGAGATCGAGTTCGGACACTACGTGGATGCGGCCATCCAGAATGACTTCATTGTGCTTTTGCCCAGTGAGAATCCCTGGCTATACGAAAAGATCACAAAAATCGGCACCTCCCTGGTCAAGGTCAGCGATAGACCTCATCTGAAGTACACTTTTCGGATCCTCAACACCCCCATCGTCAACGCCTTTGCCGGTCCCGGTGGTTACATATATGTCACAACAGGATTGCTCAAATTCGCCAAGAATGTGGACGAAATTGCGGGGGTCATGGCCCATGAACTCGGGCATGTATGTGCCAGACATGCTGTCAAGCAATTCCGCAATGTGAATTATGCAACTGCCATACTGTTTCCGATACTTGTCGCCAGCGAGGCGTATGGGTATTCGTGGGCTGGCGATCTTTCACAGCTTGCTGCTGTTTTCTTCCTGATGGGTTACAGCAGGGATTATGAACGACAGGCGGATTACCTTGCCGTAAAATACATGATCAGGGCTGGCTACAGGCCAGAGGCGATGATTTCGTTTCTGGAAAGGCTGTGGGAAGAGAAAGAGAAGGGAAGAAAGGCCGATCTTCTTGGGGTGTTTTTCAGCAGCCACCCCCATACGCAGGAGCGAATCCGCTATATAAAGGAATACATTAAGGAACTAAAGGGGGAGAGGCGATGAGAAGGCTTATGGCTGCTTCTCTGCTGCTCGCATTCTTTACAGCCTGTGCCACCGTTCCCCGGATGAAAGAGCCCATTGAAAAGTACAGGGACTTTGACAGACCCTTTGAAGAGGTATGGCGCAGCACCATAGAAGGGCTCACCAGGGCGGGGGAAGTCATTACTTTCAGCGAAAAGGAAAGTGGACTCATAGTGGTGGAGAGGGAACTTTCGGGAAACATCCTCCCCAGGTTCATCATGGGCGGGCCGGCCCTGGTAGCATGGCACCGGGGTAGTGTGAAGGGAAGCATTTTCATAAAGCCCCTTTCCGAAAACTCGACGAGGGTTTTTGTGAACGTGAAGATAAAGGGCTTGGGAACCCCTCTGTTAGGGGAGTATCCCATCGAATACGCCCTTGCCTCAAACGGCAGGATGGAAAAGGAATATTTGGATCTCATCGAGGGGATGCTTTTTGCCTCCAAAAAGTTTGAAGCCTTGGAAAAAAGGCACCAGCAAACTGCTGCAGAGAATTTGGAACCTAATATAGGGATAAAGGCAAAGCCCCTAACAGAAGATATAGCTTCAGCTCTTGGTCTCGAAAGCTCAACGGGCGTTTTGATTGTGGCCGTAAAGGAAGGCAGCCCAGCCGAAGACGCAGGCCTTAAGAAGGGAGACGTGATCCTCGAAGTGGAGGGCCAGAGGGTTGCTTCTCTTGCCACCTTCAAAGAGCTTGTACGGAAAAACGCCAACAGGGATACACTGTCCTTCAAGATAATGCGCCGTGGAAAGATCCTGAGAGTGAAAGTTCCTCTTCCCTGAGTGCACATGAAGTGCTGGATTTCTAATTTTTTGATAAAATTAAATTTGAACGGATTAAAGGAATGAAAAGGGCTCTTTGACAATTTGGCAATCCCTTCTTTATGGTTTTATGCAGAGGAGAGGGAAACTTTTGCACAGGCTTTCACAAGGCCGACCCCTCTTTCTAACCCCTTGAAATCACAAGGAAATCGGAGAGGGGCAGTTACGAACGTGACCTGAAAAAGAAGGGATTGCGACAACAAAGAGAGGAGATAGTGTGGATTGCCAATTCCTCATCGTTACGAACGTGACCTGAAAAAGAAGGGATTGCGACTGAGGTGTCTCCCCATCCCCTTTTTATTTTTCTTTTCTTGTTACGAACGTGACCTGAAAAAGAAGGGATTGCGACCACCCCGTCAGTTTTAATTCCTTGAAAGAATAGGGGTTACGAACGTGACCTGAAAAAGAAGGGATTGCGACGTTGTTTGCGGTCGTAGACCTTCTTTGAAAGAGTAGTAGAGTTACGAACGTGACCTGAAAAAGAAGGGATTGCGACAGCCTTCCTCAAGTTCCTCATGATGGCTTCACGCTGCGTTACGAACGTGACCTGAAAAAGAAGGGATTGCGACAAGCCCCCCACTTCATAATCTTTTCCATTTCTCTCCTCCCTGTTACGAACGTGACCTGAAAAAGAAGGGATTGCGACCTTCCTAACCTCGGCAAGGGGCCGTGGGGTCCAGTATTGTTACGAAC
>CAYVAU010000067.1:0-7505 GCA_964448445.1 uncultured Thermodesulfobacteriota bacterium | reverse complement strand
AAACCCACCCAATTTGCGGAAGTTCCATGAAGAGTACCGTAGGCAACACTTATAGCCCCACCGTATGCATTTTGAGGATTTGTCCTTCCAGAACCCGTAATAATTCCCGCCAGCCTCAAATGTTCCCACGCCACACATGATTCATCACCATTGGTATCGGTACATCTCCACTCAAAACCGCCATCAATCAGCCCATCTCCATCTCCGTCTTCCGTGCCACTCCATCTGCTTGTAGCCAAGTTGTCGTCGCCGGGAAACTTCCCATATCTGTCATAGTAGGTGTAGAAAGCAGCGACCTGCTCTTTGTATTGATTATAAAACCTCTTCATCTTGGCATTATTTATGAGCTCCTGGCCCTTCAGGATGGCCCCCAAAATGATCCCGATAATAACCAACACAATGGCAAGTTCCACTAAGGTAAAGCCCCTCTCTTTCATCTCCCTCCTCCTCTCAAAGATCTTTGAAACTTTCTAAACTCTTTCTTACAATAACGAAAACACAATTGCAAGGGGTTTAGTGGAGTGAACCCTCAAAAAGAAAGGTCCCTTCCGCCAGGGCTTGTTGAAGTAGTGAGGAGAAGGAGAAGGGCCATCGTCATTGTGCCTCCGGTGGTCCTTCTGGGGCTTGGCATCTTCGTCCTTCTCTGGTTTAAGGGGACTCACCTCCGGGTCCCATCCCCACCAAGGGAGCAATCCGTGGAATCGGCTGTGGCGACAGGGACGGAAGAAGGGATGGGGCCCTCGGATATTCAAGCGTCTGAAGCCAACCCTTCTGTCTCGGATCTCTCACAGGTTCCTCCGGTGGAGCGCGATGTGCCGCGGGAAGCCTCACGGAAAGCAGAGCCTGAAGGGGAAGAAAGGCCCGAACCCGACAAAAAGGAAGCGGACAGACATGAGCCCTTTCCTCAAGGGCTGGAGCATCTATGGCGGGCGAGGTCTTATGAACAGAGGGGGGAGTATGACAAGGCCATAGAGGAATATATGGCCTTTCTGGAATTTCGGGAAGATCCCCGCGTCCTGAACAGGGTGGCGGTCCTGTACCTGAGGTTGAACGATTTCGAAGAGGCCGAGAGGTTCCTCCAGAGGGCCCTTTCTCTCAGCCCTGACAATCCGGGTTTCCTCATAAATTACGCCGTAGCGCTGGCAAAAAAGGGAAATGCTGCGCGTGCAGAGCAGGTGTTGATGAAGGTCCTTGAGCGCGATCCCGACAACCCCGATGCCCTCTTCAACCTGGCCCTGCTCATGGAGAGGGAGGGGAACTTGGAGGGGGCGAGGGAGCTTTACAAGAAGCTCTCCCTGCTGGGAGATCCCTCCGGGAAGGAAGGACTCAGACGGTTGGGTTTCAGATATTGAGGTGCTTTAAGGCAGCCTTGACGAAGGCCTTTTTCATCTTCTGGCAGTTGCAGAGGTAGCCGATCATGAGGGTTCTTGAACAAATGAGGTTTACAAGGCGCGGAATACCCTTTGAAGCCTTCCATATCAGTTTTATGGCCCCTTTGTCGAAACTCAGGGAGGTGTTACCGGCTTTCCTCACGCGGTACGTTATAAAATCCCTGACTTCCTCTCGATTCAAAGGCAGCAGCTCTACTCTAAGGCTTATCCTCTGATCCAACTGCAGGTTTTTGGGATCTTTCAGCCTGCGTTCCATCGTCGGCTGCCCCACCAAGACGATCTGAAGGAGTTTTTCCTTATCGGTTTCGAGGTTTGAAAGGTGTTTCACCTCGGTCAGGGTCTCATCGGGCATATCCTGGGCCTCGTCAATGATGAGGACAAAGCGCTCTCCCTTCTTCCTCTTCTCCAGAAGCAGGTTCCTCAACCTCTCCAGTATCTCGATCTTTCCCAACCGTCCCTTCCTGAGTCCAATTTCGCGACATATGTGTTCGAGCAACTCTTCTGGACTTACGGTGGGATTGTAGAGGACTATGGGGGTGATTCCCTTGAGGTCTGCCAAAAATGTTTTTATGACCGTGGTCTTTCCAGTTCCAGGGGCCCCCGTGATCAAAAGGAAGCTCTCTCCCTTCTCCACCAGGTAATGTATGGCCTCAACGGCCTGCTCATGCACCTTTGTGGGGTAAAAGTATTCGGGATCTGGGGTTATGCTGAAGGGATCCTCCTTCAGGTTGTAAAAGCTCAAGATATCGCGCATCAGCCCATCCCGATTCGCGAGATCATATCATAGACGGGAAGAAAGAGACTGACCATTACCAGCGCAAAGAACATCCCTAGGACGCTTATCACCACCGGCTCAACAATCTTCCCTAGCCTGGCCGAATAATCCTGAAGCCTCTCGATGTAATGCCCCGAAAGGAAGCCAAATTCCTCGCCCAGGCGCCCTGTGGTCTCGCCGACGTCTACGAATTTTATCAACATGGAGGGGAATATCCCTGCCTGCAGGAGGGCTTTGGAAACCCTTTCGCCCAGCAGTATCCTTTCCCTGGCGCCGAGGATTGCCTCTCTCATGACCTCATTGCCCACTGCATCGGCTGCCCTTTGCAGGGCGGTATCGATGGAGATCCCCGCTTCAAGCAGGATCCTCATCTGTTCACAAAAGATGGAAAGGGATCGCAAAAGGATGATGGTCCTGAGCACTGGAAGCTTCAGCAGGAGCCTGTCCCTGATCTTCTTTATTGAGGGACGGTCCTTGATGAGCTGATGGAGCACAAAGAGGGCAAATACTACCAAGGGTATCGTCCAGAAGAATCTGCTCAGGAGCTCACCAAAGGTCACCATCAAGAGGGTGATAGGGGGAAGTTCAACGCCCATGTCCCTCATGGAGGAGGCCACTTTGGGCAGCACATAGATCAGCCAGAAGAAGATGGCCCCCATGCTTGCCACCAGGGCAAAAATCGGATAAAGAAGGGCCCTCTGGATAGCCGCTACAAGCTCTTGGATCCTCTGCAGGTGATCGGCTATATCCTGGAAGACCTTATCCAGGTTACCGGCCTCTTCGCCCACCCTGACGAGGTTTGGAAAGATCGGGGGGAAAATGTCGCGGTGAAGTTGTAAAGCATCGCTTAACCTCAACCCCCTCTTGACGAGATCAGTAACCTCACTGAGGGAATTCTTCAGGGAACGGGTCCGAACGTTTTCCGAAAGGGACTCCAAGGCTGAAATTACGGGAATCCCCGACCTTATCATGAGGGACATGTTCCGGGCGAAGTCAATGAATTCCTGTCTGTCCACCCTCGGGCGAAAGAGTCCCCTTAGAGGGAAGCCGACAAGGGAAGGCACTTCCACAAGCCCATAGGGATAAAGGCCCTTTGCCCCGAGAAGTTCTCTGACCTCTCGCTCGTCTTCCCCCGCAATCAGGCCCCTTACTGTGGTTCCCTCAGGGGTTAGGGCCCGATAAAAGTAAAGCCTCATCCCACCACCCGCTCCAGTTCCTCGATGGTCGTTAAGCCTCTAAGGACCTTCTTCAAGCCGTCCTTTTTCAAGGGTTCCATTCCGGCCCTTAAGGCGGCATCTCTCAGCTCGGTGATCGAAGCCCCTTTGTAAATCATGTCCCTTATGTCATCTCCTATTACCATCAGCTCCCCTATCGCCATCCGTCCAAGGTATCCCGATCCTTTGCAAAACTTACACCCTCTGCCAAAGAAAAGGCGTTCCGCCCTAAGCCCGTAAGCGGCCATGATCTCCCTCTCTCTGTCTTCGGGTTCTCGCTCTTGCTTACAGTAAGGGCAAATCCTCCTCAAGAGCCTCTGAGAAAGGGTGGCAAGCAACGATGTGCTCAGAAGCAACCTGTCAGTCCCAAGGTCAAGGAGCCTCGGGATAGTGGAAACGGCATCATTGGCATGCAACGTGCTCAGGACCAGGTGTCCTGTGATGGATGCCCTTATTGCCACCTTTGCGGTCTCCTCATCCCTTATCTCGCCCAGCAGGATGATATCCGGATCGTGCCTCATGAAGTTTCTGCCGGCAAAGGCGAAGTCATAATCGATTTTTTCGTTGATTTGACTCTGTTTGGCGAAGTTCAGCCGATACTCCACCGGATCCTCGATGGTTATAACACTCCTTTTGGTCCTGTCGACCTCCTTAAGGAGGGCATAAAGGGTGGTGCTCTTTCCCGAACCCGTAGGGCCGACACAGAGGATTATCCCGTGAGGCTTCCTGATCAAGGCCTTCAGTCCCTCCACCATATCCTTCTCGAAGCCGAGTCTCTCCAGGCGATAGAGCTCGGAAGACCCTCCAAACAGGATCCGCAAGACCGCGCTTTCGCCCTGGATGGTCGGTATCGTCGAGACCCTGATCTCATACCTCCTTCCGAGAAACTCGAATTCAAAGGAACCGTCCTGAGGGATCCTCTGCTCGGCGATGTCCATGTTCGAAAGCACCTTGATGCGAGAGATCACAGCGGAGGAGAAGTCCTTGAGGAGGCTAAAGCCATATTCAAGTACGCCATCGACGCGGTAAAGCACGCTCAGTACCGGCTCTGTAACCATAATGTGAATATCGGTGGCCTTCCTCCTTATGCCTTCCCTGATCAGGGCGTCCACCAGTTGGGGGATCAGGTCGCTCGGCACACCGAAGGCGGATCTTCTGTTGGCCTCATCGATCAGCCTCTCGGTTGGATTTTCAAGAAAGTAGTAAGCCTTCTCGAAGGCCTCCCAGAAGCCTTCTTTATCGGTCAGATAGACCTTTACGGGCTTTTCACTCCGTTCCTGCACTGCATCCAAAGCCAAGAGATTGGCGGGTTCAGTCACAACTATGTGGAGCTCTTCGTCCTCACCTAAGGGGAGGAAACCCGCCTGTGAGGTCAGCTCCCGGGGAAACCTCCGGAGGAGTTCTTCAGGGATATTTATATCCTGACGCAGATCGATGTAAGGCATGCCATGTTGTTCTGCAAGGCATTGGGATAAGTCTTGAGAGGAAAGGAAACCAAGCCCCACAAGCACTTCCCCCAGCATCGCCCCCGTCAGTCGCTGTACATTCAAGGCAATCCTCAACTGGTCCTCGTTTATGAGGCCTTTGGAAATCAAAAGTTCTCCAAGTCGCATCAGGAAACCACCTTGGGCTGCAGGATGATGACAAGTTCGGTTGTAAATTTTTGAACGCTCTTCCCTTTGAAGACCTCTCCTAAAAGGGGGATGTCCTCTAAGAGGGGAACACCGTAAACCCGCTCCTTCTCCTCCCTTTTCATCAGGCCGCCAATTATGAGTACCTCACCGTCTTTGACCTTCACCGTAGTGCTCAGTTCCCGCAAGTCCATGATGGGTAACTGGACCATATATTGGGTCCCGTGGGTCCCGAGGCTCACTTCCTTCAATTCCACGAGGTTGGAAACTATTGGGGTGATCGTGAGGGAAATCTCCCCGTCCTCTCCTATATAAGGGACAATGCCGATCATGATCCCCGAAAGGAGGCTGCTGGTCTCCACCGTATAGGTGACGCCCATCTCCTCCGTGGCGGTGGTCTCCACTTTCGATATGAAGCCAATATTTCTGCCCACGGTCAAAAGGGCGGTCTGTCCATTGGTGATCCTCACCCTCGGATTGGAGAGGGTTCTCACGTCCCCAAACTCGGAAAGGGCCTGAAGGATCGCCTGGATGTCCCTGCCGGTCTTCCAGAAGTGTAGGGTCAGCTCCGAAAAAGGCGAATTGGGGGGTATCACCTTGGTGAAGTCCGTGGTCCCACCTTCGACACTCCACGTCCAGCTCGCCTTGCTCCATTCCCTAAAATACCCCCAGTCAATACCGTATCGAAAGGCCTTATGCAGGTTGACTTCGATGACCTTTGCTTCGATTAGCACCTGTCTGGAAAGGGCCTCGTTGAGCTCCGCGACGAACTTTCTCACCTTCTCCATATGGGATTTGGTGGCCGTGACCATGATGGTGCCCGTCATCCTGTTGACGAGGAAACTCTCCCCTGGGCCTTTGAGCATCGAAGAAAGGGCCTCTTCTACTGCATCCCAAAACTTGTAGGCCTTCTGGTCGGCCCTCTCCGACCTGGAAATCGCTCCTTTCACCTGCTCCGCCTGCAGGTTGCCCATGACCGTGCCGAGGATATCTCCCCCTACCGTCATCGAATAATCCTGCTGTATGGGGATGGTCCGTATGCGAAAGACTTCGGTATCGGTGGCCTTGACCACAAGGAGGTTTCCCCGGATTTCGTAATAATAATCCAAGCCCGAAAAGATGGCCTCAAGCGCATCTCCAACCGTAACCCGCTCAAGCACTATCGTTACGGGAACACTCGGATCAACTCCCTTTTCAAAGACCAAGTTCAAACCCGCATCCTTGCACACCACAAACAGGACGTCCCTCAGGGGCACAGCCCTCATGTTGAGGGAAAGGATGCAGGTGGACAGGGGGCTTACATCCTCGGTGACCAACCTAAAGTCCGGCAACGCCTTCTTTTCCGGCATCCCCTTGCGCACGGGCTCTGGAATCTTGGGTATCCGGACCTCGCGCTTTATCTCGGCACCTTTACACCCGCAGAGCAACAAAAGGACCCCTAAGGCAAAAGGGAAAGCCTTGCCCATCTTTCCTCCCCCGAGCGATATCTGAATAGTACGCGGTTTGGCTCTATCCTCACCACCTGCCATCCTTCGATCCTGTCCCCTTCCTTCACTATCTGGCCGTTCACAATGGCATAATTGCTCTTTCCACAATATATAAAGGTCACCGACGGGGGCACCAGTGACGCCTTCTCCTTCTGGGCCTCCCTGAAAGGCGACCGCAACACCCATTTGCCCTTGGATCTTGGTGGGGGCAAAGGTACCGAAAGGTCCTGGATCTCCCCCAGGGACCATTTCCCATGGAACCCAAGGGGTAGGCTCAATTTCATCGCCACCACAGGCAGGCAAAGGGATACCAGCAAAAGGAACGGAAAGACAATCCTAATCCTCATCGCCCCTGGGCAAAACCGCCCGAAGACTTATCCGATATCTCACACCCAAGGGACTGGGCTTAAGGGAAAGACCCTTGATCAGGTACACCGGAAGGGTGGATTCCTCAATAAGGTCGAGGATCTCGGCGACTACCTGAAAATCGCCCTCGCCTGAAACTTCTACACCAAAGGCCTCATCGGAAATATCGACCCTCACCTCCTCTGCCAAGGAACGCAACTTATCAAGGGCATCGGCCATAACCCGCATGGTATCGGTCCCTGGAACCGGAACCACGGGCAAGGCCTTAAGCTTCTCGTACTCCACATCGACCTTGCAAAGGGCCTCTTGGATATCGGAGAGTCCCCTCAGGGCCTCTGAGAGGGCTCGATCATATCGTTTGAGGTAGATGACAGACGAAATCCCCAACATGGCCAAAAAGAATCCCACCAAAAAGATCAAAAGGGCCCTATCTAATTCCCTCTTGCAGAACTCCTTGAGGCTGGTAGACGAGTTCGAGCTCAAACTTACCCTCCATCAGATTCCATCTCTCAGCTTGAAGGATAAATCCCTTTTCTGTAAGACTCTCCTTCAGGAAGCGGTAAAGGGAGTACCTTGCTGCAAGGCTGTCAAGGACAATCTTCCCGCTTATCCGGGCCACTTTTCCTTCGGGCTCAAGATAA
>CAYVAU010000066.1:0-7579 GCA_964448445.1 uncultured Thermodesulfobacteriota bacterium | reverse complement strand
CCCCCGGGGGCCAGGAGGCTGAAGACCCCCGAGAAGAACTGGCTTAAGAACCACAGCCCGAGGAAGAACACCGCGGGGATCTCCAGAAAGATCGGGAAGAAGAAAAACACCGGAACCAGGGTGATGATCCTGGAGGTGGGAAATAGGACCATGTAGGCCCCCATGACCCCGGCTATGGCCCCAGAGGCACCGACGGTCGGGATGGACGAACGGGGATTGAAGGCAATGTGGATTATGCCTGCGGCCACCCCGCAGAGCAGGTAAAAGACCAGGAATCGCCAGTGGCCCATCCGGTCCTCCACATTGTCCCCGAAAAGCCAGAGGGACCACATGTTGCTTATGAAGTGGAACCAACCCCCGTGCAGAAACATCGAGGTGAAGAGGGGAAGGGGATTGTAGGGAGAGAGGCCCCACCTTAGGGCCCATCCCGGATCGGTGAACCTCAGGGGAACTATTCCGTGCTCGAAGAAGAGGAGCTGAAGGGCCCGAGGGGACAAGGAGAGCTCGAACAGGAAGACGAGGGCATTTAAGGCCAAAAGGAACCATGTGGCAAAGGGACTCTCCCTGTGCGGGATCGTGTCCTTGATGGGAAACATCTGGGATATTTTCGACGAAGGTACCCCCTGTGTCAATCAAAAACGGGCTTTTAAAGGATCCGTTAGCGGCGACAATGGGGGTCTTGAGCTTGAAAAAGGGCACCTGTTTCTTTAGTTTTTTTATGTCTATTTTTCCCTGGGTTTGTAGTGACAAAAACTGCTTTAAGGAGGGAGGACATGGGAGAAAAGGTAAGGGTGGCTATAGCTGGTGTTGGCAATTGTGCAAGCTCCCTCATCCAAGGGATCTATTACTACAAGAAGAGGCGGCATTTGGACGTCAGCGGTCTGATGTATGAGGACATCGGCGGTTACAAGCCTTGGGACATCGAGATCGTGGCCGCCTGGGACGTGGATGCGCGCAAGGTCGGCAAAGACGTCTCTGAGGCCATCTTCTCACCCCCCAACTGCACGACGGTCTTTGAGCCCGAAGTCCCCCAGCTCGGGGTGAAGGTCAGGATGGGGAAGGTCCTGGATGGGGTCGCCCCTCATATGGCCGAATACCCCATGGAGAAGACCTTTGTGCTTGCCGATGAGAAAGAAGACGAGCTGGAGGACGTGGCTTCGGTCCTCAGGGATGTGAAGGCTGATGTCCTCATAAACTACATGCCCGTTGGGTCCGAGATGGCCGCGAGGTTTTATGCCGAGGCCTGTCTGAAGTCGGGAGTCTCCCTTATAAACGCGATGCCCGTTTTCATCGTCTCGGATGAGCAGTGGGCGGAACGCTTCAAGAAGGAAGGGATCCCGGTTGTCGGAGATGACATAAAGTCACAACTTGGTGCCACGATACTTCATCGGGTCCTGACCAAGCTGTTCGCCGACCGGGGGGTGAAGGTCGACAGGGCTTATCAGCTGAACTTCGGTGGAAACACCGACTTTTTGAACATGCTGGAGAGGAGCCGCTTGAAGAGCAAGAAGATCTCAAAGACCGAGGCCGTTACCTCCATGCTCACCTACGAACTGAACGGCGACTGCATCCACATAGGTCCATCCGATTGGGTGCCCTGGCTCAAGGACAGAAAGATATGTTATCTGAGGATCGAGGGGAGGCTGTTCGGCGATGTGCCGATGTATGTGGAGGCCAAGCTCGATGTGGAGGATTCCCCCAACAGCGCCGGCAGCATGATAGATGCCATAAGGTGCTGCAAGCTCGCCAGGGACCGCGGCATAGGTGGGCCCCTTTACTCGATCTCGGCCTACACCATGAAACACCCGCCGATCCAGTATCCGGACTGGGAAGCCAAGAAGATGGTCGAGGAATTCATAAGGGGGGAGAGGGAGAGATAGGCCTCAGGCTCCCTTCCTTCCCTTCCTCCAGACCAGGAAAAGGACTGCCAGCAAGCGGGCGTTGGTCCAAAGGGCCAACGCCCAAAGACACTCCTCGATCATCTCCAGGAGGCAGAGGAGCATCACCAGGAAGATCCTTTCATCCCTCTTTCCGCCGATCCGAAGGAGTAGCGGGATATCCTCGTAGAGGTCCCTCTGGGTTGCGGCCCTGTAGCGCTCACTGGTGTAGCTGACCATGAGGGAGCCGAAGATCGCCAATGCCACAACAGGCCATGAGACCCCGGGTCCAAGGAAGAGGCCCAGGGAGAGCAGGAAGGAGAAATCCACCACCCGATCCAGGATAGAGTCCATCCATCCCCCAAAGGCCGATTCCTTCATCGAGGACCGCGCTATCTCCCCATCGGTGCCATCGAGGATGGAACTGACCTGATAGAGCACCCCTCCCAGGGGGGGGCTGATGGAGGCGAACAAGGATGCAAGGAGCCCTACCAGGGTGGAGAGCAACGAGGCCTGATTGGGGCTTAGGCGGTTCACGAGCCTTTCGGATATCAAGAGCGAAAGCCTCCTGTTTATGACCCTGGAGATCAGTCCGTCTCCTGTGGGCTTGACCGACCTCCGAACTATGAACCTTGTGGCGCGCTTGAGGTCCTGAGGGGTGTCCACATCGAGCCACAGGCGTCCCGAGACCTCGGTGACCCGCAGCTCGGCCCTCTTGACCACATCGGACATCTCCACCTTGCCCTTCTCCTTGAGCACGGCCTCGGCGTGATCGAAGATCTCCCTGTCCAGGATGAAAAACCCCGTGTCATACCACTCACCGGGTACATCCTTCCCTATGTCCCTCACCCTCCCGTCCCGAAGGATCACCTTTGTGGCCTCATCCCTGTCTATAAACTCCCCGCTCCGGTCCACAATGAGCCCCTGACCCCTGATGGCCTCATCCAGGAAGGCCTCCTCGTAGACGTGATCCCCCATCACCACGAAGAAGGCCCCATCCACATAATCCCTGGCCTGGAGCAGGGAGTAGCCGTTTCCCAGTTCCGGCCTCTCGTTGATCACAAGCCTGAAGGGGAAACCCCACCGCAGGAGGGCATCCTTGATAGGGCCCTTCGTCCAGGGGTTGACCACCACGATGAACTCCTCAACCCCCCTCTCCCTCAAGAGCTTAAGGTGCCTGTAAAGCAGCTCCCTTCCGGCCACCTTCGCCAGGACCTTGGGGAAGAAAACCCCCTCCCCCGAAAGCCTCCTCCCCTGTCCGGCGGCAAGGATTACAGCCTTCATGCCCATTCCAACGAGGACCCACTGATGATACAATTCTCACTATGGAGCTTCAAGACCGTTATCGCAGAAAGGTCAACTACCTGAGGATCTCGGTCACCGACCGCTGCAACCTCCGCTGTCAGTACTGCAGGCCCCTGGGTCGGGAGGAGTTCCTACCCCATGGGGAACTCCTGAGTTTTGAGGAGATCCTACGGGTTGTGAGGGTCCTGGCCGAACATGGGATAAGGAAGGTGAGGCTTACGGGAGGGGAGCCGCTCCTTAGGAGGGGGATCACCGAGCTCATCGAGGGGATAGCACAGGTAGAGGGCATAGAAGACATAAGCCTTACCACCAACGGGGTGCTGCTTGAGAGGTTCGCTGGGGACCTGAAGAGGGCCGGCCTCAAGCGGGTGAACGTGAGCCTTGATAGCCTCAGGCCCGAGCGCTTCGCCCTGATAACCCAGAGGGATGCCTTCAGGGAGGTATGGCGGGGGATAGAGGCCGCCTTGAGGGAAGGGCTTGAGCCTGTCAAGATCAACGTTGTGGCGATGAGGGGGTTCAACGACGACGAGATAGAGGACTTCGTCAAGCTGACCCTGAGGATGCCCCTTCATGTGCGCTTCATAGAGTTCATGCCCGTCGGGGAAAACCAGTGGGAGATGTCGAGGGTTATAGGATGCAATGAGATCCTTGAGCGGGTGAGCCACCTGGGCAGGCTCATCCCCATCCCCTCAGGGGAGTTCGATGGCCCCGCCAGGAGGTTCAAGCTCGAAGGGGCGCTGGGCGAACTCGGCCTGATCTCCCCCCTGAGTTTCCACTTCTGCTCCCGCTGCAACCGCCTGAGACTGACCCCGGATGGGAAACTGAGGGCTTGTTTGTTCTCGGACGAGGAGGTGGATCTGAAGGCTTACTTGAGAACTATGGGAGAGGAGGGAATCCTTTTGGCCCTTAAGGAGGCCCTGGATAAGAAACCCTTTATAGGTGTGAGGGATGGCTTCAGGATCAGGAAGTGTCAGAGGGGTATGCACCAGATAGGAGGTTAGGATGGAGTTCACGCACCTGGACGAGAGGGGTCGCGCCAAGATGGTGGATGTAGGCCAAAAGGAGGTGAGCCTGCGCGAGGCCCGCGCCGAGGCCATTCTCTCCATGGCCCCCGAGACCCTGAGGATGATCCAGGAGGGGGAGATAGAGAAGGGGGATGTGCTGGCGGTTTCGCGCATCGCCGGGATCATGGCGGCAAAAAAGACCCCCGACCTCATCCCCCTCTGTCACCCTTTGGAGATCTCCTCGGCGGCCGTTCGGTTTGAATCCGTACCCGAGGCGGGGATCCTCAGGATAGAGACCATCGTCAGGCTCTGGGGAAGGACCGGGGCCGAGATGGAGGCCCTGGTGTCGGCGGCTGTAGCCGCCCTGACCGTCTACGACATGGTGAAGGCCGTGGACCGCAGGGCGGTCCTGCGAAGCCTCAGGCTGCTGGAAAAGTCGGGGGGCAAAAGCGGACACTGGAGGGCAGAAGGGGCGATCGGGGAAGTGGTCGCAGTGAATGTGGCCGAAGAAAGGGGCATACCAAAGCGGAACATCGGCCGAGGGGTCCTGAAGGAGGGGGTTGGCCTTTTGGGAGATGCCCATGCCGGAACCGAACGGCAGCTCTCCATCTTTCCCCTCGAGGCCCTTGTCCTGGCCCCTAAGGAGGTGTTGGAATCGCTACAGGAAGGCGAGTACAGCGAGAACATCACCATCTCGGGCATCCCGCTGGAGGAACTCAGGGTGGGAAGGAGGCTCGCCATAGGGGAGGCGGAGGTGGAGATCGTTCAGATCGGCAAGGGCAAGCTGGAACCTTCCGGACGCCCTTGGATAGTCAGCAGAGAGGGACGATTCGCCCGGGTGATCAAAGGAGGGGAGGTCAGGGTCGGGGATCGGGTCCGGGTCCTCTGATGGAGTTCTTCGAGGTCAAGACCGTAGAGGAGGTCTTTGGGACCTTTGAGTACTTCGGGACAACCCCCACCGAAGAGGTCCCCATAGAGGAGGCAGTGGGCAGGGTCCTGGCGGAGCCGCTTTCCTCCGAGGAGGATTTTCCCCCTTTTTGCCGCTCCACAATGGACGGTTATGCCCTCAGGGCAACCGATACCTTCGGGGCCTCGCCCTCCTCTCCCGTTCCCTTCAGGGTGGTGGGGGAGGTGAAGATGGGGGAGCCCCCGGCTTTCGGCATCGGCCCGGGGGAGGCCGCCCTGATCCCCACAGGGGGCATGCTCCCTGAAGGCGCCGACGCCGTCGTGATGCTCGAGTACACCAGACATCTCGGTCCCCAGGAAGTGGAGGTCTTAAGGCCCGCCTCCCCCTGGGAGAACGTGATGCGCCCGGGAGAGGACTTCCGAAGGGGTGAGGTCCTGCTACAGAAGGGGAGGAGGCTAAGGCCTCAGGACCTGGGCATCTGTGCCACCCTTGGACACGGACACCTTAAGGTCTTTAAGCGCCCCCGGGTCGGGATCATTTCGACGGGGGATGAGATCGTGCCCCTGGATCGGATCCCTCAACCGGGACAGGTTCGCAATTCCAATTCCTATGTGCTCATGGGGCTCATGCTCAAGGAGGGGGGAGATCCCCTTTATCTTGGTCACTGCCGCGATGAACTGAAGGAACTGCTCGGGGCCCTGAGGAAGGGAATCCGGCAGGGATGCGACATGATCCTGGTATCGGGGGGGAGTTCGGTGGGGACAAGGGACCTGACCCTTTCGGCCTTTGAGGAGCTGGGGGCAGAGGTCCTGGTCCACGGGGTGGCCATAAGCCCAGGGAAACCCACCCTTTTGGCCAGAAAGGGCGACCTTCCCATCTGGGGGCTCCCGGGACACCCTGCCTCCTGCGCCATAGTGGCCATGGTCCTGGTGGTCCCGCTCCTGAGGAGGATTTCAGGGGAGGTCCCCTTCCTTCCGCCCTTCCGCTGGTGGCTTCGGGCGAGGGCCAGAAGGAACATCCCTTCGGTTCCCGGAAGGGAGGATTACGTGAGGGTCAGGATCAAGCGGGAGGGCGAGGGGGTTTGGGTAGAGCCCATCTTCGCCAAGTCCGGGGCCCTCTTTCCCTTGGTCAAGGGCGATGCGCTCCTGAGGATAGAACTTGAGAGCGAGGGGGTTGGGGCTGGGGAAGAGGTCACGGTGTTTCCCCTGTGAGGCGCAAAAGCAGGGTCCTTTTGGTCTCAGCGGTGGCCTTGAAGCGCTCATCCACCCTCATTCCGGCAACCCAACAGATTTCCCCTCCGCTCAGAACCACCGGTATCTGGGGGCGCCTGTGCCTGGGGACCTTCAGATCGACGAAGAAATCCTGAAGCTTCTTCTTCCCCTTCATCCCCGAAGGGACAAATCTATCGCCCTCCCTCGGGGATCTTACCGTCAGCGGCAGATGGAGCTTGTCCAGATCCAGATAGGCGAGCTCAGGGGACGGTGGCCCGGGAGGTCCCTCCAGGACTTCGGCCTCGATCGCCATCCCCGTCCCCTCAAGGACCGTGACCCCCGGGATCAGGAGGACCTTCTCCTCGATGGTCCGGACCTTGGGCTCGGGGCCGAGGTAAAGGGTATCCCCTTCCTTTAGGGCCAAAAGCTCTCCAGGAAGGTCCATACGCCTGACCCCTCCCCAGACCATATCCAGCAGGGCCCTTCTGTGCCTGTAGGGAAGGTCCTGATCCGAAAGGAGTATATAGGCCAGAGAGAGGACCCTTGAGGCAAGCCCCCTGGGGAGGTCCCTGAGCCCCTCAAGATCGAGCTTCAACCCCTCGCCCCTCTCCCGCACCAGCTGCCCCAAGCGATCTCGGGCGAAATCCTCCAGGGCCTCGTCCTCTTCCCTCAGGATTTCGGCCATCTCCAGGAGCCTCTCCCTTATACGCGGGTTGAACCCCTCAAGGAGGGGCAGAAGTTGCAGGCGGATCCTGTTCCTCAGAAAGGAGGGATCGAGGTTTGAGGAATCCAACACATATCGAAGCCCTCTTTTGCGGGCATACTCCTTTATCTCCTTCCTCCAGATCCTGATGAGGGGCCTTATGTAAGGTCCCCTCTTTGGGGGCATCCCCTTAAGCCCCTTGATCCCCGAACCCCTCAGGAGGGCCATGAGGACCGTCTCCAGCTGGTCATCGGCGGTGTGCCCCAGGGCAACCCTCTCGAGTCCCAGTTCCCTTATGGCCTCCTCGAAGAAGGAATACCTCAGTTGCCGGGCGGCCTCCTCGAGGGAGAGCTTCTCTTGTTTAGCATAAGAGGGGGTGTCAACCTCTCTGCAGAAAAAGGGAATCCCCTTCTCCTGGGCCCTCTCCCTCACAAACTCTAGGTCTCTTTTTGACTCTTCTCCCCTTATGCCGTGGTCGAGGTGGAGAACGAAGAGTTCCAAGCGAAGCTCACCCCTGAGTTCCTCCAAGAGCTCAAGCAGGACAATCGAATCCACACCTCCCGAAACCCCAA
>CAYVAU010000065.1:0-7660 GCA_964448445.1 uncultured Thermodesulfobacteriota bacterium | reverse complement strand
TTCACCAAAGAATTCCCTTCTCGATACCGTTTTCCCTACCATGGGAACACCTCCTAATTTGTTATTTGTTGGTTTTTATTGTTGCCCTGACATCAAATAAGATCCTCTCTTCCCAAGTCGGGAGGCCATGAGTTTCCCCTCCCTCCATATCAAAACTATGTTGATCTATTGCAAGATATACCGACAAATTCCTTCCTTGTAAACCCTTCCGCAGGAGTAGGGGAAGGGTTCGAGTACCTTTTTGTCCTTTGTGTAAGGGGCTGCCTATTTCCGGATGGAGCCTGATGGACGTTTTTCATTCTTCGTCTCCGTAAACGGGACGTGGAAGTGTTCCCAAATTAAAGGTAAAATTCCCCCACCATCCGATAAGAAAGGAGGTTGAAGGTGAGGGATCTGCTTGAACCCCAAAAGATGAGAGAACTTATGAGGGTGGCCCTCGGAGATGAGGAGGCGGACCTCGTGGTTATGGGAGGGGATCTGGTCGATGTTTACACGGGTGAGCTCCTTCCCAACCACTGTATAGCCGTCAAGGACAAGTGGATAGCATACGTTGGCCCGGACGTCGATCATGTCATCGGGCCTCAAACGGAAGTCATCGACGCCTCAGGAAAAGTCGTCGTTCCCGGATTCATAGATGCCCATGCCCACATGGTCTATTACCACTCTCCCGATGAATTCATTCGCTACGCCATCAGAAGCGGCACAACCACCATCATCACCGAGATAATGGAACTGGCCTTCCCGATGGGATATGAGGGGTTGCTGTCATACATCGATGCCTTGAAGGATCAACCCATCAAGGTCCTGTTCACGGTCCCTCCATCAATCGCCCTGAGCAGGTCCCTCAAAGGGAGGATTCCCACGGTGGACCAACTCCTGGAATTGCTGCAGGGAGAAGGGGCAGTCGGGGTAGGGGAGGGGTATTGGCAGGAGGTGCTGAGGGGTGATCCCCACTTCCCCGCCCTTTCGGCCAGGGCCTTACAGTTGGGAAAGGTAGTGGAGGGACATGCCGCGGGCTGCCGGGGCAGAAAGTTGGCAGCATATCTGGCCTTTGGGGTTTCCTCATGTCACGAAGCGGTGAATGCACAGGAGGCCCTGGAGAGGCTCAGGATGGGCCTTTGGGTGATGGTCCGTGAAGGCAGTATCCGGAGGGAGTTGGAAGCGGTCGCACCGATAAAGGACATGTCCATCGATCTCAGGCGTATGATACTGGTGAGCGACGGTCTCGATCCGCGAGATATCATCGAGAAGGGTTATATGGACTTCATCCTGCAGAAGGCCATCGATCTTGGTTTCGATCCCCTCTCGGCGATCCAGATGGTCACCTTGAACCCTGCGGAGCATTTCCGCCTGGACGGCCTGACGGGTGGGATTGCCCCTGGCAAGTTGGCCGACATCGTGATAGTCCGCGGGCTTAAGACCATCGAGGTTGAATGCGTGATAAGCAACGGGCGCGTGATAATGAAGGAGGGACAACTGAAGGTCAACCCCCGCAGGGTCAGCCTCCCCCGCAAGGGACTTGGGGGCATCAAAGTCGATCCTGCCGATTTCACCATTGAGGCGAAAGGGAAGGGGGTCCGGAAGGTGAGGGTTATCGACCAGGTTACGGGGCTTGTGACCAGAGAGGCCCTCCTGGACCTCACTCCCCGAGACGGGCAGATAAAGGCGGATCCCGAGCGGGATCTCCTCAAGGTGTCACTGGTGAACTGGCAGGGAAGGGTATTCACCGGCCTCATTCGCGGGCTCGGGATGAAGGATGGGGCCCTGGCAACAAGCGCTACATGGGAGAACGCAGGGGTAGTGGTAGTCGGGGCCAACGAGGAGGATATGGCGCAGGCAACAAACCGGGTATTCGAACTCGGAGGAGGGATCGTCCTGGTGGCCAAAGAAAAACGGCTGGCGGAATTGCCCCTCCCCATAGGGGGCATGATCTCCGATCTTTCCATCGAAGAGGTGGCCCGGAGGCTGAGGGAAATCCATGAGGAGGCCAGGAAACTCGGATTCCGATTCCCCGACGCCCCCCTGACCCTGGCCACTCTCCCTTCGCCCGCCATTCCCTTTTTGCGGATATCAGAGGACGGACTCGCGGATTTGAAGAGAGGAGAAATTGTGGGTATCACGGTCTCGTGATCGTATACAGAACATGGTATTCCATTGAAGTGTCTGTACCCATGCACCCTGGACCCCGACAAATCCTTGACAGAGGGGGAAAAGGGTGTGTAAAAATTTGCGTAAGGCTTACGGAGAATAAGGGCCACGAAGGCCTCTGGTAGGCAGAAGCCAGAAGCTTTCGTGGCTTTTTTGTATGGGCAGTTTTGAGATTCACAGTAGGGAGGTGAGAAGAGTTGCAATTGGTCTTCGTGGAAAGGGATAGAGAAGAAGGAAACCGAGAAAGAGAGGGTATTTAAACTGGAAGGAATGACAGTGACGGCTACAAAGCCTCCCCATTTGTTAAAGGATGTTCCGGTTGAGACTTGAGACAGTGGTTATAACGAAGGAGGAAATTGAGCGTTCCAGCGCCCAGACGATAAGTGATCATCTGCGTTTTACACCCGGAGTATTTGTTAGGGCCAAGGATGCCCCTGGTATTTCGACCTGGAAGGGGTATAAAAGGGTAAAAAATGGATAAAGGAACCGCTTCTCCAAATAAGCAAAGGAAACGACTTTGAAGTCTGTGGGGTGGGTAAAGAGTGTGCACAAAGAGTCAAGCCTGGGGATCGGATTGAGCGACTCAATACATGCAAAAAGAAAAGCGGATGGGATAGGGATGAGGTGTCTTTTGGTATTGACGCTGTTGCTTTTCTTCGTCCTTCCCTGTTCGGCCCAAGGTCCCAAAGAACTGGAAGGTGAGGCGAGGGAAGCCCTCGAGATCTGGAGGAAGGTACAGGAAATAGAACAAAAGTGGCAGAAGGAACGCCAGGGCCTTGTCGAGGAAAGGGACAAACTCAGGCTAGAGATTCGGGTCTTGAGGTGGCAACTTGAAAAGCTCAAAAGTTACAACCGTAACCTTTCTGAAGAAGTGACCTACTTGAAGCAGAGACTGCAGGAGCTTGGGCGATACCGTGAGGATCTTGAGCCTTTCCTGTTTGAGATCTTGGAACGGATCTCTTCCCTCATTGAGCGGGATCCTCCCTTTTTTATAAAGGAGCAAAAGGCAAGGCTTAATAGAACCAAGCAGGTCCTGGGAGATCCTGACCTTTCCCTCACCGACAAGCTCAGGGCGGTGCTGGAGCTGCTCAAGGCCGAGCTCGAATACTCGAGGACAGTGGAGGCCAAAGAGGGGAAGATCTCCGTGGGAGGAATGGAAAGAGAGGGCTATCTTTTGCGTTTGGGCAGGATCGGTTTCTACTGGCTGAGTTTCGATAAAGAGGAGGCCATGGGGTTCGACCCCCAAAGGAACCAGTGGGTGCCCCTGCCGGGCTATGAGGATGAGTTAAGGAAGTTCCTCGAGATAGCCCAGAGGAAAAGGGCGGCAGAGCTTATCCGTCTGCCCTTGAGGGAGATGGAGAAATGAGGTGGTTCTTTTTCTTCCTTCTTCTCCTCCCCAACCTCCTCTTCGCTCAGGACCTGTTTAAGGCTATGGAGACCTTAAGGGCTGAAAAGGAAAAGGCCCTCTTTGAGCTTCAGCAAACGAAGAAGCGGGTCGCCAAAGAGAGGCAAGCCTTAAGGGCAGAGATTGAGAGGATGAAGAGGGAACTTAAGGCCTTGAAGGAGAAAGTGAGGACAGAGGAGCAGCGCTTTGAGGAGCTTCGGGCCAAGCGGGACCGCGTCCTCCGGGCCCAGCAGGAGGTACAGCAGGAGGCGAAGGCCCTAGAGGGGATCATCAGGGGCTTTGCCAAGGACCTCAAGGCTTACTTTGACCAATCCCTTACCATCGGTGAGGCCAAGGGGAGGGAAGAAGTCCTTAGTAGGGCGCTGGATGAGGGTCGCTTCCCCGGTATTGAGGACCTGAAGGGGCTGGTCGAGACGGTCCTACAGGGGGTAGAGCTTTCAAGGGATACGGTCCTTGTAGAGAAGGAGTTTCTTAGCTCCAAAGGAGAACTGTTGAAGGGCAGGGTCTTGAGGGTTGGGGAGGTAGCGGCCTACTGGATCGAGGGCAGCAAGGTGCAACCCCTTATGGCCTCCGGGGGGAAACTGAGGGCCCTTGGTGGGAGACTTCCGTGGAAGGTGCGCCGGACGGTGAGAAGGTTTGTCAAGGGTGAGGGCAGGGACCTTTATGTCGATCCTTCCTATGGAGCGGCCTTTGCCTTTCAGATGGAGAGGCCCGGCCTTTACGAACATCTGAAGTCGGGCGGCCCCATCGTGATCCCCATAGTCCTAATCGGTCTTTTCGCCTTGGGAATAATCCTTGAGCGGATCATTTTTTTCAGGAAGCTCAAAATATCCAAGGAGTGGAGGGAACGGGTCATAAAACTTGTAGAAAACCAGGACTGGGACGGCTTAAGGGAGGTGCTTGGCAAAAGCCGGGGGCATCCCTGTGGGAAGGTCCTTTTGCGGTTGCTTGAGGCAAAGGGACAGAGAAGGGAGGTCCTTGAGGCGGTGCTCGATGAAGCAATCCTGAGGGAGGGAATGGCGCTGGAGAGGTTTTTGCCCACCCTGAAGGTTCTGGGTTCTGTGGCTCCACTGCTGGGGCTTCTGGGGACGGTAGTCGGCATCATCTCTACCTTCAGGGCCATAACCCTCTTTGGGACTGGCAACCCAAGGCTCATGGCAGGAGGGATCTCTGAGGCCTTGGTGACCACGGAGGTGGGACTCGTGGTGGCCATACCGGTGATGTTCTTGTATAGCTATTTCAGCTCGAGGGCAGAAAGGCTTTCGGTGGAGATAGAGGAGATGGGCTTAATCCTCATAAGGTTTATGGAGGGAGAAGGTGGAAGAAATTCTTAGGGTGGTCCAGGAAGGGGGGGCTCTCATGTGGCCCATTCTGGGAGTCTCGGTATGGATGTGGGCCATCATCCTGCAGAAGGCCCTGGAACTTCGTTCGCTGAAGGCAGGAGGCCTTAAACGACCGCTCTGTGAAAGGCTCTCCCTCCTTGGGTCTCAAAAGCGCTCTCGCTATCTGGCGCTGAGGGCTGCAGAACTTGAGCTTGATAAGGGCCTACGGGAGCTTCAGGCCTTGATAGCCATTGCCCCTCTTTTGGGCCTATTGGGAACAGTGATGGGGATGGATAAGGCCTTTTGGGTCATTGCCTACCATGGCACGGGAAACCCCAGGGCCTTGGCCCAAGGGATATCCGAGGCCCTGATAACTACCGTGAGCGGATTGATAGTGGCCATACCCGGTTTGTTCTTTTATGGACTCTTAAGAAAGCGGACCGAGGAGGCGAAAGTGGGGGTCAAAGAGCTGGTC
The DNA here is from genome assembly GCA_964448445.1 of uncultured Thermodesulfobacteriota bacterium. Taxonomy (GTDB): domain Bacteria; phylum Desulfobacterota; class B13-G15; order B13-G15; family B13-G15; genus B73-G16. The sequence continues at coordinate 2,310 of CAYVAU010000065.1, read as the reverse complement.
CATGGGGCATTAGCCCAGGAGGAAGTGCGGTGAGGAGGACCTTAAGACAAAGGGAAGAGATGGAACTCAATATCGCTCCCCTCATCGACATGATGTTCATTCTCCTGATTTTTTTTGTGGTGAGCGCTTCCTTTGTCAGGGAGGCAGGTGTAGAGGTTCAGCGGCCCCGAGCAAGGACTGCAGAGACCAAAAAACCCAACGTAATTGTGGCCGTTACCGCTGAAGACAGGGTCTTTTTGGAGGGAAGGGAGGTGGATCCAAGGGCACTGAGGGGGATCATGGAGAGGCTAAGGGGCGAAAACCCCAGCCTTCAGGTGGTCATAGCCGCCGATAGGCATAGTAGCACTGGCCTGGTCATAGAGGTCCTTGATCAATTGAGGCTTGCCGGAATCGAAAATGTGAGCCTTTCAGCCCTGAGGGAAGGAAAATGAAGCGAACTGTTGGATTTCTGGGGGGAGTGCTGTTGACCCTCCTTCTCCTTTTTACCCTTGCTGTCCTCAACGGCAGGGGTGAAAGGAGGCCTGAGGTTCCAGAAACAAGGGTGTGGGCCGTAGAGATTAGCAAGTTTCGTTTCGAGGAACCCCAAAAACAGAAGATTCCTCGCCCCGAACCGTTGCCCAAGATACCCAAAAAGATCCCCGAGGTATCCCTCAGGCTCAACCCACGGGCAAAACCCCCACAGTTGAAGCTCGAACCGCCACCCATGGCTTTTCTCGGGGACTTGAAGCTTCCCCTAAGTTCAGACCTACCCGATGAGCTATTTCGGACAGAAGAGGCTTCACCCCCCCAAGGAGTTTTCTCGTCTCGCATCTACGAAGCTCAAGAGGTGGACGTCCCTCCCTATCCGGTCCGCAGGCCCCTTCCCCCTTATCCCTTTGAGGCAAAAAGAAGAGGTATAGAGGGGAAGGTGCGGGTCAGGGTATTGGTGGATAAGGGCGGCAGGGTGGCCGAGGTGAGGATTGTGGAGGCCAGACCTAAAGGGGTTTTTGAAAAAGCGGTAGTAGAGACCCTTAAGAAGTGGAAGTTCAGGCCAGCGCTCATGAAGGGGAAGCCTGTGGATGTGTGGGTTGTCATTCCCATAAGATTCGAGTTGAGGGAGGCATGAGAGAACGCTTCTTCGTCCCGATCCTCTTCCTCATTTTCTTCGGCCTTTGCTCCCCGGGTAAATGTTCGTCAGTCCTCCTTAAGGCCAAGGAGCTATCAGAGAAGGGCAGGGTCAAGGAAGCCTATCTGAAACTTGTAAAGTTCAAGAAAGAGAATCCGGAGGTAAAGGACTGGGGACTTTCGCTTTTTCTCGGCAATCTCGCTTGGCAGCTGGGAAAGAAGGAGGAAGCCGTAGCCCAGTGGCAGGAGGCCTCATCCCTGGCCCCAGCAGAGGTGGCTCCTCTCCAGAACCTCGGGAAGGCCTTTTTTGAGATGGAGAGGTTTGAAGAGGCAGCCCGTATGTTCTTTCGAGCATGGAAGGTATCCGGGGATTCTGCTTTTAGGCTCTATGGGGCTTTGTCACTCCTTAAGGCGGGCAGGGTGAAAGAAGCCCTCGGGCACCTTGAGGCATTGCGGAGGGAAGGAAGGAAAGAGGAAATGTTGCTTCGGGCCCTCCTTGAGGCTTACCTCAACTTGAAAAAGGAAAAAGAGGCAGAGGAGGTTCTCCTGAAGTTGTTGAAGGCTCACCCCGAAAGGGTGGAGTATTGGAGGCTTTTGGCCTACCTCAGGGAACAATCGGAAGACAGGTTGGGTTCTGCCTCGGCCCTCATGGTAGCCTTGTCGCTCAAAGAAGATCCAACGCTTAAACAGCAGCTCCTTGAGGCCTACAAGGCCCTTGGTCTTTGGCTTGCTGCTGCGAGGTTGCTTGAGGCCTCCCAAGGAATCGTCCAAGGAAAGGCCGGGGCCCTTTGTGAGCTCTATCTCCTCGGAGGAAGACCTGGGGAGGCCCTAAAGTGGGCCAAGGAAGCCTTTGCCCGCACGGGGGAGAAAAGGTGGCTGAAGGAGATGGCTGAAATTCAGATTTCCCTGGGGCTCCATGAAGAAGCTTATATAGCCCTCAGGAAAGAAGTAAGAAGGCGGAGCGATCCTCATCTCTGGTACCTCTTCGGCCTATGCGCCCTGAAGATGGGGAGATTGGAAGAAGCAGAAGAGGCTCTACTTAAGGTTTCCAAGGATGGCAAATACGCTGAGGATGTCCGAAGGGCCTTGGCGTACATAAGGGCCTTGCAAGGCAAGTTCTGAGGTTTCAAGGGCAGGCCGACACGAGCTGTCCTGAGCTCATCAGGGCAATAAAGGAACTGAGGGGCATGTTTCCCTCCTGGGGGA
>CAYVAU010000064.1:0-7882 GCA_964448445.1 uncultured Thermodesulfobacteriota bacterium | reverse complement strand
TCGAACCCCCGACCCGCGGATTAGAAGTCCGCTGCTCTGTCCAGCTGAGCTACAGGCGCCCTTTTGTAAGATTAACACCAATTTTCGGGGCTTGTAAAGGTGGTGTCGGGGCTCGATACATCTCAGACAGTTCAGTGTTAAAGGAAACCACCTCACTCTCTTGGGCCTCCTCGATCATCTCTTTGAACCAGGACGCGCAACTCTATCACCGTAGCCCCTCTCCGAGAGACCTCATCCCTGAGCCAGGGGTCCTTGGTAGCCAGGATGATCTGAAAGCGGGAGGAGAGCCTCTCGATCATTTCCAACATCTTCGCGGTCCTTTCGGGATCACAGGTGAGGAAGGGATCGTCGAGCAGAAGGGTCCTCAAACCCCGAACCCTCTCGGCTATGGCCACACGGGCCGAAAAGTAAAGGGGATCCCTCGTCCCCGAGCTGAGCTCCCTGGAGCCTAGGGTCCGCCCATCCATGACGACCCTTATGTCATTGCCAGCGATTTCGATGTCTTTAACCCTTTCCCCCACCACAAAACCGAACCATTCCCTCGTCCTTCCGCGCAGAAGCTCCATCAGCTCCTGATCGAGTCTCCTCTCCACTTCTTGGAAAATTTCGTACAGGGCGAAGAGGTCGAGCCTCAACCGTTCCTTTCTCGAAAGTTCCTCCCTCAGCGCCCTCAGCTTCAAGAAGAGCTCCGATTCCCCCATCCCCAGGGCCTTTTGCCTCTCCGAAAGTCGCCCCTCAATCTCACTTATCTCCCTTGTGCATCCGAGGAGTTCCTCCTTCGTTTGCCTGAGAGCCTCCCTGAGTTCCCGCCCTCCCTCCACCTCATCAGGCACATCCTCGAGCTCCTTCAGCCTCAAGTTCACCTCGGCGATCTCCCTCTCCACCTCCTGCAGGGACCTCACCCCCTTCCCCTCCAGAAGGGAGATCTTTTGCTCCACCGCTTGCCTCTCGCTGACCTTATCCTCCAGCTCTTTCAAGGAACTCAGGCCCAAATCCCTCAGCCTCCTGGATTGTTCCCCTTCTATTCGCTCCAAGGCTCCTTTTACCTCCGCGATCTCCCTTTCTAGCTTCTCCTTCCTGTCCCTCAAGCTCTGAACCTCCCTTTTTCCCTCCTCAAGGGTCCTTTCCAACTCCCCTATCCTGGCTTCGAGGGCCCTAAGCCCTTCCCGGGTCTCCCTCGCCTTCCTGAGCCTGAAGCGAAATTCCTCCTCGCCGCTCAGGCCAAAGGAACCCAGGGCCTCCCTTACGGCGCGTCCGATCTGCTCGATCTCCTCAAGCCCCCTCCTTTTGGCCTCCACAAGCTCCTGAAGCCTCTCCTCATGTCCCCGGAGCTCCTCCTCCTTCCCCTTGGACAATCCCCTGAGGTAATGTATCCTCCTGTAGGAAAGCAGGACCCCCAAAAATCCCCCTGCTGCCAACCCCAGCCCCAAAAGGAACGGTCCCTTGGACCCCAACAAGAGGAGGATACCCGCCAAAAGCAAGAGGATCCCAAAGGGTATGAACCATCGGGCAAGCCTCAACTTCCTCCGAAGGAAATTCCTCTCCGCCTTTAAGGCCTCCACCTCCTGGGATTGATCCTGCAGTTTCCTTTCCACCTCCTCGATTTCGCCAAGGGCCTTCTCCCTCCTTTCTCTCAAGTCCTCCAGGCGCCCTTCAAATTCTTCCAACCTCCCGAGATCATCAAGGCGCAGGGATAAGCGATCCCGTTGAAGGAGCATCTTCCGGTGCTCTTCCCCTCGGGCCTCAAGTTCCCGCAATTTCCTGCGAAGGTCTTCCTCCACTTGGCTTAGGTTCTCCCGTAAAACCCCGAGTCGTTCCTGCAACCCTTGGGCCTCTTGCTGGAGGTCCTTGAGTTCCCGCAGCAGGGAGGGATCAAAGAGGGAAAGGGATTCCCTCTGGCGGCGAAGTTCCTGAAGGGTCAGGAGGTCTTTGCGTTCGCCGTAAAGGCGCTTCCACTGTTCCCTCAGTTGCCTCTTTTGGGAGGCCTTCCTCAGGAGCTCTTCCTTCTGTTCCAACTCCGCCATCCGGGCCTTGAGTCCCTCCTGTTCCTCCTTTAGGACCTTAAGACGCCTCAGGTCCTCGGCACTTTGCTCAAGCAGTGATCTTTTGCGCTCCAGTTCTTCCAGCTCAACCCTCAGCCCCTCTATGGCTCCTTCCAGTTCCCCCTGGCGGATCATGCGCACACCCAGTTGCTTCAAACCACGCCCGAGCTTCCTCTCTATGGTCTCCATGGCCTTGTAGAGCCGTTCTACATCCAGGAGCCTCTTCTTCAAGTCCCTGAGGAGTTCGCGCTGGCCTTTGAAAGCGAGTTCCCCCGTCCTGACAAAATAGAGGCTCTCAAAAAGGGACTTGGAGAGGCGGAGGATCTGGGGCCTTCCCCTTTTCGGACCTACCCATACCTCCCTCCCCTCGATCACGAGCAGGACCTCGGCCGAACCGGAATAATCGCGGTTCAAAGGGACTCCCAGGAGGGCCTGCTCGATGGCCTCAAAAAGGGTGGTCTTTCCGGCCTCGTTGGGGCCAAAGACCAGATTGAGGCCGCGGGAGAAGGAAAAGTGCCGGGATCCCAGGATGCCGAAGTCCTTGGTCTTCAAGGCCTTAATCCACATCGCCCTCAAGCAGGCTCAGACCGAGTGACAATAACCTATCCTCCCCGCCCCTCTTCTCGAGGAAGACCTTCAGGAAGGCCTGAAGCAAGGGATCTGCCTCTATCTTGGCCATATCCTGAACGTGCCATTCCACCTTTACCTTATCCGGGATCCCTCCCACCCGCAACTTGAGTTCCCTTTCGTCCCTCACAAACCCACTGAGGATCACCCTGAAGAGTCCCTCCTCTGAGCAGATCTCCCTGAGCCTCTGGGGGAGATCCTCTTCCCTCACGTCCACCCCGATCCTCCACCTGAGGGTCCTGTGGGGACATTGACAGCCGAGCTCAATCTCCTCGACCCGAAGGTCTTTTTCGCAGAGGATCAAAAAGGCCTTCCGCGGTCCCTCCTCCTTGAAGGACAGGGGTTCTATGGTCCCGGGGTAACCGCATAGGATCCCGGCCTCCCGCCACAGCATGGGATTGTGATAATGGCCAAGGGCCAGGTAATCTATGGGGAGGTCCTTCAGATCGACAGGCGTAAAGGGCAAAAAGAGGGCCCCTTCTTCGGACAGCTCCTGCCACACCCTGGGATTTCGGGTGGAAACGTAAGAGGCATGACAAACGAGGATCTGATGGGAGGCCTCCCTCCTCAAGGGCAAGGATTGCAAGATGTCCTTCCAGGATCCCCCTGGGTCGAAGGGGAAAAGGTAAAGGAGCACATCGCCCCTGCGAAGCCGCTCGGGCCTTTCCAGAAACGCCACCTCCTCACCGATATCGCCCACCCCCCGGTCGTGATTCCCCGCAATGGCGATCACCTCAACGCCCCTCTCCTTCAAGGGCCTGAAGACCTCCCGCAGGAGGGACTTCTGGGATTCGGGAACCGCATCCTGATCGAAGAGGTCCCCTGCTATGAGGAGGAGGTCCACGGCCTCCTCCCTGCAGATCTCCACCACCTTCCGCAGCTGCTCAAGGATGTGTTCCTGCCGGCCCTTCCTTCCCAGATGGACATCGGCGATGTGCAGGATCCTCATCGGTCCCTCGCCCTACACCTGACGGGATCCTTGATGGTGAAGCAGAGGTTGCAAGAGATGCACCTTGAGGGCGATCGATCTCCCTTCATCCAGCGAGAAGGCAGTTCGGGTTCCCTTATGAGAGGTCTGGAGAGGGCGATGGCATCGATGCCCTGCCGGAGGATATCTTCGGCCCACTCTAGGCTCCTTATGCCCCCCACCAGGATCACCGGCAGTTCGGGGAAATTGCCCTTGACCTTAAGGGCCCAAGGGAGGTTATAGGCCTCGTTTTTAAAGGGCCTGACGCCCTCCCTTATGATATCCTGCTGAGGAGCAATGCCCCTGCTCAACTCCACGCCGTCGAGGCCCTCCCGGACGAGGGCCTTGAGGATCTCCAGAAGCTCTTCCGGGCCATTGCCCCCCGGGGGATTATCCGGGCCCATCTTCACCAGGACGGGGAAATCCGGCCCCACTTCCGCCTTGATCCTCCGAATGATCTCTCCCAAAAGCCTTATCCCTCCGGCCCTACCCCCATAGGAGTCCTTCCTTTTGTTGATCTTTGGCGAAAGGAAGCTCGAGAGGAGATAACCGTGGGCGGCATGAAGCTGCACCCCGTCAAACCCTGCCTCTCGAGCCCTCTTTGCGGCCTCAATGAAGGCCTTTATCATCCCCTGGATCTCCTCCAAGGTCATCTCCCTGGCTCCCTTGAAGGGGCTTGGTGAGACCCTCTCCTGGGGTGAACAGAAGGCCAAGGGCCCTCCATGGGACAGCTGTACAAAGATCCTCGCCCCACCTCGGTGGGCGACTCCGACCAACTCCTTCAACCCCTCAATGAGGCCGTCATCCCATATGCCCAACTGGCCGGGATTCACCTTCCCTTGGGGGGCCACAAAAGCATGGCCGGTTATGGAAAGCCCCACCCCTCCCTCTGCCAGCCTCCGGTGCACCTGGAGGAGTTCCTCGGTGACTTCTCCCCTGGGCCCGGCAAGCCTCATGTTGGTGGCCGAACGGACCAGGCGGTTTCTGAACTCAATGCCCTTTATTTTCCAGGGTTCGAAAAGGCCCGACATCCTCCACCCAGCATCAGGAGGATCTCGCGGAGGACCTTGGCCGAAACCACCGCCGAGGTCCCCGTGGGATCATGGGGAGGGGCGAGCTCCACCACATCCACCCCTACGACCCTTTCCCAGGGCAGGTTGTAAAGGAAACCCAGCAGCTCCTTGAAACTCCAGCCCCCCGGTTCGGGGGTTCCCACCCCCGGGCAAACCGAAGGATCGAGCACATCCATGTCCAGACTTATATAAAGGGGGCCCCTGAGGATTTCGGGAGGGAGATCCGAAGGGGGATCTTCCCCCAAAAAGATGGCCATCCCCTTTGCCCCTTCCCTTTCCTTCCTATCCCAAGATCTCACGCCGACTTGAAAGACCCTCCCGGGCCCAAGTTCCTCTGCAACCCTCTTCATCACGGTGGCATGGGAAAGGGATGTCCCAAGGTACTCGTCCCTGAAGTCTGCATGGGCATCGATCTGTAAAACCCTCACTTCAGGATAAAGGTCCCCAAAGGCCCTTATGCTCCCAAGGCTCAAGAGGTGCTCCCCACCCAAGATGACGGGAACCTTCCCCTCGGAAAGGATTCCCTTGACCGCCTGCTGGATTTCCTCGAGGGCCCTCTGGGGATCGGACGAAAGCACGAGATCCCCGAGGTCTGCGATGCACAAATCCTCCAGATCCCTTTCGAGGGCGGGACTGAAACTCTCGAGGTTCCAAGAAGCTTCCCTTATGGCATTGGGGGCAAAACGACTACCAGGCCTGAAGCTCGAAGTGAGATCGAGGGGACAACCCAAAATTACCGTTCGGCTCTCCGAATAGGAGGAATCACAGCAGAGAAAGACGAGGGGGGCGACCTTCAACGGCCTATGGTCCGAATACCACTGCGGCAAAGGCAGCTCCTATCCTCTCCACCTTGCACTCCACAGCACAGCTCTTTATCTCCTTGATCCTCCTTCCACGCATGGCCATCCCCTCTTCCACCATCCGCCTGACTATGGCTTCTGCCTCATCCCGATGGCCCTTTGCCGAATATTCCATGATGAGCCCAGGTTTATCGGGATCCTCTGGGACACCTACGGCAACAGCAGCCGAGATGACCTCTCCGGGGATATCGCCGATGATGTAAGCATAGGCGGCCGGAACGATGCTGCCGGACTCAAGGGGTGTGCTGTCTTCGCGACATCGGGGAGGAAGGATGCTTGAAACCTTCACGAGGTTAAGGTCACCCACTCCCGCATCCCACAGGGCCGCATCGAAGGCGTTAAGCGGTGTAAGCCCCTCCCCTCGTCCACAGGTCAGAAAAAACCTTCCCGGCTTCGAAAAGAGCACCTCATACCCTCCCTTGCGCATAAAGGGGCTCAACAGCAGCCCTATGCCCCCTCCCTTGGGGAAGTTCACCCCTCAACATCTCCATCGTGCTCTGATACCCGGCCTTGAGCTCCCGCTTGATGTAGTCGTAAGCCTTCCAAGGATCCACACTGCTGCCACAGGTAAAGACATCCACAGCGGCATATCCGTACTCGGGCCAGGTATGAATGGCCAAATGCGATTCGGCTATCACCACCACACCACTCACCCCATGGGGATTGAACACGTGGAAGACCTTCTGAACGATCGTCGCTCCAGAGACCTCCGCTGCCTTGGTCATTATCTCCTCTATCCTTTCCTTATCATTGAGGATCTGCGGATCACAATCATAAAGCTCCACAACCAAGTGCCTCCCCAGTGCCCTCAATTTCACCCCCCTTAAATTAAATTTTTAAATCCCCAAGGATCTCACCCTCCCTTCCTTAACTTCTTCCCAATATAAGCAAACCCCCGTTTCAGCCCCTTGAAATCTCGGGAAACCGACCGGAGGTCCTCTCAGTTAAAAAATTAACAGCAACCACCCTTCTTCAAGGGCAATTGCCAGTGAGCACAGTATATTCATCCTCGTGCAAATGTCAACCCTCGGGTTCATCACCCCTCCAGAAGGCCCGTTCAAATCCCCTGTGGAATTCGGTCCATCTCCCTTGGCCCTTCCCTATCCATTCCAGGATCCCCTCGACCTTGGCATCCAAGTCATCCAGGTGGTGTAGAAGTTCCGCCTCGACGGTCTTGGGCCTTTTGGGAGAACCCCATTCGTGTCTGCCGTGGTGGCTTATGATGAGATGCTTGAGGAGCATGGCCCGTTCCTCGGGGAATCCCTCTATGGCCTCGATCTTCTTGGACACCATCTCAACCCCGAGAACGATATGGCCCAGTAATCTCCCTTTGGAGGTGTATTCGAAGGCCGGTCCCCCCTTCAGTTCCCTGACCTTTCCCACATCGTGCAGGATTGCCCCCGCCATGAGCAAGTCCCAGTCCACCCCCTCGTAATGTCCCCGGAGTTTCTCCACCAGCTTCGCCACCGAGAGGGTGTGTTCCAGAAGCCCCCCGAGCCTCGCATGATGGAGGGCCTTTGAGGCAGGAGCCCGAAGGAAGTCCTCTAAAAAGTCCTCATCCCGGAGGAAGGCCATCACAAGCCTCCTGAGGTAAGGATCCCCGATCTCGGATGCGAGCTCCTTCAGCTCTTGGAGCATCTCCCGGGGATCCCTCCTCGGTGGGGGGATAAAGTCCTCAATCGCTATTTCTTCCTCGGAGCAAACCCTGAGTTCGAGCACGTTCAGTTGCAGCCGTCCCTGATATTGCACTGCCTCGGCCTTTACCATCACGAAGTCCCCTCGCTCAAAGAGACTATCCCTCTCCTCCACCTCCTCCCAGATGCGACCCTCTATCTCACCGGTTCGGTCCCTCAGCCTTACTTTTATGTACCTTGTCCCCGTCTTGGCGGTGACCAATACCTTGTCGGCCACCAAGAAGGGGGCCTCCACCAGGTCCCTTTCCTTTATATCGGCTACGTAGAACTTGCCCATCGGAAATGGTCGTAACCGGTAAATCTAGGTAGGGGGTAGGGACGTCCGTCCTTCAAGAGCCTGATCCCCCCCTGCAGGATCCTGCCGACCGCCTCGATCCTCACCCCCAGCTGCCTTCCGAGATCCATCACCTCCTCCGCCCTCCCCTCGGGCGCGGTGAAGATCAGTTCGTAGTCCTCTCCGCCCAAAAGGGCGAGCTCAAGGGGATCCAGTCCCATACGGTGGCATTCCTCAAGGTAATCGCCTTCCAGGGGAAGCCTGTCAAGGTGGATCTCCGCCCCCACCCCCGAGGCCTCAAGGATGTGCCCCAGATCCTGGAGGAATCCATCGCTTATGTCAAAC
>CAYVAU010000063.1:0-7920 GCA_964448445.1 uncultured Thermodesulfobacteriota bacterium | reverse complement strand
CGGTGGCACCATACTGACCCCGAAGCAGAAAGGGCAAAAGCAGCAGGAAGGCCACCGAGAGGGCCAAAAACAACCACCCCCAGCCCTTACCCACCCCGAAGAGGGCCCCTGGGTTGAGCAAAAGGGTCAGGCGGAAGAACCCGTCCAAAAGCTCCAAGGATCCCCCTTCGGGCAAAAACTCCACAATCAGGGCCTTGGACACTTGATCCAGGATCAGGGTGAAAAAGAGGGGTAAGAGGAAAGGGGCCTTCCTCATCACCCTTGAGAGACGGCATCTATGCAGCGGGGACAAAGGTCCGGATAGGACGCCTCTTCCCCCACCCTCTCGTCATAAACCCAGCAACGGGCACATTTCCTCCCCCTGGCCCTCTCCACCTCCACCGAAAGGGGCCCTTCGGCCTCCTGCAGCTGCACCTGCGACACTATCAGGATCTCCCTCAATTCCTCCCCGAAACTCCTCAGGAACTCCAAAAGTTCCCCTGGCCCCTTGATCCTGACGAGGGCATCCAGGGAATGCCCTATCTCCTTCCTCTTCCTCGCCTCCTCGAGGGCCTTGTTGACCTGATCCCTCACCTTCAAAAGCCTCTCCCATCTCCTCTCCACCTCCTCGTCGATCCACTCCTCCCTCGGTTCCGGAAACATACCCAGGTGGACGCTCTCTGGATCTCCATCCTCTTTGGGGAGGTGCTGCCATGCCTCCTCCGCGGTGAAACACAGGATCGGGGCCATGAGAAGGATCAATCCCTTGAGGATCTCATAAAGGGCCGTCTGGGCTGATCTCCTCTTGGGGGATCGGGCAGGGAGGGTATAGAGGCGTTCCTTGATGATATCCAGGTAGAGGGCGCTCAGATCGACCACCGAGAAGTTGTGGACCGAATGGTAGATGATGTGAAAGGTGTAATTTTCGTAGGCCTCCTTCACCCGCTTGATCAATCCCGCGAAGCGGTGCAGGATCCAGCGGTCTATCTCCCACAGCCTCTCCCTTGAGAGTTTGTCCTTTTTGGGATCGAAATCGTACAGATTCCCGAGCATAAAGCGCCAGGTATTGCGAATGCGCCTGTAGGCCTCGACAAGCCTCTGCAGGATCTCCTCCGAAATCCTTATGTCCTCGCGGTAATCTTCGGCACAGGCCCAGAGCCTGAGTAGTTCCGCTCCGTAGCGCTCTATGATTTCCGAGGGAACGATGACATTGCCCAGGGATTTGGACATCTTTCTGCCCTGACCATCGACCACAAACCCATGGGTGAGGACCGAGCGGTAAGGGGGAACTCCCCTGTTGGCCACCGAACAGATAAGAGAGGACTGAAACCATCCCCTGTGCTGGTCGCTCCCCTCAAGGTAAAGGTCTGCCGGAAAACCGAGGTCGGCCCTCCCTTCAAGGACCGCCGCCCAGCTCACACCGGAATCGAACCATACATCCAGTATGTCCTCTTCCTTCCGGAAGGATTCCCCCCCACACTTAGGGCACTTGGTCCCAGGAGGCAGAAGTTGCTCCTCGGGCCAGAGGAACCAAACATCCGCCCCCTCCTTCTCCACAATGGAGGCCACATGCTCTATGATCCTCCTGTCCAGGAGGACCTCCTGGCACCCCAGGCAATAAAAGGCCACAATGGGAATGCCCCAGGCCCTCTGCCGTGATATGCACCAGTCGGGTCTTGTGGCCACCATGTTGTAGATCCTGTCCCTCCCCCACTGGGGGATCCACCTCACCCTGTTGATCCACTCAAGGAGCTTCTGCCTCAGCCCCCTGTGCTCGATCGAAATGAACCACTGATGGGTAGCCCGAAAGATCACCGGGCTTTTGCAACGCCAGCAATGGGGATAGGAGTGTTCGACCGTGTCGGCGAAAAGCAGTGCCCCCACCTTCCTCAGCTTCTCGATGATCAGGGGATCTGCGTCAAAGACGAATTGCCCTTTGAATTCCGGGATCTCCTCCGTGAAACACCCCTTTTCATCCACGGGGGCGTAGATGTCAAGCCCATACCTCAGCCCGCTCTCGTAGTCCTCCTCACCGTGTCCGGGGGCTATGTGGACGCAACCGGTGCCCGTATCAAGGGTGACGTAATCGGCCAGGATTATGACCGACTCCCGATCTATAAAGGGATGCCTGCACTTCAACCCTTCCAGGTCCTTCCCGCTCATCAGGGCCAGGACCTTTCCCTCCGCCTGGATCAATTCGAGCAAGGGAGGGACAAGCCTATGGGCCACAATCAGGACCTCCCCTCCACAGGCCACCGCCGCATACTCGTAGTCCGGATGCACCGCAATGGCCAAATTGGCAGGGAGGGTCCAGGGGGTGGTGGTCCATATGACTATGGAGACCTTCCTGCCACCCAAGGCCTGGACCCTGCGGCCGATCTCCGAGACCAAGGGGAATTTGACGTAGATGGAATGGGCCCTGTGGGGTCCGTACTCCACCTCGGCCTCGGCAAGGGCGGTCCTGCAGCGCGGACACCAGTAAACGGGCTTCTTCCCCCTGTAGACATAACCCCCCTCGACGAACCTCCCGAACTCCCTGATGATGGTGGCCTGATAGCGGGGATGCATCGTCAGATACGGGTCATCCCAAGTGCCAAAGACCCCCAACCTCCTGAATTCCTCCCTCTGGATCTTCATGAAACCCCAGGCATAGTCCCTGCAACGCCTCCGGACCTCGACCTTGGACAAACGGTCCTTCTCCCGCCCGAGCACCTTCTCGACCTCGTGCTCTATGGGGAGGCCGTGGCAGTCCCAGCCGGGGACAAAAACGGCCCGAAAGCCGGACATCGTCTTCGATTTCACGATGAAATCCTTGAGGATCTTGTTCAGGGCCGTCCCCATGTGGATGTGGCCATTGGCATAGGGAGGACCATCGTGCAAGACGAAGGGCTCGCGACCTTCGGAGGCTTGAAGGATCCTCTGATAGAGCCCCTCCTGCTCCCACCGCCTGAGGATCTGGGGCTCCTTCTTCACCAGTTCGGCCTTCATGGGAAAATCGGTCCTCGGTAGATTCAATGTCCCCTTGTAATCCATTGCCTTTTCCTCACAAAGGGAGAATTGAGGCTTCAAAGATAGCACAAAGGCTTTTTCAGCTTCAACTTTGCAAAAGCCCTTCGACGTGTAAAAATCTAAAACGATGCTGGCCAAGATCCTGAGCGGGACCATCCACGGAATAGAGGCAAAACTGATAGAAGTGGAAGTCGACATCTCGCTGGGTCTTCCGGCCTTCAATATCGTCGGCCTGCCCGAGGCAGCGGTCAAGGAAAGCAAGGAAAGGGTAAAGGCCGCCATAAGGAATTCGGGCTACGAAGTCCCCAGCCGCAAGATCACCGTCAACCTCGCCCCAGCTGATTTGAGGAAAGAGGGCTCCGGGCTTGACCTCCCCATAGCCCTCGGGGTGCTGCTGGCAACAGGCAGGATCAACTTCAAAAGGGATCGCTACCTCTTCGTAGGAGAGCTGTCCTTGGACGGAAGGCTCAAACCCATAAGGGGGGCCCTGTCACTGGCCACTCTGGCAAGGGACGAGAAACTCAGGGGGATGGTCCTCCCCGAGGCCAACGCCCGTGAGGCGGCGGTTGTAAAGGACTTGGAGATCATCCCCATAGGGCACCTCTCCGAGGCGGTAGGTTTCATCGAGGGGAGCTTACGGATTCCTCCCCTCAGGATATCCGCAGAGGAACTTCTGAGAGCCGATCGGGACCTGCAGGAGGACATGTCGGAGGTGAAGGGCCAAGAGGGGGCCAAAAGGGCCCTGGAGGTGGCAGCCGCGGGGGGACACAACCTCCTCATGATAGGCCCCCCTGGATCGGGAAAGACCATGCTTGCTCGGAGACTTCCCGGCATCCTCCCACCGCTCACCCTCCAGGAGGCCCTTGAGACGACCAAGGTTTGGAGCGTGGCGGGTCTTCTGCCTGAGGGAAAGCCCCTGTTGAATGAGCGCCCCTTCCGCTGTCCCCACCATACTATCTCGGATGCGGGGCTTATCGGCGGTGGACACAATCCCAGACCGGGGGAGGTGAGCCTGGCCCACAACGGGGTCCTTTTCCTGGACGAATTCCCGGAATTCAAGAAAAACGTCCTTGAAGCCCTAAGGGGACCCCTGGAAGACGGAGTGGTGACCATATCGCGGGCCTCGGGATCCATCACCTATCCGGCAAGGTTCATGCTGGTCGCGGCCATGAACCCGTGCCCCTGCGGCAACTGGGGTAATCCGTTGAGGGAGTGCAAGTGCTCTGTAAGCGAGATAAAGCGCTACAGATCCAGGATATCGGGCCCCATCTTGGACAGGATAGACATCCACATAGAGGTACCCCCAGTGAAGTACCAAGAACTGCTCGAAGGAGGCCCCTCGGAGGGATCAGAGGAGATACGCTCAAGGGTGACGAGGGCAAGGGAAATACAGCGCGAGAGATTCAAAGGGGAAGGGATATACTGCAACGCCCAGATGGGACCCAAACAGGTCAAACGCTACTGCAGTCTATCCAAGGGGGCAAAGGGGCTGCTCGAAGGGGCCATGAAGCGGCTCGGAATCAGCGCCCGGGCCTTCAACCGTATCCTCAAGGTCGCCCGCACCATCGCGGATCTGGAGGGGAGGGAGGAGATCTCAGAAGACCACCTCTTTGAGGCGATCAACTATAGGGCCCTGGATCGCCAGGACATCTATTAATCCTCCCTCCAGGTCCAGGAACCTGAGATTCGCCGGATCGTATTATCTAGAATTCCATCGAGGGTCCTGGGGTGGTTGTAAAAGGGGCCCCTTGGCTATCCCCCCGCAAGGAAGACTATCACGTCAAGGGTATCGCCGTCTTTGACGGGATGGGAAAGCTCCAGAGGAAAGGTGGTCTTGGTGTTCACCAGCACCTCTATGTAGTTCTTCAGTTTGCCGCCCTTCTCGAAAAACCCTCCCCCTGAAGGCGGGATTGAGCTCCACCAATTCCCTCAGGCACTCTCCAACAGTGGAACCCTTCACTTCAAACGTTCCCTCCTTTCCATCGTTGAGGAAGGGATGCAACCGAACCTTTACCGCCACCAAAATCACCTCCCCTGAGAGGGGGGGCGCAGAGCGCCCCCCCTTTGTTCCCTTAGCCCTCGGCCAGGGTCAATTCCATCGCCTTCTTGTGGGCCTCGGCAATCCTCTCTGCGGCCTCGCGCTTCTTCAGGATGGGCTCTGCGGAAACCTCCACATAATCGACGGCCTTCTCATAGCAGAACCTCACACACTGCGGATCGCCGTCGCAGAGATCGCACTTATAAACCTTCTTGGTGTCGGGATTCCAGCCCATGGCACCGAAGGGACAGACCGTGACACAGGAACGGCAGCCGATGCAGAGATCGTGATCAACCACAACCCGCCCCAGGGACTCGTCGCGGCTTATAGCCTTCACCGGACATACCGCCATACAGGGGGCATCGATACACTGCCTACAGGTCACGGGGATGTACAATCCCTCCCATTCCCACTTCTCCACCTTGATTCGGGCCTTGTAGGGATTGGCCACCCCCTCATGGTAAACGGAACAGACCAGCTCACAATTCCTGCAACCTGTGCACTTCTGATAGTTTATGACCAAGGCCTTCTGCGCCATGACTACCCTCCTTTAAAGTAGATGGGATGGCTCGTTTTCCAGACCGAGCTTCTTCAAGGTCTCCTCGGTCGGGACCCCTTTCTCATCCCAACCGTTGTACCTGTAAAACTCCTCGCGCATCTTGAGGAACTTCTCCTTGTCGATCTTTGTACCCACCACATCAGGGGCACCTCGTTTGCAGGGCTCGTTGAAATAGCGCTCGCTGAGCATGTCCCCGCGGGCCGGATCGTCTATGTCCATGCCCTCGCGGAGGTTGAACATCCTCTCCAGGGTGTTGCACCTCCAAGCGATCTCCCACAGCTCCTCGGGGGTGAACTCAAGCCCCGTGTTGTAATAGATGACCTTGGGCCACTCCTCGAAGTTGGGATGCGTGGCCCCAAGGAAGGTCGTGTGATACTTGCAGATGCCAAGACAATCGACAGCCATGTAACACTGCTGCTGCCAGAACACCTCCCAGGCCTTCCCCTCATATGCCCGGTGATCCGAGCTGAGGGGCCCATCGTAGGGGATCGGCGTGGAATAGATCTTCCTCAACACGGGCTCAGGCAGGTGATAAAGGTCTATGGCCGGACGGCTCCTGAGGTGATCCGATCCCCGGGAGGCGGTGGCGACATTAAGGGCCAGGGAGGGGGTGGGCCTTTCGTCAGAGTGCAGGTTCTGCATGCCCTTTACCTGAATCATGTACTTTATGGAGTCCTTTCCTATGATCTCTGCCGCCCTGATGCCTCCCTCAGCCAATACATCACCGAGCCAGCTGTCGCGCTTGCACACATGGTGGATCATCTCGATCACCGCCTCATCGTTCCCAAACCTCAGGTCGATTCCCCCCGTCTCCTTGGTGGTGATGATGCCCTTCTCGTAAAGCTCCATGGCCCAGGCGATCAGGCTCCCCAGCTCAAGCCAGTCCACCCCATACTCGTTGCAGAGGTAATTGCCCACAAGGACCGTAGTGGCACTCCTGCAACCGACCTCCCCACCGAAGGCCCCGAGGGTGGTGTACTCTGGGCCCTCGTTATAGATACCCGCATAGGGTCCCTCAGGGATCCTGAACCTGGCCCTGCAGTGGACCTGACAGGCAAAGCAACCGGCCATGTGATATTTGCCAAAGGTCTGAACCGATATCTCGTGGAACCTCTCCGGCTCAAGATCATCGCAGTAAAGGTGCTGGTTGTACTGGAAGTTGTTGACCCTGACGCCACCCCAGGAGTTGGTCGCACCCCAGATGAAAGGCGTCCCCAAAATCCCCATGGTCTGATTGACCTTGGAGGAAGTGATGATGTCCACAAACTTCTTGTTGTACTCGAGCGCCTCCCTTGGGTAGGCGATCTTTATGTCGATATTGCCCTTGGCCGCAATGAGCTTTAGGTTCTTGGAGCCCATCACAGCACCCATCCCGGTCCTGCCACCGGCGTTCTTCACCCCCGAAATCACATTGGCGAACCTCACCAGCTTCTCACCAGCAGGGCCTATGGCAATGCACTTTATGTCGTTGTCCTTGAGCTCATCCCTTACGGCCTGCTGGGCCTGGGTGACGGTGAGCCCCCAGAGGTGACTCGCATCCCTGATCTCTATCTCGCCATCATGAAGGTAAAGGTAAACAGGCTTGTCGGCCTTCCCCTTGATCACAAGATGATCAAAACCAGCAAGCCTCATCTCCGGGGCAAAAAAACCACCGCCATTGGCACTGCCGATAAACCCCGTCAGGGGCGACCTAGCCATTACATGAAAACGGGAAGTCGACGATGCAAGGGTGCCGCAGAGGAATCCACAGCTCACAATCAGCACGTTATCCGGCCCCAGGGGGTCCACCCCAGCCTCTACGTGGTTATAAAGCAGGTAGGCATCAAGCCCCCTGCCCCCCAAGAACTTCCTCCTGATTTCAAGGGGAATGGGTCTGGTCTCAATCTTACCTGTGGAAAGGTCAATATAGGCAATCCTCCTACTTAACGCCATGGCTATACCTCCTTTACTTGATTATTCAAGGCCCAATTCCTTGACCCTCTCCTCTATCTTCCGGGTTATAGAATCCCATACAGGACCCCTTATCCTCGGAAATCCCGGCTTGAGCCACACGACCCTCCACTCGGTACCGCACTTCGGACACTTCACGGACTTGGCACCGGGCTCTGGACTGAGCCTTATGTCAACGCAGCCTGGATTCGGACACCGGACCTTACCGTAACTTCTGGTCTTTGAGAGCTCTTCTGCCAGAGTTGCCTTCTTTTCCTCCACCATCTTCCCCCTCCTTTCTTTTTATGCTGCCCTCTTTAAGGCCTGAAGATAGGCCTCCCGCAAAAGCTCCATCGGATGAAGGATCCTCACCCCCGTTCCCGCCCCGATCTGCAGCCCACAACCC
>CAYVAU010000062.1:0-7968 GCA_964448445.1 uncultured Thermodesulfobacteriota bacterium | reverse complement strand
CTGCCTGTATAAGGAGAATTGAGGGGGAGGCCGTCCAATATCACCATCGTCCTCTGCCCCCCAGGGATCCCCCTGATGGCCACATGGGCCGTTGTCGTCATAAGGCCCTTGTCCCTCTTGTTGTAAACCCCTGGCAGGAGGTTCACTGCTTGATCCAAGGCCTGAATGTTTCTCCGTTCCACTTCCTCCTTCGTTACCACCGATACCGAAGCTGGCGCCTCGGCACGAAGTTTTTCCGTCCTTGTAGCTGTGACCACCACTTCTTCAAGCTCTACCTCTTCCAAGGCTGTCCCAACGGAAGGGCTGAACAGGAGAATCAACAACCCAAAGACCATTGCAATCCCCATTTTTCCCTCCAATCCATCCCCAAAATGGATTTTTCTGCCTTCTCTGACTGACAAAAAGAAAAAAAGCCACGAAAGCCCAGAGCTACTGCTCTCTAAGGCCTTCGTGGCCTTAATTCCTTTACAAATTTTATATCAAACCTTTCCCTTCCCCGTCAAGATACTGTCGGGGCTTGAGGGTGCATGGGTATGGAGATCGGTGCCACCCTGGGCCATAGGGGAAAGACCCCATATCTTTGAACCAGGACGGGCCTTCGGTCCTGTGGATTATCTCGTTGCTTCCCCCAGAATCGGAGATATAATTTAAATGTGGTGAAAAAGCGAGAGAACCTAGAGCGGGTAAGGGAATTCTTCCACTGGGCGGCCCGCAGAAGTTTCTGGGACCTGGATATCAGGGAAGGCCGGGTGACGGATTACATAGCCGATGTGTTAACCTATTTCGTCCGCACCGAAAATCTCTATCCCCTCCGGAACCAGAGAGGAGAAAGGCTTGAGACCATTGCCGAGATGCTCCTTGAGGCCAACCTCATAACCTTGAGTGGCGGGACCCTCCAGAGGGAAAGGGAGATAAGGAAGCACATCGGCGATTATGTGCTCTTCATGGCGGGGATATTCCCCGAGTACATAAAGAGGCGTTCCCTTTTCGACTATTACCTGGAAGAAGGAGCCAAGGCTTACTGGTCGGTGAGCGAACTCGATAGGGCATTGCTCAGGCCCGGGGCGATGCTTTTTCAGGAGCTTGCCAGCCGCTTCGAACTCTACGTGGGGGCTTTAAATTACATGCGCAAGGCCTTCTTCAGGGATACCCTGGGAGACCCCTACAGCTTCGGGTCTTCTGTAAGGAAACTAATCCTCTGAAGGAGGTGAGCGCCATGCCCACCTACGAATTCCATTGTCCGAAGTGCAACGAGAACTTCACCATCACCCTCAGGCTTCAGGAATACGAGGAGAAAAAGTACAGTTGCCCCAAGTGTGGGGGCAAGGACCTGAAACAGCTCATAACCCCTTTTTTGACCAAGACCTCTAAGAAGAGCTGAATTCTGCCACCACCTCTTCGAGGACCCTCAGGGCGAGATCCATAGAGGAGGGATCGAGACTTCCTTGGGCCAATGTTTCCTTTCCCCCTCCCTTTCCCCCCACTGCCTGAAGGACCCTCAGCAGGATCTGGTTGGCCGGCCTTGAAGGGGCGAGGTCTTTAGTGACCATGATGACCAGGATCCCCTTACCATCCCTTTCGGTTCCGAGGGCCACAATCCCTGAACCCAGCCGTGCCTTTATCTGATCACCCGTCTCCCTCAAGGCACCGGGATCAAGGCCCTGCAGTTTCATCTTCGCCACCTTGATCCCCTTGATCTCCTTAATCTCCAGGTCCCCCATGGCACCGCGAGCAAGCCTCCTACTGAGCTCCCTTACCTTCTCCTCCAATTGCCTGCGGTCTTCCAAGACTTGCCGGACTCTCCTCTTTATGTTTTCCCTTGTCGTCTGAAGGGAAACCCTTTGCCCCTCGATCCCCAAAAGGCTCGCTATCTCGGAAAGGTCAACCTCCAAGGATTGCACGTACTTTACGGCCTCCTCCCCTGTCACCGCCTCTATCCTTCTAACGCCCGAAGAAACGGCGCTTTCGGATATGATCTTGAAAAATCCTATCTGACCCGTCCGCTCGACATGGGTCCCTCCGCAGAGTTCCCTGCTAACATCGCCGATTTCCACAAGCCTCACCTTCTCGCCGTACTTCTCCCCAAAGAGGGCCAGGGCACCCCTGCGAAGGGCCTCCTCGAGGTCCAAGATCTCCGCTGCCACGGGGTGGTCCTCCATTATCCGCAGGTTGATCCTCCTTTCGATCTCCTTGAGGGCCTCCTCGGAGAGGGCCTCAAAGTGGGTGAAATCGAATCTCAACCTCTTGGGTTCCACAAGGGAACCGGCCTGCCTCACATGTCTTCCGAGGACATCCCTGAGGGTGGCATGAAGGAGATGGGTAGCAGTGTGATTCCTGGCAGTTGCCATCCTTAAGGGAACATCCACCTTGAGCCTGACCGCCTGTCCCCTCCTGATCCTCCCCTTCCTTATCCTTCCCAGGTGCAGTATGGACTCCCCTACGCGCTCTGTCCCTCTGACCTCCATCAACAGCCCCTCTCCCTCGATCAATCCGCGGTCACCTACCTGACCTCCGCCTTTCGGATAAAAGGGGGTGACATCGGTCGCCACCCCGACCTCCTCCCCCTCCACCGCTTCCTCAAGGGATTCCGATCCCCGAAAGATGGCTAGGATACACCCCTCCGCCTCCAGGGATTCATAGCCCACGAAAGTGCAATGCAAACCTTCCACACCCGAGAGGGCCCTTCTGGAGATCTCACCGCGCCACGAAGCCCTGCCCCGTTCGCGCTGTCTCTGCATCCATTGCTCGAAGGCCTCACTGTCCACCTTAAAGCCCTCCTCCATGGCCACCTCTTCGGTCAGATCCAAGGGGAAGCCGTAGGTGTCGTAGAGCTTGAAGGCGAGTTCGCCAGGGATCACCCTTTGGCCCCGCTCCTTGAGCTCCTCCATTTGCTGATGCAGGAGCTCGAGACCCCGTTCGAGGGTCTCGGCAAACCTCTCCTCCTCCCTGCGACATATCTCGTTTATCAATCCCTTGGACTCCTCAAGTTCCGGGTAAATCGGGGACATCTTCTCCCTGACCTTTTCTATCACGTGGGTTAGGAAGGGACCCTTAAGGCCGAGAAGGTATCCATGTCGCAGGGCCCGCCTGATGATGCGCCTGAGCACATAGCCCCGTCCCTCATTGGAAGGCAGCACTCCATCGGCCACAAGGAAGGCCACGGCCCTTGCGTGATCCGCGATCACCCTGATGGAGACGTCCTTTCGGGGATCCGACCCGTAAGTCACCTCCGTCAATTCCTCGATCCTCCCTATGATCCCGGAAAACAGGTCGGTATCGAAATTGCCCCTGGCCCCTTGAAGCACCGCCGTGATCCTTTCGAGGCCCATCCCGGTGTCGATGCAGGGTTTGGGGAGGGGCCTCAATTCCCCTTCCCGGTTCCGTTCAAATTGCATAAATACCAGGTTCCAAAGCTCCAGGTAGCGATCACAATCACAGGATGGGCTGCAGTCGGGTCTGCCGCAGCCAACCCCTTCCCCCTGATCTATGATGATCTCCGAACATGGACCACAAGGGCCGGTGTCACCCATCGCCCAGAAGTTGTCCTCATCCCCTAAGGGGACGATCCGCTCCTCGGAAATCCCCGCTATCTCCCTCCACAGCTCCCCTGCTTCCTGGTCCTGGTAATGGATGGAAACCCAGAGGCGCTCCTTGGGAAGCCCGAAGACCTCCGTTAAGAGCTCCCAGGCCATCTGAATGGCTTCCCTCTTGAAGTAGTCCCCGAAGGAGAAGTTGCCCAGCATCTCGAAGAAGGTGTGATGTCTCAAGGTCCTTCCCACGTTCTCCAGGTCGTTGTGTTTGCCGCCTGCCCTGAGGCATTTCTGACAAGAGGTGGCACGACTGTAGGGCCTCCTTTCCTGTTGCAAAAACACCCTCTTGAACTGGACCATTCCCGCGTTGGTGAAAAGCAAAGTGGGGTCGTCTTCGGGGATGAGGCTTGAACTCTTCACCACCTCATGGCCCCTTGAGGCGAAAAACTCGAGGAAGGTCCTCCTGATCTTCTCACTGCTCCAGTCCCTCATCTCCCTCCTCGGCCTTCCCCGACTCCATGCTCTCGAACTCCTGCCAGCCCATATCGCTCACCGAGAGGATTCCCTTCACCCTCAGGGTGAACTCATCGGGGTTGGAGCAGTGCCTCAAGGCCTCCTCAAGGGTGATGAGGCCCTTCCGGTAAAGGAACATGAGGGACTGATCGAAGGTCTGTGAACCGTAGGCCACATACCCCTCTGCTATGGCCTTGGGGATCTCAAAGATCCGGTCCTTGTCCAGGATGCAGTCCCTTATGCGAGGGGTATTGATCAGGATCTCCACAGCCGGAACCCTGCCCTTGCCGTCTGCCCTCGGGAGGAGCCTCTGGGAGATGACCCCTTTTAGCACATTCGCCAGCTGCACCCTCACCTGTCGCTGGTGATGGGGGGGATAAACCGATACTATCCGGTTTATGGTCTCTGCAGCGTTGGTGGTATGGAGGGTGGAGAGGACCAGGTGGCCGGTCTCTGCGGCCATAAGGGCCGTGTTTATGGTCTCAAAGTCCCTCATCTCTCCAAGCATTATCACATCGGGATCCTGCCGCAAGGCCATCTTCAGGGCATCGTAGAAGGAACCCGTGTCTGTGCCCACCTCCCGCTGATTGATGATGCTGAGCCTGTCCCTATGAAGGTATTCTATGGGATCCTCGATGGTGATTATGTGGCAACGCCGATGGTGGTTTATGTAATCGATCATGGCTGCAAGGGTCGTCGACTTCCCTGACCCAGCCGGTCCCGTAACCAGTATGAGGCCCCTCAATTCACTGGACAGGCGCTCCAAGGGCCTCACGGGGAGGTTCAGCTCCTCAAATCCCCTAATCTCGAAGGGGATAACCCTCAGGGCGATGGCTATGGTCCCCCGCTGTTGGAACACATTTACCCTGAAGCGGCCTATGCCAGAGGCGCTGTAGGCCATGTCGATTTCGTGGTGCTCCATGAAGTGATCCCTCTGCCTCTCGCTCATCATCTGGTAGGCGATCTTGGCCACATCGGAAGGGTTGAGGGGAGGATAGTCCTCCACGGGGGTGAGTTCCCCATCCTTCCTGAAGAAGGGGGGATGGCCCGCCTTCAGGTGGATGTCGGAAGCCCCCTCGTTTACCGCCCTCAAAAGCAGCTCATTGAGGTTTATCGCCATCTCCACCCTTTAAGCCGAGATGTTCACGGATCTTTCGCTCTATCTCCGCCATGATCCCTGGGTTACCCTTGAGGAAGGCCTTGGCATTTTCCTTGCCCTGCCCAAGCCTCTTTTCACCGTACGAATACCACGTTCCCGCCTTCTCGATGAACCCAAGGGTTATGCCTAAGTCCAGGATCTCTCCCTCTCTGGAGATCCCCTGGCCGTACATGATGTCAAACTCCGCCTCCTTGAAAGGAGGGGCGACCTTGTTCTTGACGACCCTCACCTTCGTCCTGTGCCCCACCGTGGTGTCCCCTTCTTTTATCGGGGCGATGCGCCTTATGTCGATCCTGACCGACGCATAAAATTTCAGGGCATTTCCCCCGGGGGTGGTCTCGGGGTTGCCGAAAGCAACCCCAATCTTGTGCCTTATCTGATTTATGAAGATCACAATGGCCCGGGATTTGCTTATAGTGCCGGTGAGCTTGCGGAGGGCCTGCGACATCAGCCGGGCTTGAAGTCCAATGAACTGATCGCCCATCTCCCCCTCGATCTCGGCCCTGGGCACAAGGGCCGCTACCGAGTCGATGACTATTACATCCACGGCCCCACTCCTGACCAGGATGTCGGCGATCTCCAGGGCCTGCTCCCCGGTATCGGGCTGAGAGAGCAAAAGCTCTTCCACATTCACCCCGAGGGCACGGGCGTAATTCACGTCCAGGGCGTGTTCGGCATCGATATAGGCGGCAACACCCCCTTCCTTCTGGGCCTCGGCCACCACGTGAAGGGCCAAGGTGGTCTTGCCGGAGGCCTCGGGGCCAAAGATCTCCACTATCCTGCCCCTAGGAAGTCCGCCCACGCCGAGGGCCAGGTCGAGCCCGAGGGATCCCGTGGAGATGGTGGGGACCTCGAGCTTCATCCCCTCGCCCAGGCGCATTATCGTACCCTTGCCAAACTGCCTCTCGATCTGCGAGAGGGCCAAATCCAGTGCCTTTTGCCTATCGGCATCCATGGGACCCTCCAAAAGGAACGGAATACAAAGACTCGTATTCCGCCCCTTCGGGTTTCAACTCACTTTTAAATAATACCATCTCCCTCACCTCGAGGACACCTACCTCCAGATCCCTGTAATCCTTGAGGAATTCAAACCTTCTGCCCTCCTTCACGCGCCCCAGGGTCAGATGGGGCCTGAAGGGGCGATCCTCCCGCGGAAAGCCAAGCCTCTCAAGGCCCCTCTCAAGGGCCTTGAAGACCCCCTTGAGCCTGCCGTCAGGATCCTCAACCCCGATCCACAGGACCCTAGCCCTCTGCGGGGAGGGGAAGCCCCCCGCCCCCCTGATCCTCACCCAAAAGGGGGGAAAGCCCAAGGATATCCTCTCCATGACCTCCTTTATCCCCTGGATTTCCCCTTCGGGGACATGCCCCAGGAATTTGAGCGTCACATGGAGGCCCTCTGGTCTCACCCATCTGACCCCCTGGGCCTTCTTCTTCCAGATGTCCTGCAGGGAAGCCACCTTTTCCCTCATCTCCTGGGGGAGGGGAAGGGCGATGAAGAGCCTGAGCCGCCTTCCCTTCATTAGCTTTCCTCGGGTTCCGGCCTTCTGACCTTCTTCAAGCTTCCCAGAGGCCCTGTGAGGACATAAAAGACCGTGAGGACGAAGAGGGTCACCTTCGGTTCGGACAGAAGCACCACCATCATCAGCACGAAGGCCACCAGACTGCTGAAGGGCTTCCTCCTGAAGGGCTCCCACTGTTTGAAGGAGGGATAGGGAATCGAGCTCACCATCAAGAAACTCAGGATGAAGGCAAGGGGGACGAGCAACTGAGGCATCACCTGTTGGGCAAACCCCACCCTCTCCGAAAACAGGTAAAGGGTGGCAAGGAGACAGCCCGCAGCCGGTATCGGCAATCCCTGAAAGGAGCCCCTATCCCTCATCCCTACGTTGAACCTGGCCAACCTCAGGGCCCCGCAGGCCACAAACAAAAAGGTCGTAAGCCAACCTATCCTGGACCCCTCGAGCCCCCAGCTGTACAGCAAGAACCCGGGGGCCACCCCGAAGGACACCAGATCGGCCAATGAATCGAATTCCTTCCCGAAGCCGCTGGAGGAACCGGTGAGGCGCGCCACCCTTCCGTCCAAGGCGTCCAAGAAGGCCGCAAAGAGGATCAAGAGGGCGGCCTCCCCGAACCTCCCGTGGTGGCTATTCACCAGGGAGAAGAAACCGCACAGGAGATTCGCCGCCGTCAATCCATTGGGCAAGAGGGGAATGCCCCTCCCCCTCTTGCTGCGACCTCTCTTCATTTCCACCTCCCTTGGGCAGGCGGCCGATCACCGATTCCCCTGCCCTGACCTTCTCTCCCACCCCTACGAGGATCTCGATCCCGAGGGGGAGATAAAGGTCGACCCTTGAACCGAAGACGATGGCCCCGAAGGGTTCCCCCCGTTTCAGGCGCTGACCGGGCCTGACCCTGCAGATGATCCTCCTTGCCAGGATCCCCGCCACCTGCACCATCGCGATGGGGATCCCCTTGGGCCCTTCGGCCAAAAGGACATTCCTTTCGTTCTCCAGGGGGGCCCGAGCTTTGAAGGCCGGAAGGAACCGTCCTCTTTTGCGATCGACCGAGCGCACCACGCAATCAACGGGAGCGCGATTGACGTGCACATCCCAAAGGGACATGAAGATGCTTATAAGCCACCCTTTGTGCCCCTGCGAGGGCATGCTGACGCCTTTCCGGACCTCGATGATCCTGCCATCGGCAGGAGCCACTATGTTTTCCTCCCCCTCGGGGGGAATCCTCTGAGGGTTCCGAAAGGAGAACCAC
>CAYVAU010000061.1:2449-7968 GCA_964448445.1 uncultured Thermodesulfobacteriota bacterium | reverse complement strand
ACCCCTGCCTTACCTTTAAGCAGCGGTATGCCCTGCACCTTCACCACGAGCTCTTCCTCAGGGCTCGAAGGAATAAAGAACACATCTCCTTCCTTGAGCTTCAGCAGTTCTGAGGCCGTCACCTCCACCTTCACAAATTCCACCTCCAGGGACACCGGAACCTCCTTAAGGGCCTCAATGAGCTGCGACCTCCACTGGGGATCCTCAGGACCAACTTCTACCTTCGTTCCCTCGGCCATGCGGTCTCTGAAGGCCTTAACCAACCCCGATGGCAGGCACAGGGAAAAGGACCCAGCTGCCCCCCCGAAATCCACATCGAAGTCGGCCACAACAATCGGCACCCTTTCAAAGGAAGCCGCAGCAAGCTCGGGGCTCAGCTCTATCTTCTCTAAGTGAAACTCCAGAGGATAAACGGGCTCCCATGCCATCTTTAGGCTCTGAAGGAGGATGTTCGAAATGTGCCTGATTATCCTTGTCTCTATGGGGGTGAAATCCCTCCCCTCCACCTTAACCCTGCCCCTTCTCCCTCCGCCCAGAAGGACATCTATGGCATAAAAGACCGTCCTGGCATCCAGGACCAAAAGGGCACTGGTCCTGACGGGCTCAACCCTGAGGATGATGAGACCTGTGGGGAGGGGGACCTTCCTTATAAAGTCCTCAAAATAAACGGCCCTCCACTGCGAAAGATCAACCGCAACGGGTATGTGCAGAAACTCCCTGAGGGAGAATCCGGCCTGCTTGGAGAAACGATCGAAAATCAACTTCAAGCTCTCGGTCTTTTCAAGCTCCAAGAGCTCCCACTTCCTGAAATCAAAGGGCTCAAAGGCCTCTGCGGGAACCTCTTCAGGGGCCTCCTCTTCAGCTGCTATCTCCCCCTCCTCAAGCCCCTGAAGCAGGGCATCGATCTCCTCCTGACTCAGGAGCTCAGCTCCCTTCACCTCCGGCTGAGGGGCCGGGGAGGTCTCGGCCTCCTGCTTCTCCTCCTCGGAGAACTCCTCAAGGAGTTTGTCTATCTCGTTTTGATCCATTATGTCGCCCATGTCCTTTCCCCTACTGCACGATGAGCTCGGTGAAATAAACCCCCGTAACCTTAACCTTCCCCTCCCCGAGTATGGAATTTACCTTCTGGGCAATCTCCTTCTGCAAGGTCTTCTTTCCTTCAGCCGTCACAACCTCTTCAAAAGTCTTCTCGGTCAAAAGAAATATGATCTGGTTCCTTATCGCCGGCATCTCCTTCTGAACGGCTTCAGCTCCTCCCTTTCCCTCAACTTCCAGGGTTATGGAAACCTTCATGAAGTTATAACCACCCTTCAGGTTGACCACAAAGGGTTCAAGGGCCACATAATCGACAACCCGGGGCCTCTCCCTCTTCTCCTCGGGATTCTTCCCCTTGGACCTACCCAACAAAAACCACCCGGCCCCTCCCAAGATCACCAAAAGCCCAAACAGAACAAACAAAAGCTTCTTACCCTTAAGCCCCTTCATTATCTCCCAGCCTCCTTAGCGCAACTTACATGCCACCCCCCAATCCTTTATCATGAAACCCATCTCCACGGTTGTGTCAATATTTTGACACTTCGACGATCAAAAACTTGACAATCCGGGGGGAAATCGTAAAAAAACTGGTGTGGTATGGATCCTGCTTTTGTAAGAGTGTAAATCAGGCACCTTCTGAATTTAGGGAAAAGGGTGGTTCCGGTTATCATTGGCCGAAGTGCCAAGATCCGTGAAGTTCTCGCCTTAATCGATAAGGTTGCAAGGACCGACAGCACGGTCCTCATAACCGGGGAGAGCGGGACCGGGAAGGAGCTTGTAGCCAGGGCCATCCATTATAAAAGCCGAAGGAAGGATAAACCCCTTGTGACCATAAATTGTGGAGCCATTCCCCATGAGCTCCTTGAAAGCGAGCTGTTTGGTTATGTCAAGGGGGCCTTCACCGGGGCGGTGAGGGACAAAAAGGGGAGGTTACAGGCTGCAGAAGGGGGGACGGTGTTTCTGGATGAGATTTCGGAAATGAGTCCGGCCCTGCAGGTGAAGTTGCTGCGGGTTCTGCAGGAAAGGGAGTTTGAGCCCGTGGGGAGCATAAAGCCGGTGAAGGTGGACATCCGCGTGATTGCAGCCACCAATAAGGATCTGGAGGAACTGGTCTCCAAAGGGCGATTCCGGGCCGATCTCTTCTGGCGCCTCAATGTCGTCCCCATCTATCTCCCTCCTTTAAGGGAGAGAAAGGAGGACATAGAACTGCTGCTTGAGCATTTCCTTAAGATCTATAACGAGCGTTATGGCGGGAACATCGAAGGGTTTTCCCCGGAAAGCATGCAGTTGCTGCTCGATTATCCCTGGCCGGGCAATATCAGGGAGCTGGAGAATCTGGTGCAGAGGCTCGTTGTATTGAAGGGCGAAGGGGTGGTCGAGCCCGGCGATCTCCCCGAGAAGTTCAGGAACAACCATCGTTCCTACAAGCTCCCATCCCTTGAGGAATTGAGGGAACTTGATCTCAATGCGGCTGTGAGTACTTTGGAACGCTATCTCATCACCGAGGCCCTTCGGAGGGCCAATGGGGTGAAGAGCAAAGCGGCCAAACTGCTAGGGATCAAGCGCACCACCCTCATTCACAAGATGAAGAAAAACGGCCTCGAACTTTAGGCCTTCTGGAGGCGGCTTTTCCGCAAGAGTTCCCTGGCTTCCCTGGAAATGGAGACGGAATCCTTCACCTCAAGGGTGGATCTTCGATGCAGGACCCTGGCGGGTTTCCCCTTGGTTTCGAGCTGTTGATGGTAGGCCTTTATGACCTGGTTTATGAAAAGGATGGGATACATCTTAGCATCTCTTGCTGAAGAGGAAGGCCCCCTTCTGCCCTCCTTGTACATATCCCTTCAGGGAAGCCTTCTGCTCGCGAACCCTCCGCAAAAGCTCCCTCTGGTCCCGGATGGCCTGAAGGATGAGCTCTTCACACCTTTTTGCCTTCTCAAGGACGGCCTTAAGCTTCGAAGGGTCCTCCCCTCGGATTTCCCCAAGTTTTTCCATCAATCCCTTGAGCCTACTGCTAACCCTCCGGAGGGATTCAAATTCTCCTGCCTGCAAGAGGGCCTCTTCCTCTTCCAAGAGCCTTTCTATCTCGGAAAGCCCCATTATCCTCCCTTTTTATTTTGTAACTCCTTCCAGGTATCCCGCAACTCCTCAAGCATCTTTATGATCTTTTCTATCCTCTCGATGCTTTCCTCGGCATCGGCAAGCAGCAGCTCTTGCAGCATGAAGGTGTAAATGGCCTGAAGCCTCTTGGCGATGTCCCCTCCCTTCTCCAGATCGAGGGAAGCGAGCAGCTCCGAGATCACCTCCATCCCGTAAATCAGCCTCTCGGACTTTCTCTCGTAATCTTTTTGCTTGTAGGCCTCGATGGCCTCCTTAAGGTAGCGTATGCCTTCATCGTAAAGGAGCACGACCAGCTTCAGCGGATCGGAGGTCATGACCTGGGTCTCCTTGTAACTGCTTAGGGCCTTCTGCATGATCCCACCTCCTTAGGTGTAATTGCCAAAGCTCGCCTCTATCTGTTGACTGAGCCAGCTGCTCAAGGCCCTGAGTTGGCTTAAGGCATCTTCAAGGGCTATGAATTGCTCCATCAGCCTCTGTCGCTTAAGGTCAAGGAGGAACTCCTGGCGCTCAATTTGCTCATTTATGTCATCGATCTGGCTCTGGAGGGAATCGGTCTTCGTTTTTATGAGACCCGTATAGGGATCGGTCACATCATCGAGATAATCCTCAAGGGATGAGGCCACCGAGGTGAAAAGCTGGATGGTGGTATCGGGGTCCTCGGAGAACTTCGACTCAAACTCCGAGGAATCGAAGCTGAGGTTGCCGTAGCGATCAAAACTCACCCCATAGAAAGTCAGGGCGTTCCAGCCATCAGGGAGGTCTGAAACAGTTTGAAGGATTCTGGACTGAAGGTTGGATTGAATGCCGTGAAGCGTCACCTCCCCCATAAGGGGCTTTTCCGTCCCTTCAGAATAAGTGAACTGATCGCTGACAAAGGAATGGACTTCATTGTACGCATCGACAAACTGCTGGATGTTCTGCTCTATGGCCTCGAGATCTTTAGAAACTGTAAGGGTTATTGTAGTTCCAGAGGCAGCACGCTTGAGCTTTATCGTCAATCCCTCTATTGCGTCTCTTATAACATTTGAGGGCCTGGTAATCTGTATGGAATTCACCTCGAGGATGGCATCCTGAGCTTCTACTGTGGTGGTGAAGTCGAAAAGGCCCTCCGGATCATCAACCGTGATCTGATTGGCGGTCCCCGTTTCTTCGGAGGTGAGCAAAAGTTTCCATTCTGTATCAGAGACCTTAAGCACTGAGGCTACCACTCCATCAGCCGAGGAATTTATCTTATCCCTCACATCATAGAGGCTGTCGGTGTCAGCAACGGTTATATCGACCCCGTTTATCGTCACGGTTCCCGAAAGTCCTAGGGGATCGGTGGCGCTGGAAAAGGACTTGGATGCCATCTGATGAGCCTGGGCGATCTGAAGGACTTCAAGGTAATAAACCCCTTCTTGGGCCGAAGAAGAGGCGGTGACTGTGAGGATGCTCTCGGGGTTGTCGGTTGCCGAGGAACTGAGCGTGGCCTGATAGACCGAGAAGGCGCTCCCCCCCGAGATGGCCTCAACGGCATTCTTCAGGTCCGAGAGCTTGCTGCTCAGCTCTTGCCATGCGGAAAGCTTCTCCTCGAAATCGCTCCTCCTGTCCTCAAGGGGCTCGATCCTTTGAGAGCGGTATACCTGCATCAATTCGTCTATCACGTTCGACCAATCAAGGGAGGAAACGAGCCCACTTATGTACTGGGTTGGTCCTACTGTGGTCATCCTTCATCCTCTCCTTGGGATTTTTCCGTCAATTCGGCGAATTTCGCCTTGAGTCTTAAGGCCTCCTCGGAAGGGATTTGCTTTATCACCTTTCCGCTTTTCCGCTCTATCAGCTGAGTCACAACCGACTTTGTAGGTCTATGGATGAGATAGCGGATGGTGAGATCATGTCGCTCAAGGAACTCCCTGATCTTTTCCCTCAAAAGCTCCTGAAGCCTCTGCACCTCGTTCTTCAGCCTCTCAAGCTCCCCCCTCTGCAACCTCTTGCTACCCCTGGTGCCTTCCGAAAGAAGCCTGTTTTCTTTCTGATCAAGCGAAACGTCAGTCCTTATCTCCCTTACCCTTCTCTCTCCCCTGACCCTTCCTTCAACCTCCTCAGGGGGCCAAAGCCTCTCATTCCTGTTAACACCCTCGACCTTCATCATGCGCCCCAAAGAGCTTCAAGAGGGGCAGGGCAGTAGCCCTGCCCCTCCTTTAGAGTTAGCGCCCGATGAGGGCAAGGATGTTCTGAGGAAGGGCATTGGCGTGAGCGAGCATCGCCATCGAGGTCTGCACCAGGATCTGGTACTTGGTGAAGTTGATCATCTCCATGGCCATGTCAGTATCGCGGATGGTGGAATCAGAAGCGATGTAATTTTCAACACTCACCGCCAGGTTGGA
>CAYVAU010000061.1:0-2349 GCA_964448445.1 uncultured Thermodesulfobacteriota bacterium | reverse complement strand
TGGATCATCGATATCGCCTGCTCGGTGTTGCGCTGGGCCTGCTGCAGGCTCCTTATCTGGGCCCTCAATCGGCTGCTTATGGCGAGACCTGCCGCATCATCGGCGGCCCGATTGATCCTGTAGCCGGATGAGAGCCGCTCCAGCGATTTGGCCATGCTTGCATCGGCGATACTTAACCACCTGTGGGCCTCAAGGGCCGAGATATTGTGTGCCACCTTCAACACAGCCATGCCCGAATCCTCCTCCTTTCTCCAGGTCCTTTCGGACCTGGGCCGGGCTATTTCTACCCCGCCACCCTAAAGGTGCCCCCGACCCGGCAGGCGGCTTTGGGGCACCCACTTCCATATAAAAATTCGGCAAGGTGGCGGGGAACTTTAGGCGCTCACAAGAGCTTCCTTCTCATAGAGCGCCTTGGCAGTCCTTAAGGCCAAGTAGGCCTCATATTTCCTCCCCCTCTCTCTCAAGGCCTCCCCTATCTCCTCATAGAGACGGGCAAGGTCCGAAAGGCTCTCAACCACCTCAGGTATCGGCTGCTCAAGGGAGATCAGAAGGGAACGACAGTGGGGGATCATCTCCTCTATCTTCCCTTCAAGGGCATATGAGAGGCTTAATCCCAGATGCAGGTCCTCTGCCTGAAGGTCCTCCTCAAGGGCCTTGAGGAAAACCCCACACGCCTCATCCGTCCTGTTCATAGAAAGGAGCAAATGTCCAAGGTTTGAAAGGGCCTCAAAGTGGCTGGGATCGACTTTGAGGGCTTCCCTGAAGCACTCTTCGGCCCGTTTCATATCCGAAAGCCTCCTGTAAACTATCCCCAAGTTTGAAAGCACATCAGGGTTTAAGGGATCCTCTGCTTTTGCAAGCTCAAGAAACTCTTTGGCTTTCTCGATGTCCCCTCTCCTTAAAGCCGCCTCCCCCAGGAGGGCATACTTACCCCTCAACTCCCCCTTTGGGGACAGGCGCGAGGCCTCAAGGTACTCCTCCAGGGCCCGTTCTTCGTCACCCCTGAGGGAATACAGATTCCCCAGCCAGAGATGGGCCAAGTATTTTGCATAAATTACGGGGAAGGGAACGCGAGTAATCCTGAACCCCGTTTCTTTCAAATGCTCAAGGAGTTTAAGTGCTTCTTCTTCCCTTCCCCTTTCAAGATAAAAGCCCGCCGCAAGAAAGAGGGCCATGGGGTCATCGGGGGCCTTCTCAAGGGCCTTTATGTACATCTGCTCCGCCTTATTCCACTCCTTCAGATGGCAATGGCACCTGGCGACGTTCAGTATCGCCGCTATCTCCCACTCCTCCTTGAGCTTTCCTTCTTGAAGGAACTTTTTAGCATGTTGCAGGGCCTTTCTGTGATTGCCGAGGATCCCGTAAGTCATGCTCAGGTGCCAGTGAATGACGGCATCGTTAGGATTTTCCGCCAAGGCGGTAAGCAGCATCTTTAAGTTCCGCTTTGCCTTTCGTTTTATAATTTCGGGGTCCGAATAACCCGCATGGAAGATCCTCACTCCGCTTTCCTCAATGGGGATCCCCAAAACTTGCAGGCTCTCGATGACAGATTCATGGATCCTCCTTACAAATTGCACCTCGGGCAGATTGGGGAAGGCTCTCACTTGGTTTGCAAACCTGCTGAAGAAATCCTCGCCCCTTTCAGGGCATTCGACCGTGAAGTAGTAGGCCTTCTTTCCATCCCTAGGAAGGGAATCCCTCCAGCGGGAAAACTTTTCTCTCTCCTCTTCCGGGAGCCTATCATCTGCATCAAGCCAAAAAATGTAATCCCCCGTTGCATGCCTTAAGGATTCGTTCCTTGCGGCGGCAAAATCGTTGATCCACTTGAAGGAAAATACCTTTGCCCCATATTTCTTCGCAATCTCAGGGGTCCGATCCCTGGAACCCGTATCCACCACAATGATTTCATCCACCAGCCCCCTGACACTCTCCAAACACCCCGGAAGCGCTTCTTCCTCATCTTTCACAATCATACACAAGGAAAGCTTCACCTCACTCATCTTTTACCTCCCCATGTGCCTGCATTGATAAATGCACTCAAAAAACATGCCAAATCGCTGTATTGCATAGGTTAAAAAGCACTAAAGGGGGAAGGAGGCAGTTGGTCCAGAACCCTTGAAGGTAAAACACGGTAAGTTTCCAGTAAAGCCTCAAGAAACCTTCTCCCACAACGAGAACTCGCACTGGAGAAGATCCTCTTTCACATTCCACCTGGATACCACATCCCTGGCACTGAACTGCTTAACCACCCTGCCGGGGGGAAAGACTCACAGTGAGGGTGTCGACCTCAACCGGATCCCCAGGCTCCCTGGGCCTAAGGCCCCCAGACCACCTCATAGCCCATGGCCT
>CAYVAU010000060.1:0-8086 GCA_964448445.1 uncultured Thermodesulfobacteriota bacterium | reverse complement strand
GAAGGGAAGATGGCCGAGTTAAGCAGAGCTGATCCACAAGTTGAGGCAAGCGTTCCTTCAGCTGGCGTTGACCCAATTGCGTCTGAACCCAGAATCCCGAGCCTACTATGAGCGGAAACGTGGGGAAGGAAAGCCCCATTGGGTTGCCCTCACCGCCCTCGCCCGCCGGCTTTGCAGAAGGGTCTACAAGCTGATGAAGGAGGAGACCCCGGCGATGAGTGCATATTGACATAGACGGTTGGTCCATAACCTTTGGCACTCGGGATGATTTTCAGGGAGCCTCATAGGCACATACCTCATCTTGTCTGGTGATTTCCTCTGGCCAATGGGATTGGCGTTTCCTCTGGGGATGGGCTCATGAGGTATGAGGGCTGTGGGGTCCCCTCTTGAAGCTCGAAGCTTTTCTTGCCACTGGGAAAGGGTGCGCTCCGAAACCCCAAAGGCCTCCCTTATGGCCTCAAGGCCTTCAGGCGATGTTGGGCTTCATTTGGGAATCATATCCCAAAGTTGCTGGCCGCCTGGTACCCCAAGATGTTCCCCACATCGAATCCCCTGCCCTCAAGCAGCACTCCCACCACCTCCTCCTTTTCGCAGAGGGCCTGAAGGGCAGGGGTATCGTCCCATTCGGGACCCAGCTGGCGATGTTTCACAAGCAGCGGAAAGATGCTGGGCAGAAGAAGCCAGCGTCCTATTGCCTTGAGGAGGGGCCGGTTCGGTTCTAGGGGTTCGGCCCTTTTCCCCGACAGTCCCCTTATGGAAAGGACCCTCTCCCCCTTCCATACGCCTCTGACTATCCCCACGTTGCCGAAGAGCCTCCCCTGCCCCGGCTCGATCCGGATAACGCCCACTGCGCTCTTCGCCTCCAAAGGGTTAAGGGCCCTGAGGATCTGCAGGGCCGGTGGGGGACCTCCCAAGAGCACGAAATCCGGCATCATCCAAAGAAAGGGGCCTTCCCGAAGGAATTCCCTCGCCCTCCAGAGGGCATCCCCCGAACCACGGGGCAGGGGTTGCTCAAGGAGCCTGAGCCTCGGGGGCCTTATCCCCTCCTCCCCGAGCTCTTCCCTCCATTCCTCCTCGAGGTATTCGATGAGGGTCCGCTTCTTCGGGTTCACTATCACTATGATTTCCTCCACCCCGCAGAGGGCGGCCTCACGCAGGGCATAATAGATCATCGGATGGCCCTTTACCGGAAGGAGCTCCTTGGGGAAATTTTGGGTCAGGGGAAGGAGCCTCCTTCCCCTTCCTGCGGCAGGGATGACGGCCCTTCTGGGCGAAAAAGGATGGCGGAGAGAGAGGGATTCGAACCCTCGATCCCGGTTCTTGCCGGGATACCCGCTTAGCAGGCGGGTGCCTTCAGCCTCTCGGCCATCTCTCCGTTTTTTATTAAAAGTTATCAAAACCCTTCCCCAATGACAACCTCTTATTTTGCAACTTATTGACTTTTTCTCCCATCCCTTTATGCTTTAGCAGAAATGGCACCCCTTTATTGGTGGCCTTACTTTAGAGCTGGCCCAGGCCCCTGAGGGTTCAGGAGGCCTCAGGGGAGCCATGGGCCTAAGGGACCATGGCTCCTTTATTTTTGCAAAAACTTCGAAAGGAGGGAAGGATGATGCCGGTATCCCAGAAGGTCCATACGATGATCGAAGGTTCTTCGTGGGTGAGGAGGATGTTTGAGGATGCGGCGCGGATGAAGCGCCAATTCGGCGAGGATCGCGTCCTGGATTTTACCCTGGGAAATCCGGTGGACGAACCCCCTCCAGTTTTCAAAGAAGCTCTGATGCGTTTGGCCCAGGATCCCGCAAAGGGCGTTCACCGTTACATGCCCAATCACGGTTTCCCGGAGACCAGGGCCTATGTGGCCGAAAGGCTCAGGGCCGAAACTGGGATGGCCTTCACCGAAAATCACGTGGTGATGACCGTAGGGGCAGCGGGGGGGTTAAATGTAGCCCTTAAGGCGATCCTAGATCCAGGGGACGAGGTCATCGTCCCTGTCCCCTATTTTGTGGAGTTCAAGTTTTACACGGAAAACCACGGTGGGGTTATGGTGCCCGTGGAGACAAAGGAGGATTTTTCCCTGAATTTGGAAAAGGTAGAAGAAGCCATAACCGAAAGGACGAGGGCCATCATCATAAATTCCCCTAACAACCCCACCGGAGCGGTTTACACCCAAGAAGAACTCCAAGAGCTCTGTGAGCTCCTTCAGTCCGCATCCAGAAAAAACAAAAGGGTCATCTACCTTTTGTCCGATGACACCTACTGGGAGTTCCTTTACGATGGCCTTGAGCCCGTAAACGTCTTCTCCCTTTATCCCGCGGCCATCTCCGTTCGTTCCTATTCCAAATGCCTTTTTATCCCCGGCGAAAGGATCGGCTTTGTGGCCGTCAACCCCCAGTATGAGTATGCCGGAAGGCTTATGGAGGCCCTCATTTTTGCCAACCGGGTGCTTGGGTTTGTCAACGCCCCTGCCCTCATGCAGAGGGCCATCGTCCTTTTGAAGGATTACCGCTTCGATCCCTCTGATTATCAGCAGCGCCGTGATGCCATCTATCAGGCCCTTGTGGACTCTGGCTTTCAGGTCCAGAAGCCCAAGGGGGCCTTTTATGTATTCCCGAAGGTCCCGGTTGAGGACGATGTGGCCTTTGTGAGGGACCTCCAGAACAACCATCACCTTTTGGTAGTCCCGGGGAGTGGCTTTGGAAAGCCTGGCCATGTGCGCCTCTCCTTCTG
The DNA here is from genome assembly GCA_964448445.1 of uncultured Thermodesulfobacteriota bacterium. GTDB lineage: Bacteria > Desulfobacterota > B13-G15 > B13-G15 > B13-G15 > B73-G16. The sequence continues at coordinate 5,359 of CAYVAU010000060.1, read as the reverse complement.
CGTTGACATGTCCCTTATAGAAAAGGCCAGGGAGAGACTTCAGGAGGTGGGAAAAAAGTACGGTCTGATTTAAAGCCCCAGGAAGGAAAAGAGGGACTCGAGCCTGAGACTTTCCTTCACCAGGGGGAGAACTACCTCCTTTCTGTCAAGCAGTGAATGAACCTCCCCAAGGTAAGGGAGAGTTCCAAGGTAGGGAACATCGGTGAAGGCGGAAATCCACACGGGGTTCTGCCCTTCGGAAGGGTCGGTATCGGGGCTTAGTCGGTTGAGGATGTATCCCTTAACTGGCATCTGCTCCCTTTTGCAGTAATAAAGGGAAAGGAGGGTGTGATTTATCGTCCCAAGGTTCGAGCGGCCAACAAGGACCATTTCCAGGCCAAATCCTTTTATCAGTTCGGGAAGCAGCACCCCGGGGGCAATGGGGACCAGTAGCCCGCCGACCCCCTCCACCACCATCACCTCGTGTTTCCGGCTCAGCTCCTTAAAGGCCTCATGGACCCTCCGGAGGTCGACCGTCACCCCTTCCCTCCTTGCAGCCTCTGCAGGCGCTAGGGGTTCCTCGAAGCAGTAGGGACAGATCAGCTCCAGGGGGTCATCGCTGCCCGAGGCGGCCTTAAGCTGGGAGGCATCCTGGGGGACGGGGATCCCGCTATACCTGGGCACACCGGTCTCAAAGGGCTTCATCACCCCCACATCGTGTCCCCGTTCCCTGAGCAGAAGGCAAAGAAGGGTCGAAAGTAGGGTCTTGCCCACCCCTGTGTCAGTTCCCACAACAAATATCCCCTTCATCCCCTGAGGTATTCCTTGACGAGCTTAATGGCGCAGAATTTCCCGCACATGGTGCAGACATCCCGCTCGGTGGGGAGCCGTTCGGCCCTGAGCTTTTGGGCCTTCAGGGGATCGATGCAGAGCTCCATCTGCCTCTTCCAATTCAGGGAAGACCTGGCCCTTGACATCTCCAAGTCCCTCTGCCAAGCATCTTGCTTGCCGCGGGCCAAATCGGCGGCATGGGCGGCGATCCTGGCCGCTATCACCCCTTCTCTGACGTCCTCGGGCTTGGGAAGCCTTAAGTGTTCTGCCGGGGTCACGTAGCAGAGGAAATCCGCCCCGTGGTAAGCGGCCAGGGCCCCTCCTATGGCACAGGCTATGTGGTCATATCCGGGGGCTATATCGGTCACCAAGGGGCCGAGCACGTAAAAGGGGGCTCCCCGGCAGACCCTCTTTTGGACCTTTACATTTGCCTCTATCTGATCGAGGGGCACATGCCCTGGGCCCTCCACCATGACCTGGACCCCCTCCTTCCAGGCCTCCTCCACCAGCTCCCCGAGGGTGAGGAGTTCCTCAAGCTGGACCCTGTCAGTGGCATCGGCCAGAGAACCGGGCCTAAGTCCATCCCCAAGCGAGAGGGTTACATCGTATCTCTTCGCTATCTCCAGGAGGCGACCGAAATGTTCATAGAGGGGGTTTTCGCGGTCGTTATAAATCATCCAGGTGGCCAAAAAGGCCCCTCCGCGACTCACGATCCCGGTGACCCTCCCCTGCTTCTTCAGCCTCTCCAGGGCCTTGAAGGTCAGGCCGCAGTGAACGGTCATGAAATCCACACCATCTCTGGCCTGCCGCTCTATGACCTCGAAGATGTCATCTGGGGTCATGTGAACAATGGCCCCCTTCCTCTGGGCAGCTTCCACCGCTGCCTGGTATATAGGCACGGTCCCCAGGGGAACGGGGCAATGTCTGAGTATGGTCCTCCGTATCTCATCAAGGTTCCCGCCCGTTGAGAGGTCCATCACCGCATCCGCTCCAGCCTCAAGGGCCAACCGGAGTTTGAGGAGTTCCTCCTCCAGGTCGGCGTGATCCGGTGAGGTGCCCAGGTTGGCATTGACCTTGACCCTCAGGCCCCTGCCGATGCCCTTGGGGGTGAGCCCCCTGTGGTTCCGGTTTGCGGGGATGACCACCTCCCCCCGGGCCACCCGTTCCATCAGATCCTGGACGGGTATCCCCTCCTCCCTTGCCACGAAATCCATCTCGGAGGTCACCTCTCCCCTTTGGGCCTTTGTCCTTTGGGTATCCATTTAAATCTCCTTTGAAAGGGCCAGGACCTTTTGGACGACCTCCTGAGGATCCCTCCCCAGGACCCTCACCATCGCCTCCTTGCCCCATCCACCTTCGTCGCAAATAAGGTCGGGGACGGTACCGGAAGACTCAAGGGCGTTTTTAACCCCCCAGGGCAGGGATGCCCCCTCCCTCTCCCTTATCTCCTGGGGCTCATCCCTGCGGCTGAAGGAAGCCATCTTCAAGGACAGCTTCCTTGAGGCCCCGAGGACATCCTCCCCGTACCTTATATTCATGGCCGCCCTTATAGAAGGATCAAACTTCATCACCTCGAGGACCACCGAGGCCATGTGCCTTGAGGCCCCAAAGGTAATATCCCCAACCTTCGCTATCCCATCCCCCACGCGCACGATGCGACCCTCAATCCCCGCCACCTCCGAGGGATCCCTTGCCCCTCGGAGGGCATAGACCAGGTTGGAACCCACCTCGGGGATGAGCATCCCGATCTTGCCCCTTTCAAGCAAAAGATAAGCCCTCCTCAAGTCCTCGACCACCTCCCATCTGGATGCCTCCCTTTCGATTTGGACAAGGGGATCAAATACCTCCCGTCCCTTTCCCGGGACCTTCGCCAGGGCAATTCCTTCGCTGAGGAAGGCCTTTGCCCTGGCGCATGCCTCCTGGAGCTTGTGGCCAAAGGCCAGAAAGGTCGCCAGGGCAGCCGAGAGGGCACAGCCCGTTCCATGGGCCTCTCTGGGAAACCTCTCCCCCGGAAACCACCGATAACCTCCGGACCAAAGCAGCAGATCCCACGGATCCCCCTCAAGGTGCCCCCCCTTGAGGAAGATCGCCTCAGGCCCGAATTCAAGCAACTTCCTTGCCGCCCGAAGCATTTCTTCCCTGTCCCTTATCGGGAGCCCTGTTAAGGCTTCCGCCTCGGGGATGTTGGGAGTTAGGACCCTTGCCAGAGGGAAGAGTTCCTCCTGCAAGGCCCTTATGGCATCCTTCTTAAGGAGCCTTTCGCCTCCCTTGGCAAAGAGCACGGGATCCACGACCAGGTTCTTGATCCCCACGGCCTTGAAGCGTTTGGCCACAGTGAGGATCACCTCCCTGCTCCAAAGCATCCCGGTCTTTGTCCCAAGGGGCTCGAAGTCCTCAAGGATTGCATCAAGCTGTGCCGCTACGAAATCGGCCCCGATGGGCTCAACGGCCTTAACCCCCTGGGTGTTTTGGGCCGTAAGGGCCGTGATCACCGACACCCCATGCCCCCCCAGGACGGTGATCGCCTCAAGGTCCATCTGTATCCCGGCCCCGCCGCCCGAATCCGATCCGGCCACCGTTAGGACCACGGGTCTCATCCCTTAAGTCCCTCGGAGACGATCTGGGCCGCCTTTTTCCCCGAAAGGAGCATTCCGCCAAAGACTGGTCCCATCCTGGGGGCCCCGAAGACGGCATTGGCCGCCATCCCCGCGACCAGCAGCCCTGGATAGACCTCCTTGGTGTTTTCCACCACCGCCTCTTCACCCTTCTCGGCCCAAAGGGGGGCCTCCTTCTTTATCTCGGGGCCCATCGGGACCCTCCCTTCAAGCATCCTCACCACCTCGGCAGCATGCCCGGTAGCATCGATCACATAGCGCGACCTTATGGTCAGGGGATCGACATGCAGAGACGAAAGGCCTACAGCAGACCAGTTCACCACCACACCGGTGACCTTCCCTTCCCTTACCATGAGGTCCTCAACCGTTATGAGGTTGAAAACCCTGACCCCTGCCCGTACAGCGCTGAGGCAGAGGCCTGAGGCAACCTCGATGGCATCAGCGGTCCAATAGCCCTCCGAAAAGGGCTCAACCCTTATCCCCAGCTCCTCCAGGATCTCCTTCCCCCCTTGCTGGACCACGATCTCGTTGAACATCATCCCCCCTCCCCAGATCCCACCTCCCAGGCTCAGCCGCTTCTCCAGAAGCACCACCCTGAACCCCTCACAGGACAGGTAGTAAGAGGCGACCATTCCAGAGGGTCCCCCTCCGACCACGACCACATCGACCTGAAGGGATTCCCGCAATTTTTGCAAATAGCGTTCGATAATGGCCCTGCTGATCAAGATCTCGTCAAGTGCCATTTCGATCCTCCCCGAATTCCCGCTTATTGTACCGGGATCGCGAAAGACCCTCAACGCTCGCCCATAGCCTCAAGGCGAAACCTTCTGAGGTGGGGGATCAAGAGTAGGTAGGTGAGAAGGAAGGTCAGGACATCGGCCAAGGGGAAGGAAAGCCAGACGCCATTGGCTCCCATCAGGTGGCCGAGGATCAGGACCGAGGGGATCATGAAGAGGGCTGGTCTTGAGACGGAGGTTATGAAGGACTCAAGGGGCCTGCCCATGGATTGGAAGGCCAGGGATCCAACTGCCGAAAAGCCTACAAGGTAGAGGGCCAGAAACATCTTTTTGGCGGCCTGAGAGGCTAGGGGGATGAGGGTGGGGTCATCGGTAAAGATCTTGACCAGGGGCTGTGGGGAGAAGAAGACCATAAGGAAGACTCCAATGGAGCAAAGGCCTGCTATTCCCGAGGCCAACCATATGGACCTCAAGACTTCTCTGGGGCGCCTTGCTCCGTAGTTGTAACCGAGGACGGGTTGAAGCCCCTGTCCTATGGCCATTGAGGGCATGACGGCAAACATGGCCAGACGGTGCAGGATCCCAAAGGCCGAAACCGCCATATCACCCCCGTGGAGGGCGAGGGTTCTGTTGATGATGACCACCGAGAGGGACCCGGCCACAGTTCTGGCAAAGGAGGCAGATCCTACCGTGTATATCTCCGTCAGAACGTCGATCCTTGGGACCATGGCCCGGAGGCGAAGCCCCAAGGGGCTGTGCCCGAGGATATAATGAGAGCATAGGTATACTGTCGAGACCGACTGAGAGATCACGGTCCCAAGGGCAGCACCCCCAATCCCCATGCCCATCTTGGTGATGAAAAGTGCATCAAGGCCTATATTGAGGCCTGCCCCAAGCATCATCCCCTGCATTGGTACCCGGGCGTTTCCCTCGGCCCTTATGAGATTCCCCAGCACTATGGGCGAAAATTGCACAAAGGCCCCAAGGAGGATCAGCCTGAGGTATGTCCTTACAAAGGGAATTACCGCGGGGGATGCCCCCATCATCCGCGAGAGACCTTCCACCCGGGGGAGGACCAGGGCCATTACGATCGCCGAAAGGACAAGGGTCGAGACGATGGCATTTCCAAGGGCCTTCCTGGCTCGATCCAGATTACCGGCACCCATTGACCGGGATGAAAGGGACGCTGCCCCCATG
>CAYVAU010000059.1:0-8125 GCA_964448445.1 uncultured Thermodesulfobacteriota bacterium | reverse complement strand
TCCTAGAGGAAATAGGGTTTGAGCGCGAATCCTATGTGCCTTATAAACCCGCCTCGGCCCTTCCCACCGGATACCTCAAGAGGTTGGAACTTGCCAGGTGCATGGCTTTGAGGCCCGAGATGATCATATGCGATGAGGTCTTCTCCGGACTGAGCATGAGCGAGGTGGCCAGCATGGTGCCCTTAGTGGAGAAATTGCGCGAAGGAGGGGTTACCCTCGTGATGATAGAGCACCGCCTGAGGGAGCTCTTCAAGGTGGCAGACAGGGTCATGGTCTTGAATTACGGGGTGAAGGTCACCGAGGGAATCCCGGAAGAGGTGGTGGAGGACCCACGGGTCAAAGAGGCCTATCTGGGTTCGGAGAGGATATGATGCTTGAGGCCCGTGGTCTCATGGTCTTTTACGAGAACATGCTCGCCCTCAACAATGTGAGCCTCCGTGTCCAGGAAGGACAGATCGTGGGGGTGTTTGGGGCCAACAGCGCCGGCAAGTCCACCCTTATGTACACCCTTTCGGGGATCATCCTAGATAAAAAACGAAAGGAGGAGATGCGCGGCGGTGAGCGCATCTCGATATTCGGGGAACTTTCCTACCAAGGAGAAGACATCTCCCATATGAAACCCCATGAGCGGGCGAGACGCGGAATCATCCTCTGTCCCGAAAGGCGACGCATCTTCCCCGAGTCCAGTGTGCTGGAAAATTTGAAAATTGGAGCATACCTGGCCACCCCACAGCAAGCCAAGCAAACCCTAGAGTTCGTCTTTTCCCTCTTTCCCCAGCTTGAACGCTTAAAGGACCGTCCGGGGGGGTTCCTAAGCGGAGGCGAACAGCAAATGCTGGCCATAGGCAGGGCCCTTATGGCCCAACCCAGGCTGTTGCTCCTTGATGAACCCCTTTTGGGCTTAAGCCCCCAGATGCAGTCTGTGGTGATCGAGGCCATCGAGGACATCAGGCGGGAGAAGGGCATCACCATAGTGGTGACAGAACAGTATGCGAGACCGGTTCTGCCCATAGTGGATTACGCCTACATTCTGGAGAATGGTGCCGCGGTGCTGGAGGGAAGTGGACAGCAATTACTCGATAATCCCGATGTAAAGGCCGCCTATTTCGGAATTTAGGAGCAGGAAAATGGATGAGAGGCCATATGCGTTGGAAGGGATGGAAATAGATCATTCTGAGGACGAATATACCTTCAGTCGTTTCGAAGCGATTTGCCAGAGGTATCCCGATAGACCAGCTGTGATCTACCTCGGTGAGGTCTTCACCTACAAACGCCTAAAGGAACTGATTGATCGCTTTGCAACGGCCCTCTACGAGCTGGGAGTTGGACATGGCGACAGAATCATGCTTTACATTCCCAACTGCCCCCAGTGGTTGATCGCCAACTTCGCCATAAACAAGATAGGGGCAGTGGTCGTTCCGGTCTCCCCCATCTACACCGCCTTTGAAATTGAATACATGATCAGGGATGCGGAGGTGGAAACCCTGCTGTGCCTGGACACCAACTACGGCTATGTGGAGGAGGTCCTGCGGAAAACGCCCTTAAAGAGGGTGATCGTCACCAACCTTGCCGAACTCCTGCCGATGTATAAGAGGCTCATAGGTCGTCTCTTCGACAAGATCCCTTCGGGGAAGGTGAGGAGGCAAAAGGAGGTTTACCGCTTCGGGGACCTCCTCAAGTGCCCTCCCCGGCCGCCGGAGGTCCGGATAGATCCCTGGTATGACCTCGCTTACATCATGTACACAGGAGGGACCACGGGTTTCCCAAAGGGGGTGCCGGGAAACCACATGGGAGAGGTCTCCTACATAAGGGACATCATGGAGGAGGTGGCAGCAGGCCACATCAGGGAGGGGGAGGATGTCCTGATAATGGTCAATCCCCTCTTCCACATCATGGCCAAGGGTTTCGCCATCGCCTTCGGCCTTAACTTCGGAAACACCGTAGTCCTCATGCCCCAACCTCAGGTGGATGCGATCCTGGCAGCCATTGGGCGCTATCGTGTTCGCTGGATGCTCGGGGTGCCGGCCCTCTACAGGATGATCCTGGAAAATGACCGCCTGGAATTCTACGACCTGAGTTCGCTGCGCTACTGTTATTGCGGAGGAGATGTGTTGCCTGTGGAGGTGTTCAGGCGTTGGCGAGAACGCTTCGGCATCCCCATCTACCAGGTTTACGGCTCCACGGAGGCAGGCCACGTCAGCTACAGTCGCCTCGACCGCGAACCCTCCCCCACCAATGTGGGATATCCTTTGAGGTCCAGGATCTGCGAGGTCTGTGACCCGGAAACCCTCGAACCGGTGGGACCTGGAGAGGTGGGAGAGCTTCTGGTTTCCTCTCCTTACACGATAAAGAGTTACTGGCGCAAGCCCGAGGAGACCGAGCGCTCCTATGTGGAGCGCAGAGGGCGCATTTACTACAGGATGGGAGACTTTGTGCGGCTTGATCAGCAAGGGCAGATAGAATATGTGGAGCGCACCGCCGATATCATCAAATACAAGGCCTACCGCGTATCTGCCTCCGAGGTGGAGGCCGTACTTCAGGATCATCCGACCGTAATAGGGGCCTGTGTCGTGGGAGTGCCCGATCCGAGGGTGGGGGAAAGGATCAAGGCCATCGTGGTGCTCAAGGAGGATGCCAAGGGGGTGGGGGCAGCGGAACTGATAAGGTGGTGCAGGGAACGTCTCGCTCCTTACAAGGTCCCCCATTACATCGAGTTCAGGGATTCGCTGCCCAAATCAAAGGTGGGCAAACTCCTCCGGAGGGAGATACGCGAAGAGGAACGCAGAAAACAGGAAAAAGAGGCAAAGAGGAGGAAGACAGGGTTTCATGACCGATGCACATCCCAAGAGCCTGAAGGAGGTCAAAAGGGAGTACATCCTCAAGGTCCTTGAGGAAGCGGGATGGGACCTTGAGCGGGCCTCCAGAGTTTTAAAGATCTCCTCTTCCCTGCTCAGGCGTCACCTCAAGGAATACGGCATAGAATTCCCACTCGGAGGTAAGGGAAAGAGGAAAAGATGAGCTTACCTTCTGGAGGGTGGCTCGATACCATAGCGGCGCATTTTCTGTCTCAAGGTCGGACGGGAAATGCCCAGGATCTCACAGGCCTTTCCATAATGCCAGTTGGTGTAATGAAGGACCTTCAGTATGTGGGCCCGCTCCACTTCCTGAAGGCTCATGGCCTCTGGGTGGTCTTCGAAAGACTCCAGTAGGGGAGAGATGTCCTCCTCCAAGATCACTTCCGCATTGGCGACAAGGGCGGCCTTGGTGAGGACATTTTCCAGCTCTCTTACATTTCCCGGCCAGGGATACTCCATCATCCTCTGAAGGGCCTTTTCGTGAATCCCCCTGATCCTGGTCCCAAGCTGGCGATTTATCTTCCGCAACAGGTACTCGGCAAGGAGGGGGATATCGGATACCCTCTCCCGTAAAGGGGGAACCTTGATGGTCGCCACACTCAGCCGGTAATAGAGGTCCTTCCTGAAACGACCCTCTTCCACCAACCTGCGCAGGGGACGGTTGGTGGCGGCTATCACCCGGGCCTCCGAGCGCAAGGTGTGCACCCCTCCTACCCGCTGAAATTCCTTATCCTGGAGGAACCTCAACAATTTCGCCTGAAGGTCAAGAGGGAGTTCGCTTATCTCGTCAAGGAAGATCGTGCCCTTTCCGGCCAATTCGAACTTACCCCTCTTAGTGGAGATGGCACCGGTGAAAGCGCCCTTTTCATGGCCAAAGAGTTCGCTTTCCAGCAGCGTTCCCACAATGGCCGCACAGTTTATAGCCAGGAAAGGCTCGTCTCGGAAGGGACTGTGGTAATGGATGGCCCTGGCTATAAGTTCCTTGCCGGTGCCGGTCTCCCCCTCAATGAGCACTGTCACCCTGTTTTCGGAAAGCTTGCCGATGGCCTTGAAGATTTCCATCATGGGCCGGCTCTTTCCGACGATTTCCCCCTCCTCGTACTGGAGACAGGGATCTATCCTCAAGGCCTCTTCATCCCTCAAGGGAAGGCGCAGCACGCGTTTTATCGCCCCCTCAAGCTCCTCAACGTCCAGGGGTTTGGGGATGTATTCGCTTGCCCCCAATTTGATGGCCTTTATGGCAGTTTCCATATCGTGGAAGGCGGTTATCACGATCACCTTGGAAGAACACCCCCTGTTCCTCAATTCCTTCAGCACCTGGAGGCCATCCCTGTCCGGGAGGCGGATGTCCAAGATTATGACCTCAGGGTTGAGGATCAGACTGCTGTCAATGGCCTCTGAGGCGTTGGAGGCACAGCTGACCTCATATCCCTTTTCGCTCAAATACATCTGCAGGGTTTCAAGTAAAGCGGGCTCGTCATCCACGATAAGGACTCGTCTGCCCATTACCTCCTCACGGGAATCACCAGCGATACGGACATCCCCCGCGGTGAACGCAACGAGGCCTTCACCTCTCCTCCATGGGCCTCAACGATCTTTTTGACGTTGGTGAGACCGATCCCCATTCCCCTTTTCTTGCTGAAAAAGGGAGCAAAAATGTAAGGGAGATCCCCGGGGTCCACCCCTGGACCATCATCCTCCACCCTCACCTCCACCGCCTGGCCTTCCCCCTGAGCTCTCTGACAAATGGATATCTCTATCGTCCCACCAGCGGGGAGGACCTCTATGGCGTTCAGCAATACATTTATTAGGGCCTGCTCCAAGCGGTCGGGGTCAATGAGGATGCGCGGTATGGCCTCCCAAAGACGCTTCCTTATCCTTAAGCCTTTCTCCTTTATCTTGGGCTCAAGGACCTCAAGGCTCGTCCTGACCACTTCGCTGATCGATGAAGATCGCAGATTGAGGGATATGGGCCTTGCAAAATCCAACATCTCTTCCAGGATCCTTTCCAAACGGGTCATCTCCTGGGCCATGATCTCTATGCGGCGTTTGTCATTGCCGTCAAGCTGCAACTTCTTCATGAGGATCTGAAGGTTCATCTTCACGGAGGAAAGGGGGTTCCTTATCTCATGGGCCAATGAGGTGGTCAATTGCCCGATATAGGCGAACCGCTCCGCCTCCCTCATGCGCCTTTCCATCTCCACCCTCTCAGTGATGTCCCTGCAAATGCCCGCTGCCGCCTTTCTGCCCTGATAGGTGATCACCTTTACCTTGTTCTCCGTCGGCAGGCTCCTGCCATCACGGTGGCGGCGAAAGTAAACGAAAAGATCGGCCTTTTTCCTCCCCTCATAAATCTCCCTCACTTCATCAAGGGACTCCGGGGCCACAAAGTCGGCCCAAGGCCTCCCCAGAACTTCATCCGGGCTCCACCCGTGCATCTCACAAAAGGCCCTGTTGGCAAAAACAATCCTCCCCTTCTGGATCACGAAGTAACCATCGTTGATATCCTCCACAAGAACCCTGTACTTGGACTCAGACTCGACAAGCTCCTTGGTCCTTCGCTTCACCTCCTCCTCGAGTTTTTCGGCATGCTCCCTAATCTGACGCTCATGTTCGGATTGAAAGTAATCGCTGAAACGGCTGATCGTATAAATGAGACAGTGGTTGAGCTTTTCAAGGGCATCGAGCAGTTCCTCCCCCTCCAGCTCCGCAACTAGGATGGGGACGAGGATGGTGCGGTAAAGCTCGAAGGCCCTCTGGACATCGGAAAGGCGGAAGCCCGCTCTGAGCCTCATCTGGGTGATCTTCTCGATGAAACGGTCTATCTTCTGGAAATCTCCTTTCACCAGCACATCAAAGTAGGCCTCAGCCGCTTCGGATGTGGTCATAAAAAGCTCCTCCAAAGGCCTCTGACGATACCTCTCACTCACCTCCTCATGGAGGCGATGGGCCCACTGCCGAACGATCTCCTCCCTTCGGAATGCAAGGAGGGAAACCAAAGAATTCATAACACTATTTAAATCTTAAAGGCTTCACCGGGCAGTGGTCAACGCCTTTTGCCGACTGGTATCAGGTAGGGGCTTGTATCTTGGGGGAGGTCGAGGACCTTCTGGACTCCTGATCCCTGAAGGCCCCACTGTCATCGATCCCAGTCCAAGGGATACGGTTTGCAAACACAGTTCTGGGCGGTGTGGGGCTTCAAGGTGAACGTAGAATATTGCCGGTGCTTCTCCTACCTAGGGCTGAAGGCAGCCCTGCGCAGGGTACCGCGCACATGCCCGCCACAAGGTAAACTCCAAGGGGGTAAAGGAAGGAGAAACTTCAGCTCAAGCGCTTCTGCACCCCCGAGGGAGAACAAACCAGCAGCAGGAGGAGCAATGGAAGCCTCATAAGAGGAACTCCCCGATAGCCGTGGCGGTATCTTCGGGGTTATCCAGGATAACGGCATGGCCCGCCCTGGGGATCTCCTTAAGCATTGCCAGGGGAAGGGCCTCCACGGTACGCCTTGCTCCTTCGGGGCTTAACAGATCGCTCAATTCTCCCCTCAAAAGCAATGTGGGGACCTTTACCTTCGGCAGAAATTCCCAAAGGTCAACATCCCTTATGACCCTCTTTCCCTCCCTCATCCTCTGAAGGAGCCGAAGGTCGCACCTCCAGGTGAAAAGCCCGTCCTCGGTGGGCCTCGTTACTTTCCTGAGGTATTCGGAGGCCTTCTGGCGGCTCAATCTCGGGTTTTCCTCCATGAGGGCTTCCGCCATCTCTTCGAGCCCAAACCGATCAGGACGGATCCTCAGGGCCCTGAGGATCCTCCTCCTTCCTTCGGGAGCGAGTTCCGGTCCGTAGTCTATGACCACCAGTCTTCTCACCCCATCTCCGTACATGGCGGAATACACCAGGGCGTTACGTCCACCCATCGAATGCCCGACCAGGGAAAAGCCCTCCAAGCCAAGCTCCCTCCTCAAGGCTTCGATGTCCGAGACGAAGTGGAAGGTGGTGTAGGCCTCAGGGGAAGCCCTCGAACTTTCGCCATGTCCCCTTTGATCCAGGGCTATTATGCGGAAGGGCCCTTGAAGGTAGGGGATGATGAATTCCCAAACTTCGGCCGAGTCGCCGAAGCCGTGAAGCAGAAGGATTGGCTCACCCCTTCCCCGTTCCAGGTATCTCAGCTTCAAGCCCTCGTTTTCAACGTATCCTTCCCTATCCCACAAGCTCACCCCTCCTGAAGATCGCTTCCAGTTCATATCCCTTCGACCTGAGAGCTTCCCTTCCCCCTTCTTCCCTATCTATCAAGGCCAACACCTGGACCACCCTGAGCCCGAAGCTTTCACAGACTTCTATGGCGCGAAGCAGGGACCTTCCCGTCGTCACCACATCTTCCACCACCGCCACCCTCATCCCGGGTCTCAAGGCCTTATCACCCTCAATCCATAGGCCCTTGCCATGGCCCTTGGGTTCCTTGCGCACTATAAAGGCCGAAAGGGGATGACCCTCGAGGTAACTCACTACAGCCACGGCCGTCACGATGGGATCGGCCCCAAGGGTCGGTCCCCCTATGGCTTCAACACCTCTTTGGGCTTCCCTTATCATCTGTAAAAAGATCTTACCGCAAAGATATGCCCCTTCCGGATCGAGGGTGGTTTGTTTGGCGTCTATGTAATAAGAACTTCTTTTGCCCGAAGAGAGGATGAAGTTGCCTTCCTCATAAGACCTTTTCCTGAGGATCTCTTTTAGCCTTTCCTTTGCCTCCACCTTCAGACCTCTTTGGCGAAGAATTCAAGTTGCATCCTTTCCTGGGGGGGACTCACGGGATAGCAGCCCGTAAAGCATGCGTAACAGAATTCATCCTCATGCCCCCTGACGCACCTCTTCAGCCCTTCGAGGCTCAAATAGGCGAGGCTTTCAACCCCCAGAAATTCCCTAATCTCCTCTACAGAGAGGTTGGCGGCAATGAGTTCATCCTTGGTGGGTGTATCTATCCCGTAAAAGCAGGGGCTTATTATGGGAGGAGAGCTTATCCTTACGTGGATCTCCTTCGCTCCCGCATTTCTCAGCATGTGCATGTTCTTTTTCACCGTGGTCCCCCGGACGATAGAATCGTCGACCACCACGATCTTCTTCCCCCCAAGGACCTCCCTTACGGCATTGAGCTTTACCTTGACCCCGAAGTGCCTTATGGAGTCCTGGGGCTCTATAAAGGTCCTCCCCACATAGTGATTCCTGATTATGCCGAGCTCCAAGGGAAGTCCAGCCCTGTGGGCAAAGCCTATTGC
>CAYVAU010000058.1:0-8488 GCA_964448445.1 uncultured Thermodesulfobacteriota bacterium | reverse complement strand
GGGAGGTGGTCTCATTTGACGCTAAACTGTCTCACATGTACCGAGCCCCGACAAGATATTGACAGACTGGAACATCTAAGTTATTTAATTGCTGGAGAAGAACTAAGTTCTCTACAAATGAACAATAGGGGGGTTGGGGTATGAGGTATGGTGAGACGGGGGTGATGTTGGAGGTGGACTTATCGACGGGGAGGGTTGAGAGGTATGAGACCGATCCCCGTTGGACCGAGCTTTTTCTTGGTGGGCTTGGAATCAATTTGAGGGTGCTTTGGGAGAAAGCGCCTTTGGATTGTCATCCCTTTTCTCCGGAGAACGTCATCATCTTTGGTGCGGGGCTTTTGGTGGGGACGCCGGTGGTCGGGGCCACGCGGACGGTGGTGACCACTTATGTTCCGGCCAACAACTTTGTCGGCTTCAGCATGATGGGGGGCTTCTTCGGGGCGGAGCTGAAGTTCGCGGGCTATGATCGGGTTGTGATAAAGGGTCAGGCCCCCGAGCCGGTTTATATCTGGATAGAGAACGATGAGGTTCAGATACGCAGTGCCAAGCATCTCTGGGGAAAGGGGGTCATGGAGACCTTCAGGCTGATAAGGGAGGAGTTGAGGGAGCCGAGGGCCCAGATAGCTGCTATCGGTCCTGCGGGAGAGAACAGGGTCTATTATGCCAACATACAGCATGGGTGGAACTCGGCCTCAAGAGGGGGGCTTGGGGCCGTGATGGGGGCCAAGAACCTCAAGGCGGTTGTGGTCCGTGGGACCAAGGACCTTTATACAGCCCATCCCGTCGAGCTTTTTGAGCTCTGCAAGAGGATGAGGAAGGAGATAGCCGAAAATCCCAATCTCGGCGACTGGATGGCTTACAGCGACGATGACAGCTTCCATCACAACAACTTCGCTTGGGGCAACGCGAGGGTGAGGAGGAAAGGTTACTGGACCAAGGAGGTGGAGGACCGTTTCAGGCGTATAAGGGAGACATATCAGCTTAGGTCCATAGGCTGTTTTAACTGTCCAAAGGAATGTCATCTGGTCATAAAGTATCCTGGGAGACCCATCTTCGGCTACAAGTGCTTTGCCAAGGATACCTTCCACATGGCGGCCTTCAAGGAGCTGGATTTCAGCTATGAGATCCTCCCGGTGGCCATAGACTCGGGGCTGGATGCCTATTCGGCCCCTCAGGTGATCGCCTTTGCCATAGAGCTTTACGAGAACGGGATCCTCACCGATGAGGACCTCCCCGGTTTCCCCGAGGATGTGAAGGGGAGGTTTTATTATCTGATGGAGAAGATAGTGAAGAGGGAGGGCGTGGGAGACATCCTGGCCGAAGGGACCTACTGGGCGGCCAGAAAGATCGGCAGGGGTGCCGAGAGGTTCGATCACAACACCATAAAGAAGGTCGAGCAGATCCCCATAAAGCTCGGAAAGCTCAACCCCATATACTTCATATGGTGGTCCACCAACGAGAAGTGGAACATCACCCAGATCGAAGGGGCATGGCCCCAGGATCCCATCCCGACCCTCGAAGGGAGGAAGGCCTTCGTGGACAACTGGGTTGCCCCGCCGAGCGAGGAGTTTAAGCAGTGGTTCCTGGAGTGGGAGAAGAGGGAGGTGATGCCCATCGAGAGGGTCTGTGCGGTCTGTGACTGGAGCGAGAGGATGCATTACATTGACAACAGCACCGGCCTCTGCGGGTTCCTTTCGGCCTTCAGGGGGCAGTTCGGTGGGGTCCCAGGGGCCCATCAGCTGATAGGGGCCGGGCCTGCTTATCACATACACAACATCCCGCACTTTATAACCCTTGCCACGGGAATGGAGTACGACGAAAAGAAGCTGTGGGAGACGGCCGGCAGGATCCGAACCCTCCTGAGGGCCATGAACAACATAAGGGGCTTGCGTCGCGAGGACGACAAGCCCCCCGAGGACCACTGGGCGGTCCGGGATCCGGAGCTGGAGAGGAAGCTCCTTGACGAGTATTACAAGTTCAAGGGCTGGAATGAGGAGGGTATCCCCACCAAGGAGACCCTCTTGCGATACGGGCTCGATTTCGTAGTGCCCGAGTTCGAGCGCCGAAATCTCCTGTAGGAGGAAGGGATGAAGGCCCAGAAGGTGATAAAGGCCATAAAGATACAGCCGGAAAAATGCACAGGCTGCAGGACCTGTGAGCTTTACTGTGCGGCCTATCATGCCACCCCCCGTTACAGCCACGCAAATCCGGCCAAGGCCAGGATCAGGGTCTTTGTAGACGAACTCAACGATGTCTACCTCCCGATCATCTCCGGGCGGTATGTGGCAGAAAGCGAGTGCAACATCCGCTACAGGATCGTCATCGGCGGGAGGGATTATGATGAATGCACCTTCTGCAGGGCTGTCTGCCCTTCGAGGAAGGACTTCTTCGATCCCGACACGGGGCTTCCCCTTCTCTGTGATGGCTGCGGGGAGCCCATGCCCGAGGGGGGGCCGATGTGTGTACAGGCCTGCGATCAGGAGGCCTTGGTGTATATGCCCGAGAGGGTGGAGGAGATAGAGGTCCCCGAAGTGGAAGAAGAAGAGGTGGAGGAGCTGTGATGGCTCGGGTTCTGGACATGCCCATAGGTGCCGTGATGGTCATAGGGGGAGGCATCGGGGGGATCCAGGCCTCCCTGGACCTCGCCTCTTTGGGATTCAAGGTCTACCTGGTGGAGAAGGGGCCCCAGATCGGGGGCAAGATGGCCCAGCTCGACAAGACCTTCCCCACGATGGACTGTTCCCTCTGAATCCTGGGCCCCAAGATGGCCGATGCCGGTCGGCATCCCAACATCAGGATCCTCACCAATACCGAGGTGGTGGATATCGAAGGAAGGCCAGGGGCCTTCACCGTGACCCTCCAGAAGCATCCGAGGTTTGTGGAGGAAGACCTCTGCACGGGTTGCAGAACCTGTCAGTCCTTCTGCCCGGTACTTATGCCCAATCCCTTTGACGAGGGCCTCGGTGAGGCCAGGGCCATAAGCGTGTGGTGTCCCCAGGCGGTTCCCGCTGTGGCGTATGTAGATCGTGAAAGCTGCCTTCACTTTCAGGGCAAGTGCGGGATCTGCCTGACCGTATGCAAGAACAACGCCGTAAACTTCCAGCAGAAAAGAAAGCGCGGGAAGGTCAACGTCGGTGCCATAGTGATCACAGCGGGCTATGAGGTGTTCAAAC
The DNA here is from genome assembly GCA_964448445.1 of uncultured Thermodesulfobacteriota bacterium. Taxonomy (GTDB): domain Bacteria; phylum Desulfobacterota; class B13-G15; order B13-G15; family B13-G15; genus B73-G16. Next base: position 5,315 of record CAYVAU010000058.1, on the reverse strand, counting down.
CCCTTAAGGGCCCCTACGGCTATGGGGAGTTCAAAAACGTGGTCACGAGCATCGAGTACGAGAGGATCACCAACTCAACGGGTCCAACAGGCGGTGAGATCCTCAGACGTTCCGATTACCGGGTACCCCATAAGATCGCGTGGATACAGTGCGTGGGCTCTAGGGACTTGAAGTTTGGAAGGAGCTACTGCTCGGCCTTCTGTTGCACCTATGCCATAAAGCAAGCGCTCGTTACCAAGGACCACCATCCCAATATAGAGACTGTGATCTTCCACAACGACATAAGGACCTTCGGGAAGGGCTTCGAGGACCTCTTCAACCGGGCCCTCTCAAGGGGCGTGAGGTTTGTGAGATCACGCCCCCCTCTGCTCAGGGAGAACCCCGAAAACGGCAACATCATCGTGAGTTACGTTGACCAGGACAGGCTTATAAGGGAAGAGTTCGATATGGTGGTGCTATCGGTGGGAGTGGTCCCTGCGCCGGGCAATAGGGATCTGGGGAGGATCCTGGGGCTTGAGGTGAACGAACATGGGTTCTTTGACATCCATCCCTTTTATCCCCTGGAAGGGGCCGACGGCAAGGGGATTTATGTGGGCGGAAATTCCGTCTTCCCCATGGACATCCCGGACACTATCTGCTCCAGCGGGGCTGCGGCTGCATCAGCCGCCGAACTGCTCGCCTCCCAAAGGGGAAGCCTCGCGGTCAAAAAGCAGTATCCCCCCGAGAGGTCCGTCGAAGGGGAGGAACCCAGAATCGGGGTCTTTGTCTGCCACTGCGGGACGAACATAGCCGGGGTGGTGGATGTCAGGGAGGTGGTCCAATACGTCAGGGGACTCAAGGGCGTGGTCTATGCCGAAAACCAGCTCATAAGCTGCTCCAACGAGGGGCTTCGGAGGATAACAGACCTGATAAAGGAGAAGGGGCTCAACCGGGTGGTAGTTGCAGCCTGCACCCCCAGGACCCATGAACAAATCTTCAGGGAGGCCTTGAGGGAGGCAGGGCTCAATCCCTATCTGCTGGAAATGGTCAACATCCGCGAGCACTGCAGCTGGGTCCACTCCATGGACAAAAAGGAGGCCACGGAGAAGGCGAAGGAACTGCTCAGGATGGCCGTCTCGAGGGCAAGGGACCTCGCCCCCCTGAAGGAACCCTCCCTTAAGGTCAATCCCAGGGCCTTGGTCCTGGGAGGGGGGCTTGCGGGGATGACCGCCTCGCTGTCTCTGGCCCGGCAAGGGTTCGAGGTATATCTGGTCGAAAGGGAAAGGGAGCTTGGGGGGAATCTCCGTCACCTGCACTATACCCTTGGGGGCGGGGATCCCCAGAAGTTGCTGCAGAATTTGAGGCAGAGGGTGGAGGACGAGGAGAGGATCAGGCTCTATCTGGGTTATGAACTTTCGGACTTTTCAGGATATGTCGGGAACTTCAAGTCGGTGCTTGTCCCGGTGGGAGGGGACGGCGATCAGGTGGAGATCGAACACGGGGCACTGATCATAGCCACCGGGGGCAAACCTCTGGAACCCTCCGAATACCACTACGGCGAAAGCGAAAGGGTGCTGACCCAGCTGGAACTCGAAAGGATGATTGCCACAACCGGGATTCCCGAAGGGATAAGGACCGTCGTCATGATCCAATGCGTCGAATCCAGAAACGAAAAACGCCCCTACTGCAGCAGGATATGTTGTGGTGAGGCAGTAAAAAATGGACTGAAATTGAAAGAAATGCGTCCCGATCTGAAGGTGGTGGTTCTTTACAGGGATATGCGTACTTATGGATTCCTCGAGGACTACTATCGCAAGGCCCGGGAAAAAGGCGTTTTGTTCCTTCCCTACGATCCCGAGAGGAAGCCGGAGGTGGAGCTGGAGGGGGATGGGTTTAAGGTGAGGTGGTGGATGCCCACCTTGGGACAGGATTTCGAGTTGGTTGCGGATCTTTTGGTCTTGAGTGTGCCGGTGGTTCCCGATGGGAACCGGGAATTGGCCCAGCGCCTTGGTCTTCCCTCCACTGGGGAGGGTTTTTTCATGGAGGCCCATCCCAAGCTCAGGCCCGTGGATTTTGGAACCGACGGCATCTTTTTGTGTGGGATGGCCCACTATCCCAAGTACATCTCCGAGACCATTGCCCAGGCGAAGACCGCAGCCCTCAGGGCCGCGGTTCTCCTCTCGCAGGAGGAGATAAGGGGAAGTGGGGCGGTCTGTGAGGTCATTGAGGGGCTCTGTATCGGCTGTGGGGCGTGTGTTGAGGCCTGCGCCTATGGAGCTATCAGGCTTATAGAGGTCAAGGGTGGGAAGAAGGCCCAGGTGAATCCCGTCATCTGCAGAGGAGACGGTCTGTGCAGTGCGAGGTGTCCCACCGGTGCCATAAGGCTCAACCACTTCACCGACGAACAGATAATGGACCAGGTAGATGCCCTCTTTGAGGCATAGGGATAAGGAGGCTTAGATGGTTCCCGATATCCTAGTATGGATCTCCCTGGTGGCCTTCCTAGGGGGAATTGGGTGGAAAGTCTGGGGTTGGTTTAAAGGGTCCCTGCGAAGGGAGGGTGGATGGGGGCGCCTTGGTGCGGCCCTCCGGGGGATTTATAGCACGATCCTCAGCCGGAAGGTCCTTGTCCTCTTGAAGGCCCTCCTTCTGGATGTGGTCCTTCAGCTGAGGACCTATCGCGAGGACCGTTACAGGTGGCTCATGCATTTGTTCCTTTACTGGGGATTCGGGCTTTTGATCGTCACCCATGCCCTGGGGAAGGTCCTCATCGAGGGGTATGTCTCCACGGCTATGCCCTTTTTGTTTTTGAGGGACCTTTTTGGGGTGATGGCCCTTGTGGGGGCCTTGATGGCCGTGGGGAGGCGCTTGAAGGGGATTCCCCGCTTCAGGAGCGCCCCGATGGATATTTATGCCATCGTTGTGGTAGTCCTCATCCTCCTTTCGGGGTTTTTCCTCAAGGGAGTGAGGATTACCTCTTACAAGGCGTATCTGGAGATGGTTTCAGAATATGCGGCCCTCTCGGAGGAAGAGGAAAGGGCCCTGGAGGCTTACTGGGTCAGGAACTTTGGGCTCGTTTCGCCGAACATCCAAGAGGTCCCCGAGGAGCTCGTCAGCGAAGGGGCGGAGATCCATGAGTTCAGCTGTGCCCCTTGTCATGCCAGTCCCAAGTGGGCCTTTCTGAGCTATGGGATCTCCAAGGCCGTAAGGCCCTTAGCCCGTCCCCTTGACCGTTTCAGTGTTCCAGGAGGGCTCAGGTGGTTTCATGTGCTTTTGTGCCTCTTTGCCCTGGCGATTTTGCCCTTCACCAAGTTCTTCCACCTTATATCCGTTCCCTTGAGCTTGCTCCTTAATGCGGTCATCGATCCGAGGAGGTCCTCTCCCCTTAACCTTGAGACAAAGCGGATGGTGGAGCTTGATGCCTGTGTGCATTGTGGGACCTGTACCGCGAAATGTGCGGTTTCGGCCACAACGGAGGTGATCCCCAACAGGGCCATCCTTCCCTCGGAGAAGATCCCCTCCCTCAAGGTCCTTGCCTCCGGGAAGCCCCTTGGGGAGAAAGTGCTCAGGGAGATCCTGGAGGGGGTTTATCTCTGCACCAATTGCCTTCGCTGCACGGTTTCCTGTCCCTCGGGGATCGATCTCCAGGAACTGTGGTTTGAGGCAAGGGAGGCCCTGCTCCAGAGGGGACTTGTGGACCCGGTCCTCCTGACCCCCTTTTCCTTTTACAGGGGTTTGCGCAGGGAGGATGTGGGCGAAAATTACCAGAATCCTCTCCTTTCCCTGAGGGAGAAGGTCTCTCAGGCCTTTGGCCCTCCTGTGGAGCCCCTTTCCATCGGTCCCCCTGAGGTCCTGGATCTTTCTTCAGATGCCCGGACCTTCCGGATGTGTTTTTCGTGTCAGACCTGTACCAATGTTTGTCCGGTGGTGTCCCAATACGAAAGGCCCAAGGAGGTTTTGGGGCTTCTTCCCCACCAGATAATGAGGGCCTGTGCCCTGGGATTGAGGGAGATGGCCCTAGGGGCCCCGATGCTGTGGATGTGTCTGACCTGCTATCAGTGTCAAGAGCTCTGCCCGCAGGGGGTGAACGTCACAGATGTACTGATCGAGCTCAGGGGTCTTATGGTTAAGGCCTTGAAGGAGGGAAGGGATGAAGTACGCCCTGTTTCTGGGATGTAATATCCCGGCAAGGCTTCCGGAATATGAGACCTCAGCGAGGCTCCTTTTGCAGAGGCTGGGAATCGAGCTTCAGGATATAGCGGAGTTTGGCTGCTGCGGGTATCCCTTAAGGAGCATCGACCCGAAGGCCTTCCTGCTGCTTTCCGGGAGGAATTTGGCTCTGGCCGAAAGGGAGGGCCTCGAAATCCTTGTGCTCTGCCAGTGCTGCTACGGGACCCTAAGGAAGGCCAAGGGGATCCTTGATGAGGATCTCGACCGCAGGGGGGAGGTGAATCGAATCCTGCAGAAGGAAGGGCTGATATACACGGGGGTGGCGAGGGTCAAGCATTTTCTGCAGGTCCTTTACGGTGAGGTGGGTCTGGAGGTCATAAAGGGGGAAGTATCCAGGGGGCTTGAGGGGCTTTGTGTGGCCACCCATTATGGTTGCCATGCCCTAAGGCCGAGTCCCCTTATGCAGCTTGATGATCCCTCGGATCCCAGGATCCTCGAAGAACTGATTGCGGCCACTGGGGCCAAGGCGATTATGGGACAGAGGAGGCTTGACTGCTGCGGGGCACCCCTTTTGGGGATCGATGATGAGCTTTCGATGAGCATCCTGAGGGGAAAGGTCGAGGATTCGCTCAAAGCGGGGGCAGAGGTGCTTTGTGTGGCCTGTCCTTACTGTCAGTTGCAGTTTGAAAGGGTTCAGCACCGGGCCTTGGGAAAGGAGATCCTCCCGAGCGTTTTGATCAGCCAGTTGATCGGTCTTGCCCTTGGCCTTCCATCGGGGGACTTAGGGATAAAGAATGGAAGGCTTCAGGCCTTTGGCTGATCCCCTCCACCTTTACAAGCCGGAAATTCTCAGCTTTCTTTTACCTTTGCAGTCTCCAGGTGTTCCACCAAGAATGCCAAAATTGTTCCCAGAAAGAGTCCCAGGAGGGTTGCCACAGCTATATAAAGCTTTGGTTTGGGGATGACGGGCTTGGTGGGAGGAAGGGCGGGAGCAACAAAACGCACCTCCATTTCTTGACTTTGTAAGGCCAACTCTGTCTCCTTGTACTTCCGTAAGATCGTCTGATAGGTTTCCCAAGCAAGATCTCGGTTAAAGGTGAGCTCGCGCAATTTTATCTGAGTTTGTAGCTCTTTGATTTTGTTATTTTTTAGGAAATTCCTCAGTT
>CAYVAU010000057.1:0-8862 GCA_964448445.1 uncultured Thermodesulfobacteriota bacterium | reverse complement strand
GTCGCTTCCTCCCATCTGCAGCACACAATTATAGTGCCGGAAGAGGTGAAGGAAATCGTAAGCCTGAAGGAGCATATAGTTAAATTCCACGAAGTTCAATCCGGTGGTCTCATAGCGGATCCTGTAAGTTTCCGCCTGAAGCATCCTGTTGACACTGAAGTGCTTTCCTATGTCCCTCAGGAATTCGATGTAGTTCAGTTTGGTGAGCCAATCGGCGTTGTTCAAAAGCAGCGCCTTACCCCCTTCGAAATCCAGGAAACGGGCCAACTGGGCCTCGAGGCCCTTTGCATTCTCCTCCAGCTCCCTCTGGGCCATTAAAGGGCGGGTCTCCTTCTTTCCGCTCGGATCGCCTATGAGCCCCGTCCCTCCTCCGAGCAGGGCGATGGGCCTGTGCCCGTGCCTCTGCATGTGCACAAGGGCCAGTATCGGCAGGAGATTCCCCACATGGAAGCTTTTGGCGGTGGGGTCAAAGCCTATATAGCAGGTGATCTCCTCCCTCCCCAAAAGCTCCTTCAAGGCTTCTTCATCGGTGACCTGCTCGACAAACCCCCGCTCTTTCAGCACATCAAATACGTTGGCCATGGCCGACCTCCTGTCGCCTCTTTATCCTCTGGATCTTTAAGGCTCGGCCCGTCCCCTCGTCCAGTTCCAGGTAAACCCCCTGTAGTTCGACCTCCCCTCCTGCCACCTCGAAGCGATTGGGCAGCTGGCTCAGAAATCCCCTTATCGCGATTTCCTTCTTCATCCCGATCACCGAGTTAATGGGCCCCGTCATGCCGGCATCGGTTATATAGGCCGTCCCCCCGGGCAGGATCCTCTCATCGGAAGTCTGAACGTGAGTATGGGTGCCTATCACAGCCGACACCTCCCCATCCAGGAACCATCCGAGGGCCATCTTCTCGGAGGTGGCTTCGGCGTGAAAATCCACAATGATCAGGGATGTCTCCTCCTTCAGCAAACTCACGCATTCTTCGGCCACCTTAAAGGGGGACTCCAAAGGCTTCATGAAAACTCGTCCCTCGAGGTTCAGGATGGCGATCCTTTTTGCATCCCCCACTTCAAATATGCCGCTGCCCCGCCCCGGAGCCCCGGGGGGATAGTTGGCCGGACGCAAGAGCCTGGGTTGTCTTTCAAGATAGGGCAGCACTTCCCTCTTCTTCCACACATGGTTGCCCGTCGTGATGACATCCACTCCCAGCGCGAAAAGTTCCTCGGCCTTTTCGGGATTTATGCCGATGCCCCCGGCGGCGTTCTCGCCATTGGCGATCACAAAATCCACCGCCAGTTCCCTTCTGAGAGAGGGCAGCAATTCCCTCACCGCTCGTCTTCCCGATCGGCCCACAATGTCACCTATGAAAAGCACCCTCACCATGGCTCATTTGGCGTAGTCCACCGCCCTCACTTCCCTGATCACCATTACCTTAATCTGGCCAGGATAGCGGAGTTCGCGCTCGATCTTTCTGGCAATCTCGTGACTCAGAAGCACCGCCTGTTCATCCGAAACCTTATCGCTCTGTACAATAACCCTCACCTCACGACCAGCCTGGATGGCATAAACCTTCTCCACACCGGGGAAGGACCTGGCGATCTCCTCCAGTTCCTGGAGGCGCTTGATATAACTTTCGTACATCTCCCTCCTCGCCCCCGGCCTAGCACTGGAAAGGGCATCGGCCGCCTGGATCAACACAGCGAGGAGGTTATCGGGGCTCGGCTGGTCGTGATGAGAAGCAATGGCCCTTACCACCTCTTCAGGTTCACCGTATTTTCGCGCCAGCTCAGCCCCTATGGATGCATGGGTACCTTCCACTTCATGGTCAACAGCCTTGCCGATGTCATGGAGCAACCCCGCTCGCTTGGCAAGCTTAACGTTCAGGTTGAGCTCTGCAGCCATGATCCCAGCCAGGAAGGCCACCTCAACCGAATGCTGATACATGTTCTGACCGTAACTGGTCCTATATTTGAGGCGGCCTATAAGTTTCAGCAGTTCGGGATGCAGATCGTGAATCCCCAGATCGAAGGCCGCCTGGCTCCCCGCCTCCTTTACATATTGCTCGAATTCCTCATTCACCTGGTTCACGACCTCCTCGATCCGTGCGGGGTGGATCCTGCCGTCGGCCACGAGCTTCTCCAAGGCGAGACGGGCGATCTCACGCCTTATGGGGTCGAAACTGGAGACGATGACCGCCTCGGGGGTATCGTCAATTATAAGGTCTACCCCTGTGGCCGCCTCAAAGGCCCGGATATTTCGCCCCTCACGTCCTATGATCCGCCCCTTCATCTCTTCATTGGGGAGGTTAACCAGGGCAACGGTGTTCTCGATGACGTAGTCACCGGCATAACGCTGAACCGCCAGGGCGAGGATCTCCTGGGCCCGTTTTGAGGCCTGCTCCCTGAGCTCCTCCTCCATCTGTTTCAACCTCTTGGCAAACTCCCCCCGCGCCTCTTCTTCCATCTTCTGCAACAGAAGGGCCTTGGCATCTTCAGCGGTAATGCCCGATATCCGCTCAAGGGTCCTCCTCTCCTCCTCCAAGAGCTTGGATACCTCGGCTTCCTTTTGCCGGACTACCTCCTCCTTCTCCCTGAGCTCCCTCTCCTTGCGCTCAAGATCGGCTTCCTTCGAGTCCAGGAAATCGGATCGTTTATCGAGGTTCAGCTCCCGCTGTTGGAGTCGCTTCTCAAGCTGCATGAGTTCGGAACGCTTCCCCTCGATCTCCCTGGTCAGCTCCTCCTTCAACCGGTAGACCTCTTCCCTTGCCTTGAGGGCGGCCTCCTTCCTCTTTATCTCCGCCTGTTGTTCCGCATCACTGATGATCTGAAGGGCCTTCCGACGTGCCGTCTCCACTTGCCTCTGGGAGGCCCTCCTCCCCAGCCAAAGCCCTGCTCCCAAGCCAGACGCACAGGCGAAACCAAAGATCGCAATCTCCAGGACCATCTCCGTCCTCCTTTCAACTGCCAGAGGCAAAGGAAAGGTCGAAAGGGCCAAAGGAGATCAAATTTTGGGAAAAGTTCGCCTTTCGGCGATAACGTTTTTATATTCAAGGGCCTCGAAGGCCCGGGAGGGCTCTATATCAAAGCTCCTCGCTGACAAATCTCTCAAGCCTTTCGACCTGTTCCTTCAGCCTCTTTTTCAGTTCTTCGCGTTCCCTCTCGCCTTTAATATATTCATCCGCAATATATAAAGCAGCCAAAACCGCAACCTGCAGGGAAGATACCGCCCCCGTCCTCTCGGCAACCTTCCTCATGGTCCTGTCCACAAAACTGGCCACCTCCCTCACATAATCCTCAGGTGCTTCACTCCTCAAAGGATAGCGGTGTCCGAATATCTCCACCTCGATCCTCTTTTTGACCATGCGCCCTACTCAAGGACCATCGCCTCTAGCCTTTCTATCAACTTCTCGACCCGGGAGCGGATCTCTTCCCTCTCCCGTTTTAAGCTCTCTATCTCCTCGTCCTTTTGCCTCAAAAGCTCCGCAAATTGATCCCTTTCTGCCTTAAGCCTTTTATAGGCCTCAAAGACCTTCTCGATCCTCTCCTCAAGTAATCTGATCTCCTCCCACTGCATACCGACCCTCCCTAGGCAGTCTAACCCTCCTGGACGCTATTAGTCAATGAGATGTCGGGGGGTGGTACATCTGAGTCTTGAGGATTCAGAGGTGTGAAGACACATCAGGTCAAAAAATGCAGAGCCTGTAAGGCTTGATCAGTTCTTTAGATAATCCGTACAGAGGGTACGTGAGGTTACCACCTTTGAGATCGCTTTTGAACTTGTGAGAAAATACAGGCTCAGAGCTCCGAGTAGCGGGTTTCGGTTATTTATTTGAAGTGAAGGAGGGGGAAGTGAAATGGATATACCTAAAATTGGTGAAGCCATCTATTTAACCCCCTTCCCAGAACCTCTCCGTGTTTATGAAGTGAAGGAATTGGCCGGACGTATTTATCTTGGGGTCATCTTCACCCAAAGCGGTCGGGCTCAAACATTGGTCCTCAGCCCGGAGGAATTAACAGCCCGCTTAAGGCGAATTCCTTCTTTGGAGGAAGCTTTTCGACAGAGGAAGGGGTTGTTGCCTCGCGATCTCTTCCTCCTCTCCCTTGAAGCTCTTCGATTGCGCCTTGCCTATCTCTTCGATCCCTTATACGCCGTAAGCGTGACTCAGGTGGATCTTCTTCCCCATCAGGTTGACGCGGTCTACCGTCACATCCTTCCGCTTCCCGTAATTCGCTTCCTCCTGGCCGATGACCCCGGGCTTGGAAAAACCATCATGGCCGGGTTGATCCTCAAGGAGCTCAAGGCCAGAGGGCTTGTGAAACGATGCCTCGTTATCGTCCCGGCACATCTTCAGGATCAGTGGCGGCGGGAGATGAGCGAGTGGTTCCGGGAGGAGTTTATAGTCTTGAACCGCGACTCCCTCAGTAATATCCAATCCCAATACTTCTTCGAGCGGAACCCCCAACTTATCACCTCAATGGACTTTGCCGCCAGAAACGAGAAGGCCAAGGAGATTCTATCTCAAATAGATTGGGATCTGGTTATCGTAGATGAGGCTCATAAATTCTCTGCCACCCGCTACGGCACCAAGATCCACAAGACGAAGCGCTATCAGCTGGGGGAAGCGATCTCCCCGAAGGCCAGGCATCTCCTCTTCCTCACGGCCACTCCTCACAAAGGGGATGATACGGCTTATTTTTTGCTCCTCGATCTCCTGCACCCTAGGCTTTTCGCGGACGAAAACAAATTGAGGGAGACCGTAAGGAAAGGAGAGCCCCTCCCCTTTGTGTTACGGCGTTCCAAGGATCAGGTAACGGATCTGAGCGGTCGCAAGCTTTTCCGAAAGCGGGAGGTTCAAACCCTCAGCATCCCCATGACCGAAGCAGAGCATGTTCTCTACCAGGCGGTTACAAATTATGTCCGCCGCTGGTATCCGAGAAGGGAGAGCTCAGGACGCTTTCCCGATCGGCGGAGCCGCAATATCGCCTTAGCCCTGACCGTTTTACAGCGCCGGGTTACTTCAAGCCTCGCCGCCATACGCGAGTCCCTGAGGAGGCGGCGTCAAAAACTGGAAGTGCTGTTAAGGGAATGGAGCCGACGCCTGGAAGAGGAGGTGCTTCCCGAGCTGGATGAAGAAGGTCTTGCGGAGCTTGCAGATCAGACGGCTCGGGAGTGGGAGAGCTTTCAAGAACGTTTGGAGGGGCTTACCGCCGCTCGAACCCCAGAGGAACTAAAAGAGGAGATCGAGGAAATTAACGAGCTGATCAATTTGGCCCTTCAAGCTGAAAAGGCCGGAGAGGAAGCCAAGGTATCGGAGCTTCGTCGAGTTTTGGAAGAGCGCCTCCGTTACTATCCAGAGGAAAAGCTTGTGATCTTCAGCGAATTTAAGGACACCATCCTGGCTTTGAGGAAAAAGATCGAGAGCTGGGGCTTCATCACGGCGATGATCCACGGCGAAATGGACCTCGAAGAGAGAATTGCTCAAGAGCGCATCTTCCGAAACGATGACAGGGTTCAGGTAATGGTGGCAACCGATGCCGCAGCAGAGGGCATTAACCTTCAGTTCTGCCGCTTCGAGATCAATTTCGACCTTCCCTGGAATCCCAACCGCCTGGAGCAGCGCATGGGACGCATTCATCGTTATGGACAAAAAAGGGACTGCTACATCTGGAACATGCTCTACAGGGATACCCGTGAAGGAGATGTTCTTCGAAGGCTTTTGGAGAAAATCGAGAGGATGAAAAAGCGCCCGGAGCTTGGAGACACCATCTACGATGTAATCAGCGTAATTCTGGAGGGGGTGCGACTTGAAGATCTCATCATGGAGGCCATTCTGAAAGGAAATAGCAGCGAGGCGGAGAAGGTTATCGAAGTCGATATCGAGAGGAGAGTGGAGGAATTCAGCCGGGCTCTCAGGGAAAATGCCCTTGCAGGACACCATATCGACCTCTCGGCCGTCGTGAAGGACGAGGAGAGCTCCCTGCACCAGCGCCTTGTTCCCTGGGATGTGGAATTCTTCACCCGTCTGGCCACCCAATATCTGGGAGGAGTTCTTGAACCCGACCCAAGGAAGGAAAAGGTCTTCCGTTTGGGGATTCCGCCTGCGCTTCAGAAGGAGTTTCGAAGTAAGGGATATGTCCCAGGCATGCGCATCGCCTTCGAGCGCGAGATCGCCCGCCAAGCCAATGCGGAATTCTTCGCTCCGGGACATCCTGTGCTTGAAGCCCTCGTGGATCGCTTTCTCGAAGGGGAGCGCCCGCGCCTTGCTCTCCTTGCCGATCCTGAAGGGAAAATGGGGTGGCTCTGGCTTTTCCGGTTAAAGGTAAAGGATGGGAATGATTCTCCTGTGATTGAGAGAATGATGGCTTTGTTCCGCGAGGAGAACGGCGCTTTCTCTCTCGTAGATCCCCGATGGGTGAGAAACCTGAAGGAGGTCCCAGAAGATTTCGTCATTCCCGAGGAATTGACGGCCGAGCTTGAAAAGATCAAGGAGGAAGCTTTGGCGGAGGTTACCGCCCGACTTGATCCCCTATTTAGGGAAGCTCAAGAGAGGCGCCGGAGGGAGGCGGAGATAAAGAGGCGCTGGCTGGAGAGTTCCTATGATGCCTTGATTGCCGAGTCCAATACCAAGTTGTTCAATTACCACCGACGGCAAGAGCGAGGAGAAGATATGCGTTTGGCCATCCAGCAGGAAGAAGCTAATTTAAAGAAATTGATTGCGGAGAAGGAAGAGAGGCTTGAGGCCCTGCCTCGGGAAACCCAACTTTCCCTCCTTGAGCCGGAGCTGGAAGCCTTGGCTTTGGTGGTCCCTCTTACTTCGGTCTCCGCAAGGGAAGGGGATGAGGAAGCTAAGAAGGCGGTCGAAAGAGCAGGGATGGAGTTCGTTATACGCTATGAGCGAGAACAGGGACGAAATCCCAAGGACGTCTCCGAAAGGAAATTGGGCTACGATATCGAGAGCACCGGACCGGAGGGGAAGCGCTATATCGAGGTGAAGGCATTCGCCACAACCGGGCCTCTGGAGCTCACGCCTCATGAATGGCAGATCGCCCAGAGATTCAAGGATGCTTACTGGCTTTACGTCGTCGAGAATGCCCTCTCACAGCCCCGGCTCACCACCATACGGAATCCCACTTCCGTTTTGGAAGTCCGACCCATCTGGGAAATAACTGGATTCTCCATCGCCGACTGGAGGGAGCAACTGGCAAAGGAGGAGAAATAAAGATCCCAACCTAAGCGAGTTCTTAAAAAAATATCTATGAAAGAGGATAAGCTTAAGCAGATTATTGAGCAAAAACTAAAGGAGGAAGGCTTCACGGGGATCAATGTCCGATACGGTCAGGAACACGGAAGTGATGTTGAAGCTCTCTTCCCTGGAAGCAGACGCAGGCTTTTGATGGAAGTGAAAGGTGAGACGGAAGCAATGATGGCTAAGGAAGCACCTCAAGCCCAATGGATTCATTATGTGGAAAGCGGCATCTTTGAGCTTCTTTCCCGGATGGAGGAAGAGCGGGCGGTTTATGCCCTTGCCCTCCCCGATACCCAAAAGTATCGGTCCATTCTTATGAAGCTTCCGCTTCTTGCCCGGAGGAGGTTAAAACTTCACACTTTATTTGTTTCGGAAGATAGAATTGTTTACCTCCCGCCCGATGAGGTAAATCCCTATCCTATAAGGTCGCTGAGAAAGCTCGAGGAAGTTCAGGAACGGTTGGAGGGGGCATGAACGAAAGGAAGCTTATCGAGGGGTTTGTAGAGCTTCTGGGCGCCGAGGGGCTAAGAGCCCTCTCCGAGGAAGCCCGCCGTGAGAAGGCCATCCGCCACGGCCATATCTCCACCCTTCATGTCTGGTGGGCAAGACGACCCTTAGTGGTTTCAAGAGCTGCTGTCCTCGGAGCTCTTCTTCCTCAGGGCTCGCTTAACGCTCGGGATGTCATTAACCTCTGCCAGTGGGAGGTTCATGACGGCGATCCCCAAGGACATTATCTTCTGGAGAAAGTCCGTCGCCTTATTCGTGAGGCTTATCCGGATGGTCCTCCCAAAGTCCTCGATCCCATGGCCGGGGGAGGTTCCATTCCTCTTGAAGCTCTGCGCCTCGGATGCGAGGCTCATGCCCTTGAATACAATCCCGTAGCCTACATAATCCTCAAGGCCACCTTGGAGTATCCCCAGCGTTACGGAAGAAGGCTTGCGGAGGAGGTGAGAAGGTGGGGGGAGTGGGTTTTGGAGCGGGCGAGGAAGGAGCTTTCGGATTTCTACCCTCAGGTTGACGACCAAATCCCCATCGCCTACATCTGGTCGAGGACGGTGAGATGTCCGGGATGCGGCGGGGAAGTCCCCCTCTTCCGCCAGTTCTGGCTTGCCCGAAAGCCGAACAAGAGAGTTGCCCTAAAACCCCTTCCCGACCGCAGAGCGGGTAGGGTGGAATTCCGGATAGTTAAAGGGAAAGAAATAGACTTCAATCCCTCCCAGGGGACGGTTCGCCGTGCTCAGGCAACATGCCTTCTATGCAATACGGGAATCCCTGATAAATACCTTAAGGCGGAGGCTCAGGCAGGCAGGATGGGACATCGCCTTGTTGCCGTCGTAACGACTTACGGAAAGGGGCAGGGAAGGGATTATCGCCTTGCCCGAGAGGAAGATTTCGAAGCTTTTGAAAGAGCAAGGGAGCGCTTGGATGCCTTGAAAGCCGAAGGCAGGAGCCCTTGGGCTTTTAACCTGAGCCTGGTGCCGGAGGAAGGTCCATCTTATAAGGCTGTATGGAATGACGATATGTTCCTTTATGGTATGCCAAAGTATGGTTCCCTCTTCAATCCACGCCAGCTTCTCTCCCTCATCACCTTCGGGAGGCTGGTGCGGGAGGCTTATAGGGAGATGCT
>CAYVAU010000056.1:0-10761 GCA_964448445.1 uncultured Thermodesulfobacteriota bacterium | reverse complement strand
GCATTCTCAGGGCCACCAACAGGCTCCTTGCCGGTTCGACCTTTGTAGTGTGCGGTTACGGATGGTGTGGCCGCGGGGTGGCGATGCGGGCGAGGGGGATGGGGGCAAGGGTCATCGTGACGGAGGTCAATCCTATCCGGGCCCTGGAAGCGCTAATGGATGGTTTTGAAGTGATGTCCCTTCGGGAGGCGGCCCCCCTTGGCGATTTCTTCGTCACGGTGACGGGCAATTACCATGTCATTCGGAGGGAACACCTTGAGAGGATGAAGGATGGCGCTATCCTGGCCAACTCAGGCCACTTCAATGTGGAAGTGGACCTTGAGGCCCTCGAGGAAATGGCTCAGGGGAAGAGCCAACCCCGCCCCGGTGTCACCCAGTATGTGATGCGCGACGGCAGAAGGATCAATCTGCTGGGAGAGGGTAGGTTGGTGAACCTCGCCTGTGCTGAGGGGCACCCCCCAGAGGTGATGGATATGAGCTTCTCCAATCAGGCCCTTTGCTGTGTCCATCTGTGGCGGAAGGGAAAGGGGCTCAAAAAGGGGGTTTACCGGGTTCCTGAAGAAATAGATCTGGAAGTGGCGAGGCTCAAGCTCAGGGCCATGGGGATCGAGATCGATTCCCTCACCCCCGAACAGCGTCGCTACCTCGAATCCTGGACATCAGGGACTTAACTGCCTCACCTTCAGGGTCCTCATGCGGTTTATCGCTCCGGCGACCTCGAAGATGCGGGGCATCGCGAAGTTGGGGGGCTTGTAAGGCACAAGGCAATCCAGTCCCTTCTCCCTCACTTCGGCCATGAGCAGCTCAAGTCCCTCCTTGAGGGATCTCTTCCCATCGGCATACCTCTGGGCATACCGGTGGATCATCGCCCCTATGGCCCTGGTCTGACTTTCATCCACCAGCTGTTCCAGGGCCGAAAGGTCAATGAGGGTGGTCCCAAAGAGGATCGCCTTGAGGCCCTTCACATCGATCTTCACATCCCGCTTTCCCCTGCTGGGATCGAAGGATTCGGGTTTCGGGGCCCTCGGGGTTATTCTGCCGAAATTCTCACCCCCTTCATCCCTTCTCCTGGAGGTATAGATCCTGGAGATTTCCTTGGCCCTTTGGGTTACGCAGCGGGGACGATAGCTGTCCATCATGATCACCGTGTCGGCCACATCGAAGTAATCACCCGATCCCCCCATCACCAGGACCGTGGAAACCCCGAACTGACGGTGGAGCTTCTTGACCTTGTCCACAAAAGGGGTTATGGGCTCCTTTTCCTTCGCCACCAGGGCCTGCATCCTCTCGTCCCGCACCATGAAATTGGTGGCCGAGGTGTCCTCATCCATCAACAGAACCCTCGCCCCCACCTCAAGGGCCTCCATTATGTTCGCGGCCTGAGAGGTGGACCCCGAGGCGTTCTCCGTGGAGAACTTCCTCGTGTCCTTTCCAAAGGGGAGGTTGGATATGAAGGGGCTTATGTCCACCTGTTCTATGTAGCGGCCATCTTCTGCCCTGATCTTCACCGCCCCCTGATCGCTGACCACATACTCCCTTCCGTCCCCCGGGATGTGGTTGTAAATGCCCCTTTCAAGGGCATGCAGCAGGGTCGATTTCCCGTGGAATCCCCCGCCCACAACGAGCGTCACCCCCTTGGGTATCCCCATTCCCCTGATCCTGCCGCGGTTGGGCAGCTCCACGGTGACCTCAAGCTCAAAGGGGACCTCCACCGGTACGACCCCTTCCTTTAGGGGCCTGTCGTCGACACCGCTGCGCCTGGGGAGGATTGCCCCTTCGGCCACAAAGGCCACAAGGCCCAGTTCCTCCAGCATCTCCCTCAGGGCTTCCTGGTCCTCGCACACCTCCACATGCCTCCTCAGGGCCACCTTGTCCACCGATTCCCAAAAGAGGCTTTCCCGAACTATCCTGGGGATTTCTCCAAAAAACATCTCCTGTGCCTCATGCCCGAGGATGGTCCTTCCATGGGCCGGAAGGCCCACGAAGAACCTCACCTCAAGCCACCCATCCTTGAGGATGACCGACGTCCTCTCCAGGATTTCCTGCCCCCCTGTATCTATATCTATCAGGCCACTTCGCCCCGTCCCCCTCCTTCCCTTCGAATGCCGCCTGATGGCCCCTTCGAAGGCCCGCGAAAGGAAGTCCCTGAAGGCCACCTCTCGGGGCTTGCGGGAGAAGAGATCTGGAGGGAATCCCGTTTCCCTCACCGGGATCAACACCCTGACGCGGGAGGGAGAAGCGAAGGGATCCCCCTGGGCATGATCGATCGAGAGGCGGAAGGTGCCGAAATCGTAGAGGCCCTCTATGTCTTTGTAGGCCTTGTAACCCCTGCCGTTAATCCTCTGAAGGATCCTTTTGAGATCGTTTCCGGTCATTGTTCCCTACCCTGAAGGAACTTCATCAGCTCCCTCACCTCCTTTATCCCCCACGGTCTGACCCCCCCGGAGATCCCCCTGAGGTTCGTCTTGGGCAGGATGGCGCGGGAAAAACCGAGGCGTCCTGCCTCCTCTACCCTCTCCCTCGTATAAAGCACTCCCCGAACCTCACCTGTTAGGCCCACCTCGCCAAACACGACCGTGTCCGGCGGGAAGGGCCTGTCCAGGTGGCTGGAGATTATGGCCGCAACCACGGCCAAATCGGCTGCCGGCTCAAGGACCCTGAGCCCCCCCACCACGTTGACGAAGATGTCCCGATGGGAGAGGTCAAGGCCCATCCTTTTCTCTATCACCCCTACAAGGAGCAGCAGGCGGTTGAAGTCTATGCCCATGGCCGTTCGCCTCGATCCCCCCGAAGGCGATGGGGCAACAAGGGCCTGGATCTCCACAAGGAGGGGCCTTGTGCCCTCCAGGGCCGGCATCACCACCGTCCCGGGCAAACCCTCGGGCCTTTCCGCAAGAAAGATCTCCGATGGATTCTTGACCTCCCGCAGCCCCCCCTCGGTCATTTCGAAGATACCGACCTCATTGGTGGAACCGAAACGGTTCTTCACCGCCCTGAGGATCCTAAAGGGGCTATCCTGGCGCTGCTCAAAGTAAAGGACCACATCCACCAGATGCTCAACGAGCTTCGGTCCAGCTATGACCCCCTCCTTGGTTATGTGCCCGACCAGAAGGACCGCGACCCCCTCGCCCTTGGCCAGCCGCAGGAGCCTTGAGGCCACCTCCCGCACCTGGACCACGCTGCCTGGGGGAGAGGGGAGGTCAGAGCAGGAGGCCGCCTGGAGCGAATCCACGGCCAAGACTTTGGGATTCCTCTTGCGGGCCTCCTCCAGGATATCGTCCACATAAGGGGTGGAGAGCCCGGGGAACCCCTTGCTCCTTCCCCCCAACCTCCTCAATTTGGACCGGACCTGTGGGAGGGATTCCTCGGTGGAGCAGTAAAGGACATCTACGCCCTGGGATGCCAGCTGATCGAGGATCTGTAGCAACAGGGTTGACTTTCCCATACCCGGCGCACCCCCAAGCAACACCATTGATCCCTCCACGATCCCGCCCCCCAGGGCCCGATCGAATTCCTCCATCCCGGTCCTGATCCTCCTTTCCCCACCTTCATCCCCTGGTCTGAGGATCTCAAGGACTGCGGCTGCCCGCGAAGGGGCCTTGCTCGAAACCCCTTCTTCCTCCAGCAGGGTTCCCCAACTGCCGCAGTTTGGACACCTCCCTAACCACTGAGGATGGCGATAACCGCATTCCCTGCACACATAGGGGCGCTTTTCGGCCATCTCTGGGATTTTACTTTCTGAAGGCCACCGTTTCAAAGGCGTTTCTTCGCCACAGATTCCGTGCTATCATCCTGCCCGATGACGGGCCTTTTCGGTCTCCTTTTGCTCCTCATCTCTTTGGGGATAGGGGTTTCGGTCGAAAGGTTCCTCTTAAGATACCTGAGAGAGCTGGTGAGGAGAACGGGCTGGAAGTGGGACGATGTTCTTTTTTCCTCCCTGAGAAAGGTCACCACGATCTGGTTTCTGGTCATCGGACTCTACATGGCCCTTCCCTCCTTTCCCCTTTCCCCTTCCTATCTCTCCCTGATCAAAAAGGGGACCATAAGCCTCGCGATAATCTCGGTGACGGTGTTTTTTGCCCGCCTTATTACGGGTTTGCTGAGGGTCCATCTGGAGAAGTTGAGGGATGTGCTTCCTCCCACCTCCCTCTTTGAGAACCTGACGAAACTTGCCGTTTTTGTCATCGGTGGATTGATACTGGTACAGACCCTCGGGATATCCATCACTCCAGCCCTTGCGGGCCTTGGGATAGGGGGACTTGCAGTGGCTCTTGCCCTGCAAGGTCCCTTGGCCAACCTCTTTTCGGGCATCCACATAATGATCTCCAGGCAGTTGAAGCCGGGAGATTACGTCAAGCTTGAGACCGGAGAGGAAGGGTATGTGGTCGACATAACCTGGCGCAATACCGCCATAAGGCAGCTTCCCAACAACCTCGTCATAGTCCCCAACTCGAAGCTCGCTTCCCTGATCGTGACCAACTACCATCAGCCCCAACCCGAACTCGCCGTCTTGGTGCAGGTGGGGGTGAGTTATTCGAGCGATTTGGAAAAGGTAGAACGAGTTACCGTAGAGGTGGCCAAGGAGGTCATGCGCGAGGTCCCAGGGGGTGTGCCCGATTTTGAACCCTTCATCCGTTACCACACCTTTTCGGATTTCAGCATAAACTTCACCGTGATATTGAGGGCCAAGGAATACGTGGATCAGTACCTGATAAAGCACGAGTTCATAAAGAGGCTTCACAAGCGTTACCGCGAAGAGGGCATAGAAATCCCGTTCCCCATCCGGACCGTCTACTTGCACACCGAATGAAGAGGCTTCATTACGCCTGGTATATAGTGCTTGCCTCCTTCCTTGTGCTCTTTTTCAACTCCGGTGCCCGCTATGCCTTCGGAGTGGTTTTCAAGCCGATAATTGCCGAATTCGGGTGGCAGCGGGGCCCCCTTTCGGGGATCTTCGCCATCAATATGGCAGTCTTTGCCCTGGCCCTGCTGCTGGTGGGGAAGCTTTATGACAAATACGGTCCCAGAGGGGTCCTTCTGGTTTCAACCCTCCTGCTTTCAGGGGGTTTTGTGGGGACCTCCCAGGCCAAATCCTTCGGTTCCTTCCTTTTCTTCTACGGGGTCCTTTCCGCTTTTGGCTTTGCGGGGACCGCCGTCCCCCTGGTATCAACCTTGGTCAGCAAGTGGTTCGAGAGCAAGAAGGGGCTGGCCGTAAGCCTCGCCCTTTCAGGGGGTTCGCTGGGCCAGTTTGTGCTCGTTCCTGCAGTTGGCCTCCTCACCGAGGCGTTGGGGTGGAGGGAGGCCTTCCTGTTTCTGGGGGGAGCGGTCCTTGTGGTCAACCTCACCCTCGTCCTCTGGGTCATAAGGGGGGATCCCCACCAGATGGGGATCGCACCTTATGGCAAGGAGGAAGGGGCTCGGTCGGGATCTTTGGGAGACCTCACCCTGGGACAGGCCCTTAGGAC
The DNA here is from genome assembly GCA_964448445.1 of uncultured Thermodesulfobacteriota bacterium. Classification (GTDB taxonomy): domain Bacteria; phylum Desulfobacterota; class B13-G15; order B13-G15; family B13-G15; genus B73-G16. The sequence continues at coordinate 5,296 of CAYVAU010000056.1, read as the reverse complement.
CCCTTCCCTTTGGTTCTTCATGGCGATGATGTTCATCTGCGGGGGAGGGGATTTCTTCTCCACCACCCACCTTGTGCCGATGGCTACCGACTACGGGATGCCCCCCGTTGAGGCGAGCACCTTGCTGGGGTGGTACGGGCTCATGAGCCTCTTAGGGCTTCTGGTCGCCGGACCGGTGTCGGATGCGATGGGTTGCAGGGTGCCCATCATGGTCACCTTCGCCATAAGGGTTGCCATGTTTCTGTTCCTTTACCTGTTCAAGGACACCCTGGGCTTTTACACCTTCGGTCTGGTCTTCGGCTTCACCCACCTCGTAACAGCTCCCTTAACGCCCGTTTTGGCCACCAAGATGTACGGCACGGTCAACCTCGGCACCGTAACGGGGCTGATAAATACGGTGCACTTCCTCGGGGGAAGCCTCATGGCCTATTTGGGAGGGGTCTTCTTCGACACCTTTGGGAGCTACCAGGGAGCCCTTTTTCTGATGGCCTTCCTTTCGGGGATCGCAATCCTCTGCACCTACTTCATAAAGGAGAGACCTCTCCGAGCCCCGGTTGCGTCCACCAGGGGTATGTGCTAAAAAAGGGACTCGTGTTGAGGAAGGCCCTTTTTGTATTCCTTGCCCTTCTGCTGTCAGCAGTACCTGTTTGCGCCGAGGTGTTGAGTTCCCAGAGGGTGCAGGTTTGCGAGGTGAGGATCTATCTGTCCCAACCGGAGCTTTATCCCCAGGTTGTTACCCACTTTGGGCCGGGCAACATGAGGTTCCTGGAACGTCTCGACATGGTGGTGAACAAGCAAGGGGAAATCATCGGGATCTGCCTCCTCTACAGGCTCGGGGATGGCTTCTGGAGGACGACCTTCCTCAGGAAGGTAAGAGGCTGGATGATAAGGTACCCTCGTGATGGATCCCTCTCCAAGGAGGTGACCATCAGGGTGGTTACCTTGGAGGAAACCGTGAAATTTTGAGGAGGAGGGGATGGGCAAGGGTATAAGGGTGGCAATCTTGACGGCCACACTGTTATTGTTTTATGCCTGCGGTCCCGAGATCAGCACTACTGTGCAAACCCAGGGCCCCACGGTTCAGGAGGTCCTGACCTATCAGGGTCCCAAGGCGAGGATAGCGGTGGCCAGTTTCAAGTGCAAGGCTGCCAAGTGTTCGGGGGAGATAGGCGAGGGGCTTGCGGATATGCTCGCCACAGCCCTTTTCAGGACGGGGCGTTTCATCGTGCTGGAGAGGGGCGAGGGTCTCAGGGCCATCCAGGAGGAGCTTCAGCTCGGCCAATCGGGATATGTACAGGCGGGGAAGGCCCCTCAGATGGGCCTCATGGAGGGTGCGGACATCCTCGTGATAGGTGCCATTACAGCCTTTGAACCCAAGGCCTCTGGGATAGGGGGTGGGGGATTGATCGTTCCCCTTCCGGGTTTCGGAGGGGCCGCCGTCGGCAAGAAGGAGGCCTATATCGCTGCCGATATACGCCTTGTGGATGTGAGGACCGGAAGGGTTATTAACGCCACCCGCGTTGAAGGCAAGGCCTCAAGCTGGAAGGTGGGTGTTATAGGGGGAGGCGTTGTAGGCACGGTGGGATTGGGAGGTGCGCTTGGGGCTTACAAGAACACCCCCATGGAGAAGGCCATCCAGGTAATGCTCGACAATGCCGTTCGGGCCATAGCCCAGATGGTTCCCGAGAGTTACTATCGCTATGGGGAGGGTTACAGCCCACCGGCCCCTTCTGCTGCCACTTCCGCTGCCCCTGCCCAGGCCGGCCCTTCTTATGTTGCCTTCTCCTCCCCAAAGGCCATGGTCATAAAGGGGAGCAGGGTCAACATAAGGACGGGTCCGGGGACGAACTACGCAGTACTCACCACGCTTAAAGCGGGTGAGCCCGTGAAGGCCTTGGGAAAACAGGGAGACTGGTATCAGGTGCAACTTGAGGACGGAAGGGTCGGATGGGTCTACGGGACCCTGGTGAGGGAAGGGCGATGAGGATGGCCTTCCTTCTGGTCCTGTTTTTCGGAATGGCCCAGGCCCTCTGGGCGGGGGACCTCTCCTACAAAGAACTTTGCTCCCTCCTCGGGGACCTGAAGGGCTGGCAGGCCGAAGAATGCACGGGCATGAACCTTGAGTGCCCCCAGGGAAGGATGGTGATGGCCTCAAGGGAATACCGGTGCAAGGATCGTGTGCTCCAGGTTACAGCGGTTACGGGTTCCTCGGCCATGGCCTACTGGTCCAACTGGGCATCCTTTAAGCCCGGCACAACCCTCAACACCCCCGAGCAGCTCCTCAAGTTGATCGAGGTCGAGGGGTTTCCCGTGGGAATCGTGCAGTCCAAAAGGGGGAAGGAAGGGGTCATAGTGGTGCTTTTGGGCACAGGGGAGAAGGCCCGGGGGGTGCTTCAGGCCTCCTTCAGGGGGTTGGACTGGGATGAGGCCATCGAGGCCTTGAAAGGGCTCCCCTGGGAGGATATGGAGAGGAGGATGCGGCAATAGCCCTTCAGGGGCTGTTCCTCAGGGCGAGGGAGATGGCTTTTACGGCTTCCTTCAGTTCGGGAATGGTATGGGAGATCTTTTGGTAGGTGAAGGTGGAGGAGAAGCCCACTATCCAGATGGCTGCAGGAGGGGGCACTGGGGTATCGATAAAGGCCGCCACGGCCCGCACCCCTTCTAAGTACTCCTCGTCATCGACCGCAACCCCCTCCTCTCTGACCTTCCTTAACTCTTCCAAGTAGACTTCGATATCGGTGATACTGCGAGAGGTATAGGCCTTCAGGCCCCTTTCGCGCAGGATCCTTCGCACCTCCTCCTCATCAAACCTCGCAAGGAAGGCCTTTCCCAGGGCCCCGGCATAAAGGGGTATGCGCGCCCCAACCCGGGAGGTGACCTTTAGGTCCTTGTCGGATTCCAGCACCTCCAGCACAATCACCCTTTCGCCCTTCACGATCCCGAAAAAGACCGTCTCGCCAGAGACCTCATGTAGCTTCTGCAGGGACCCTGAAGCCACCTTCCTAAGCTCAAGTTCACTCAGCCCCTTCCCCAAAAGCTCAAAAAGGGCGGGTCCTAGGGTGTACTTCTTCGTCCTACTGTCCCTCCTCAAAAACCCCTCCTGCTCCAACGTGTAAAGGATCCCATAGAGCGTACTCTTGCTTATGGAAAGCTCACGGGCAATCTCAGAAAGCCCCCTCTCCAAGCCGTCCGAAAGAAGCCCCAAAACCCTCAGACCCTTCCTCAAAGTAGGAATGCCACTCCTCTTCATCGTTCACCATAGTGAACCATTATAGGGGCCTTGGGGCACTGTGTCAAGAAAAGGTGTTGACAAAAGGCGGGGGGGATGTTAAAGTGGAGTTCACTATGGCGAAAAAGGTTCTGTCTGTGGGGGTGTTGGAGCCTTCTTTTGAGGAAAAGAGGCGTCAAAGGGCCCTGTTGTTTTCGGGGCGGAGGGTTGGGGAGGGTCTACCGAGTTTGGAGGAGCTTAGGGGGAGGCTCAAGGAGATAAGGCGGAGGTCGGTGGAAGGGATTTTTGGTTTGAGGGACAGGTTTCTTGAGGGTTTTGGGAGGGTTCCCAGTGTGAGGGTTGTCTCCCTTGGGACGGCTGAGGAGGTTGCATCGTATGTGAAGGATTGCATGGGGGGGCAGAGGATTTTATCCCTCAACAAGTCCAATGTGGTGGTAAATGAGATCCGTCCCCATCTGCAGAAATTGGGATTTTCCACTTATGTGAGGTATTTTTCGGAGTTCAAGAACTTCGAACCCCATAAGTTCCGGAAGCAACTTGAGGATTATTGGGCCTTGCCGGGGCTGCACGAAAGAGGGGTGCTGGAGTCCTTTGAGCTTAACGGGGAATTTGATCTGTTGGGTGGTGACGGGTTCAGGGATTATGGGGCTGTCTTGGGGGTGAATGTGCTTTCGGTCGATGGCTCGATGTTTTTCCTCCAGCACATGTCCAATATTTCGAAGGACCTCGAGGAGGCAAGGAGGTTGTTTTTGATCATTCCCCTGGAGAAGTTCACCGAGGATCGTGATTCCGCCCTCTTTCAAGCGAAGCTTACCGGGATCTTGGGTCTCGAAAGCATCCTTTTGGATCTCGAACCCAGGGAGGAAGAGGTCTTCGATTTCGAGTCCCTGCCGAAGGGTCCTTGGGAGAGGGAGGTTCATCTCATCCTTTACGACAATGGGAGGAGCCGTCTGGTTGATTCTCCTTATAGGGACCTTTTGCTCTGCATAGACTGCAGGGCCTGTGCGAGGCAGTGTCCCGTGGGGAAGCATGTGGACCAGCAGGGGATGCTTTACAGCCCCAAGAATTACCTTTTGGGTTTCCTTTTGGGTTTTGCCCCCTCCTTTGAAGCCTGTTTGCACTGTGGAAGGTGTGAGGTGGAGTGTCCCGTGGACATCGACATTCCTACTCTGGTCTGGAGGTCCCAGCTGGAATATTACTCCAGGAAGGGCAAGGGAATCAGGAAGAGATTGCTTGACAATCCGGAGCTTATGGCGAAGCTCGGCACCATGTTCCCTTCCCTCACCAATTTGGCCCTGAGGATCCGTCCCCTGAGGAGGTTCATGGAGTGGTCCCTGGGAATCCATCGTGAGGCCCCGATGCCCTCCTTTCCCAGGGAGACCTTCAGGGACTGGCTCAGGAAGAGGGAGAAGGGGAATGGCTGATAAGGTGGTCTATTACCCGGGTTGTTTTGCCAACTACTACAACCCCGAAATAGGGAAGGCCTTTGTGTTTGTAATGGAGAGGAATGGGCTTGAGGTCTTGGTGAGCGAGCAGCGCTGTTGCGGGATGCCCATGATGGCCAATGCCAATGCGAAGGGGGCTCAGAAGAACTTCCATAAGATCGTCAAGGACCTTTTTAGGCTCTCGGAGGGAAGGTATCCCATCCTCACCACCTGCCCGAGTTGCAACATGATGCTCAGGAAAGAGGGGAAGGCCTTTTTCCCGAGCCCTGAGGCCGAGTATGTGAGCGCTACTGTTAGGGATGTCTCCGAATTTCTGGTCCAACTGGATTCTCAGGGGCGGTTAAATCGCGACTTCGGGGAGGTGAAGTTGCGGGTCTTCTACCACAACCCCTGCCACCTGAAGGTTCAGGGGCGCACCCAGGATGCCCTCTACCTTATGGGGCTCATCCCAGGGCTGGAGGTGGTTGGGGTCAATTATTCCTGTTGTGGGATGGGGGGGTCGTATGGTATGAAGAAGGGGAATTTCAGGGTATCCCGCGAAATCGGCCAGAGGGTCTGGAGCTTGGTCAGAGAAAAGGGACCCGATGTTGTGGTGACCGAGTGTGGGGGTTGTGGGCTGCAG
>CAYVAU010000055.1:0-10860 GCA_964448445.1 uncultured Thermodesulfobacteriota bacterium | reverse complement strand
CCTTTACATCATCCCCCCAAGTATCGACCCGCTGAGCGATAAAAACCGCGACCTATCGCCGGGAGAGGTCGAGGCAGTGCTTGAGGACTTCGGCATAGACCCGAGAAGGCCCCTGCTGGTGCAGATCTCCAGGTTCGATCGCTTCAAGGACCCCCTGGGAGTGATACAGGCTTACAAGCTCGCCAAAAAATTCATCCCCTCCCTCCAGCTGGTTTTGGCAGGAGGACCCGCCAGCGACGATCCCGAGGGGGAGGCCGTCTATCGGGAGGTGAAACTGTCAGTTGGAGATGACCCCGACGCCTTCATCCTCATGTTGCAACCCAAGGCCGATCTCACCGTAAATGCCCTGCAGAGGGGGGCCACAATCGTGCTGCAAAAGTCCCTAAAGGAGGGCTTTGGCCTCACCGTGACCGAGGCCCTTTGGAAGGGAAAACCGGTGATAGGGGGCGATACGGGAGGAATAAGACTTCAGGTCATAAACCACCATACGGGCTTCAGGGTCCATACCCCGGAGGGGGCCGCCTTGAGGATCCGTTACCTTCTGACCCATCCCGAGATCCTCAAGGCCATGGGGAAGAAGGCGAGGGAATTTGTGAGGGACAATTTCCTGCTCACCCGCCACCTCAGGGACTACCTCACCCTGATGATAGCCCTCATTTACGAGGTGAAGGGCAGGATCGAGATAGGAAAAAGATAAAAAAGAGGGGGAGCCCAAAGGCTCCCCCATCTAAAGGACTATTTTTCCACGGGTTCAAAGGCGAAAAATACCCTCTCTGCCCACCTCATCTCACCGCCTTTGACCTCTATGGGATGGGAGGGGACCTCGAAGACCACAAGCTGAACCTCAGAGCCCTCCTTCAACTTCCCCACAGGACAGTTGATTACGCGGCTTAAGATCCTCTTTATGGGACTCCCCTCCCCCAGATCTATCCAGGCGTGAATCAAAGGGGACTCAAATCCCAAGGGTACCCCCCTCACCTCCTCGGTGAAATTGATCACCCTGCCCCTTTTGGGCAGCTCCACCCACTCGAGCTCATCCGAATAGCACTCGGGACAGATCACCCGCGGGGGATAGGCCACATGGCCACAGGTGCGGCACCTGGTGGTGGTGAACTTTCCGGCCTTCAGGTTCTCGTAAAACTGATGGACCCGGTTGAACTCCTTGGCCTCAAGGGGCCACATGTCCATGGTCACCGGGTACTTGTCCTCCAGGATAGGTATCCCCAAGATCGCCATCTCTGCACCTCCTACTTGGGCTCACGACCGTAGATCACAATGGTGTGCTCCACATTGAGCCCGCTCAGGTTGTGGGTGAGGCCGATCTCGGCACCCTCCACCTGGAAGCGGGCCCTCCCCTGCAACTGGCGCATTATCTCTATGGCCTGACGGATACCCGTGGCCCCGAAGGGATGCCCGCAGGAAAGAAGCCCCCCATCGGTGTTAAGGGGGACCTTTCCCCCTATACGGGTCTGACCGGACTCGATGAAGGAACCGCCCTCGCCCTTCTTGCAGAAGCCAAGCTCCTCCACCTCGATGATCTGGGAGATGCTGAAACAGTCGTGGGTCTGGGCCACATCGATGTCCTCGGGGCCAACCCCCGCGCTCTCATAGGCCCTCTTTGCCGCCACCCTGAGATGGGCCCAGTCGGCCAGGTGCTCCCCCGGCCAGTTGGCCGAAACGCTGTGCAGGGAGGCCTGAGCCCCGCCGCGGATGTAAACGAGGGGCCTGTCAGTAAGATCCTTGGCCCTCGACTCCTCGGCGATGATAACCGCCGCCGCCCCGTCGGTGATGGGGCAGCAATCATAGAGGGTCAGAGGCGGGACCACCGGAGGGGCACCGAGCGCTTCTTCAAGGGTGAGCTTCTTCTGGAACTGGGCCTTGGGGTTCTCGGAACCGTAATTGTAATTTGTGACCGAAACCCAGGCCATCTGCTCCTTGGTAGTCCCATAACGCCTCATGTGCTCCTTGGCAATGAGGGCAAAGAAAGGAGGAGGAAGCCCCAGACCGTGAGGGGCATCCCAGTCATGATCTATGGAGGCAAGCTCGCTGTAAAAGACCTCCCACTTCTGGGGGGTATAGAGCTTCTCCCCTCCGGCCACCATCACTATATCGGCCATCCCGCTCTCCACCAGCCCTTTGGCCAGAAGGATGCCGGTGCTCCCTCCGGCACAGAGCACATCCACCCTGGCACAGATGGAGGTGGGCTTAAGACCCAGCCTTTCGGCCATCACTGGCGCAGTGTTCACCTGAAAGGAACACCTGCCCGCATAGGAACTGGCAAAGAGAAAGCCATCGATGTCCTTGGGCTTGAGCCCCGGGATGTCCCCAAGGCACTCCTTGGCCGCCTCCTGGACCATGTCCACCAAGGAGGCCTCGCGAACCCCCCACTTGCACATGCCTCCAGCAATAATGCAAGCCCGTCTCGCCACCTCTACCTCCTCATCTATCCTTGAATTCGGGTTTCCTCTTCTCCACAAAGGCCCTCAGTCCCTCGCGCCCGTCCTCGGAGACGAAGGTCTGAAGGAAACACTGACCTTCGTACACAAGGGCGCCCTCCAAGGACATCTCAATGCCCTTGTTGATGGCCCGCTTCAAGGCCTTAAGGGCCACCAGGGGTTTTGCGGCAATCTCCCTTGCAAACTTCAAGGACTCCTCCAGGAGGCTCTCGGGAGGATAGACCCGATCCACAAGCCCGATCTCCAGGGCCCTCCTGGCATCTATCATCTGACCGGTGAAAAGGAGCTCCCTGGCCTTGGAAAGGCCTATAAGCCTCGGCAACCTCTGGGTGGCCCCTCCACCGGGGATGATCCCTAGGTTTATCTCCGGCTGCCCAAAACGGGAATCCTCGGAGGCAAAGCGGAAATCGCAGCAAAGGGCAAGCTCAAGCCCGCCACCGACCGCAAGGCCCCTTATGGCAGCCACAGTCGGCACCGAAAGCTCCGCCAGGGCACAGGAAGCCCTGCGGCTCAGATCCCCAATCCTGCCCATCTCCACAGGGCTCTTCCCCTCCACCTCCTTCACATCCAAACCGGTCGAGAAGGCCTTCTCCGAACCAGTTATGACCACCACCTTTATGTCATTGGACTTCTCCACCTCCTGACAAAGCTCCATCAACTCCCCATAGAGGGCAGAACTCAGGGGATTGTAAGGAGGGCGGTTAAGGGTCACAAGGAGGACCTTCTGCTCCTTCTCCACTTTCAAATTCTCAAAATGATGCATGCTCCCCTCCTCACTTCCCATACTTGTACCAGCCCTCACCGGTCTTGCGGCCTAACTTCCCTGCCTTAAATCTCACCCTGAGGCTGTAAGGGGTCGCGGGCCAGTGGTCGAGCTCCTTGTTCAGATACTCGTTGACGTGATAGCCGATGTCGAGGCCCGTCAAATCCATAAGCTCGAAGGGCCCCATAGGATAGTTGAGACCGAACTTGACGGCCTTGTCTATGTCCTCCATGGAAGCCACCCCTTCCTCGTAAAGCCTTATGGCCTCCATGAACTGGATCATCATTATGCGGTTGACGATAAAGCCGGGGACGTCCTTGTTGACGATCACCGGGACCTTGCCCAACTTCTCTGAAAGCTCCCGGCAGATAGAGACCGTCTCATCGCTCGTCTCAAGACCCCTTACAACCTCCACAAGCCTCATCAACTGGGCCGGATTGAAGAAATGCATCCCCACAACCTTATCGGGCCTCTTTGTGGCGGTGGCGATCTCAGTGATACTTAGCGAAGACGTGTTGGTCGAAAGGATTACTTCTGGCCGGACCAGCTCGTCCAGCTCCTTGAAGACCTGCTTCTTGATGTCCATCACTTCGACCACCGCCTCTATGACGAAATCCACATCCTTCAAATCCTCCATCTTCGTGGTCCCCTTGATCCTGGCCAGGGTCGCCTTCTTCTGCTCCTCCGTGACCTTACCCCTCTTTATCCCCTCATTCAAAAAGGACTCGATGCTCTTTAATCCCTTCTCTACGAACTCGTCAGCGATATCCCTCATAACCACCTCTAAACCAGCCTGAGCACAGACCTGCGCAATACCACTTCCCATCGCCCCCGCCCCCACAACACCTACCTTCTTTATCTCCATCTCACACCTCCTACTTCTTCTGAAATTAGCAAAAAAGATAAGTTCCCTTTTTCACAAGGTTTTTTACCTTACCTCCCCCACCTTGTCAACCGAGGCCCCGAAGGGACTTCCCCTGGGGCCTTATCGCTCGTAAATCTCCACGGCGCTGAAAAAATACGGTATTTCATAAGCGGCACTTTCGGGGGAATCCGATCCGTGGACGATGTTCTCTTGGATGTTGTCCCCGTAAAGATTCCTTATGGTCCCCGGGGCGGCCTTCCCGGGATCGGTGGCCCCCATTATCTCCCTGACCCTCTCTACGGCCCCCTCCCCCTGAAGGACCATCACCACGATGGGGCCGCTGGACATGAAGTCGGTAAGGGACGAAAAGAAGGGCTTGTCCCGGTGGACCTGATAGAAGCCCTCGGCCTCCTCCTTGGAGAGCCGCAGCATCTTGAGCCCGACCACCTTGAGTCCATCCCCCTCGAAGCGCCTTATGACCTCCCCTATCAGGTTCTTCTTCACACCATCGGGCTTGACGATCACCAGAGTCCGCTCCATCCTCCACCTCCCGAATTCATCTCATCTTCAGGACCCCTGCCCCACGGTAACCTCCCCTCTTAAGGGAGAGGAGGGCCTCGTTTGCCTCCTGGAGGTCAAAGACCTTTATCTCGGGTAGGATGGGGATTTCGGCAGCCAGCGGCAGAAATTCCGCGATGTCCCTGCGGGCGATATTGGCCACGGTCTTTATCTCCTTTTCAAGCCACATGTGATCCGCATAGTCGAGCTCGGGAATGGGGCCCTCCTTGCGGATCGCATTAATTACGAGCCTCCCTCCCCTGTCCAGGACCTTCAAGGCCTCACGGACCACGACGCCAGAGGGCGTCGTGTCTATGGCACGCTTCACCCTCTCCGGGGGCATCTCCCCTGTCTCCCCCACCCAGTCAGCACCCATCTGACGGGCCAGTTCACTGGGGGCATCCCCTTTCCTCCTGGTGAATACGAATATTTTGGCCCTTGGGAAGAGATGGCGCGCCACCTGATAGACTATGTGGGCGGAGGCCCCAAAGCCGAAAAGCCCCAAGATTTCGCCGTCCTTCATCCCGGTAAGCCTTAAGGCCCTGTAACCTATGGCCCCTGCACAGAGCAGGGGAGCGGCCTCAAGGTCCCCAAACCTCGAGGGTATCCGGAAGGCAAAGTCCTCCCTGACGACCATGTACTCGGCGTAACCCCCGTTCTCGTCGCAACCCGTCCCCCTGAACTCCTCACAAAGGTTCTCCTCTCCCGCTTCGCAGAAGCGGCACCTCCCACAGGCCGAATAGATCCACCCAACCCCGACCCGGTCCCCTTCGCGCAGACGCGAAACCCCGGGGCCGAGCTTCACGACCCGCCCCACCACCTCGTGTCCAGGTATCACCGGCAAGCGGGGCCTCCGCCTCCCCTCGATCTCGTCAAGCTCGGTGCGGCAGATCCCGCAGGCCAAAACCTCTATGAGCACCTCCCCCGGTCCCGGCTCGGGGATGGGTACCTCCTTAAGCACCAGGACCTTCGGCTCCTCCTCGATGGAAGAAACCGTCCTCTCCAAGACCATCGCCTTCATCAGGCCTTAGGCTACTTGAAGCCCCTTGAGCCTGTCAACAGATTATTGCTAAGGGATTACAGGAGGTGTTAAAAACTCGGCCATGGTGGTCGTCCTTCACGGCGACAAACGCTTCACCTTCCAGAGGAAGATCACCGGCTTTGAGATCCTCAAGGCCCTGGGACTGAGGGAGGAGGAGGTCCTCCTGGTGAAGGATGGAAAGCTCCTTCCCATGGACCTACCGGTGGAGGAAGGGGAAATCAGGGTCATACCGGTGATCTCCGGGGGATAGGATGCGCTGCCGGATGTGCGGACAGAGGGCTGTGCTGAGGCTCAGGGCTTACAACATCAACCTGTGCCAGGAGTGCCTGAGGAAATTCGTGAGGCGCAGGGTCCAGAAGGCTATAAGGGATTACCGGCTGCTGAAAAGGGAGGACAAGGTCCTTGTGGCCGTCTCGGGGGGGAAGGACAGCCTGAGCCTCTGGGACCTCCTCCAAGGGCTCGGCTACCGGACAAAGGGGCTGTACATCCACTTGGGCATAGAGGGGTATTCGGACAGGTCAGAAAGGGCCGTGCTGGAGTTTGCGCGGCAGCGAAACCTGGAGGTTCACATCGAGCGTGTAAGGGATCACTTCAATGGCCTGGGGATACCCGAACTATCCAGGCTCGACCACCGCCCCCCTTGCTCCCTCTGCGGCATGATAAAGCGCTACCTGATGAACAAGGTGGCCTACGAAGGAGGGTGGGTCCTGGCCACCGGCCACAACCTGGACGATGAAGCAGCGGCCCTTCTGGGAAACGTCCTTGATTGGAAGGAGGGATACCTTGCCAGGCAGTCCCCGAGGCTCGAACCCCGGGAAGGGTTTGCCCCGAGGGTCAAACCCTTAGTGCTGTGCTCCGAGAGGGAAATGGCCGCCTATGCCATAGGCTCCGGGATCGAGTACATCCTGGAGGAATGCCCCTTCAGCCACGGGGCCACTTCCCTCCTGTACAAGGACCTGCTGAACCAGCTTGAGGAACATTCCCCGGGCTCAAAGCTCCGCTTTTACCAAAACTTCCTGAAGATCGCCCACCTTTTCCGGACAGAACAGGTGCAGCTCACTCCTTGCCGAAACTGCGGCTACCCCACCACAGGTGACCTCTGCAATTTCTGCCGCCTGAAGGAAAGGTTGAACCGCTGAAGGCCCCTGACAAAAAAGGGGCGGGTCAGAGCCCGCCCCCTTTGGGTCATCTGACCTTAGAACTCCTCCATTCCGGGAGTCCCAGGAGTGGTCCCCTTCTCCTTCTTGGGCTTCTCAGCAACGAGGGCCTCGGTGGTGATCAGAAGCGATGCAACGCTTGAAGCATTCTGCAGGGCCAACCTCACGACCTTGGTGGGGTCGATGATCCCCCGCTCGATCATGTTGCAGAACTCCTCCTTCTGGGCATCGAAGCCGAAGTTGGGGTCATCGGAGGCCTTGACCTTCTCGACCACCACCGCGCCTTCCCTTCCAGCATTCTCAGCAATCTGCCTCAAGGGCTCCTCCAGGGCCTTCTTGACTATCTCAACCCCTATGGCCTGATCGCCTTCAAGGTTCAAGTTGTCCAGGGCCTTCTGGCACCTGAGGAGCGCCACGCCTCCACCGGGCACAATGCCCTCCTCCACCGCAGCCCTGGTGGCGTTCAGCGCATCCTCAACCCTGGCCTTCTTCTCCTTCATCTCGGTCTCGGTGGCGGCACCGACCCTGATGACGGCCACCCCACCGACCAGCTTCGCCAGCCGCTCCTGGAGCTTCTCGCGGTCGTAATCGGAGGTCGTTTCCTCTATCTGGGTCCTGATCTGCTTGACCCTGGCCTCAATGGCCTCCTTGCTGCCGGCACCCTCCACGATGGTCGTGTTGTCCTTATCGATTATCACCTTCTTGGCCACCCCGAGGTCCTCAAGCCTCACGTTCTCAAGCTTTATTCCCAGATCCTCCGAGATGAACCTCCCACCGGTCAGGATGGCGATGTCCTCAAGCATCGCCTTTCGCCTCTCGCCGAAACCGGGGGCCTTCACGGCCGCACACTTCAGGGTGCCGCGGATCTTATTGACCACCAGTGTGGCCAGGGCCTCGCCCTCCACGTCCTCGGCTATGATGAGGATGGGTTTGCCACTTCTTGCCACCTGTTCGAGCACCGGGAGCAGGTCCTTCATGCTGGAGATCTTCTTCTCGTAACAGAGGATGTAGCAGTCCTCAAGCTCACAGACCATCTTCTCGGGATCGGTGACGAAATACGGGGAGAGATAACCGCGGTCAAACTGCATCCCCTCGACGACCTCAAGGGTCGTCTCCATCCCCTTGGCCTCTTCGACGGTGATCACGCCCTCCTTGCCCACCTTGGCCATGGCCTCGGCAATGATCTCACCGATGCTCTGATCGTTGTTGGCCGAAATGGTCGCCACCTGGGCTATCTCCTTCTGCTCCTTCACAGAGGTGCTCATCTTCTTCAGTTCCTCGACGACGACCTCCACCGCCCTGTCGATGCCCCGCTTCACATCCATGGGGTTCGCACCGGCTGCCACCACCTTAAGCCCCTCTTTGTAAATGGACTCTGCCAGGACCGTGGCCGTGGTGGTGCCATCTCCGGCAGTGTCGGAGGTCTTTGAGGCGACCTCCTTCACCATCTGCGCACCCATGTTCTCGAACTTGTCCTCAAGCTCGATCTCCTTGGCCACCGTCACTCCGTCCTTGGTCACCGTGGGCGACCCCCAGCTCTTCTCTATGATCACGTTCCTGCCACGGGGACCAAGGGTGACCTTCACCGCCTTGGCAAGGGTGCTGACACCCTTCAAGATCTTCTCCCTTGCTTCGACCTCGAACTTGATCTCCTTCGCAGCCATCGCTACCTCCCTCCTTTCCCCAAATTTTTATTCCTCGACAATGATCCCAAGGATGTCATCCTCGCGCATGATTAAATATTCCTTTCCATCTATCTTTATCTCGGTGCCAGCATATTTGCTGAAGATCACCCTGTCACCGACCTTCACATCAAGGGGGATCACCGTCCCGTCTTCCTTGATCCGCCCCTTCCCCACAGCTATGACCTTCCCCTCCATCGGCTTCTCCTTGGCGGTATCGGGGATGATGATACCCCCTGGCGACTTCTCTTCGGGTTGCTCAATCCTTTCAATTAACACCCTGTCCTGAAGTGGCACTACCTTCATCTCCTCTACCTCCTTTCCCGAGTTTTCTGTTCAGGCATAAAACTCCACTTCCTTAATAATCATCACCCCTGACCCTTTCAAGAAAGCTCCTCGTCCTCATCCGCCTCCATGTCCTCGAAGCGATAAAGCATCCTCACCTTCTGCTTGCCCACCTTCTCGAGCTTCTCCTGACACTGGACACAGTACCGGGCAAAGGGCAGAACCCTTAAACGCTTCACATCGATGGCCCTGCCGCACTCCTCGCAGTAACCGTAAGTGCCGTCCTCGAGCCTGCGAAGGGCCTCATCGATGCTCTTCAGACGCTGAAGGTGGCTCTGCAGAAGGCTGTAGTTTATATCCGAATCCAGATCGAACTGCGAAAGATCCCCCACATCCATGGTCGAAAGGGTCGTGAACCTCGGATCCTCCCTCACCTTTGTTCCCACCTCCTCCTCGATCTTTTTAAGGGTCTCCTCCCTCAGGGAGAGGAGCATCTCCCGCAGCTCCTCCTTCTTAACCTGTTTCCTTTCGGCCACCTTCACCCTCCCCCTTTATGGTCTCCTGGACCTCCCTCAAGGCCTCGAGGTCCCCCGCTTGGGCAAAGGCCTTTTGGGCAAAGGAAAGCTTTCCCTCCTGAAGGGCCCTCCTGCCCAGATCCCTCCACACCTCAGGGGGGATCTCATCATCCAGAAATCCCGCCACCTGCTGAAGCAGGAAGAAATCCCCCCTCTGGACGGCGACCTCCTTAAGTTCCATGAGCCCTTCCCTGTAGCCCGCCATCCCGTAAAACTCCACAGCATCGTTCAGCCGTCCCTCATTGCGGTAGAGGTCACCGTACTGGATCAGCGCCTCCCGGGGGGTATCCCTTCCGTAAAGGATCTCCCTCCTCTTTAAGGGATCTGGAAGCTTCCCCTTTCCCATCCCATCCGAAATATAATTTGCAAGCACTCGCTTTCAATCTCCCAGGGCCACGAGAAGATACCACCCGGAGGGGATAAACTCAAGCTTGAAAAGGACCCCCAAAAGGGGGAGAATTCGACCCATGGACGAACTGCAACGATCCCTCAGGGCATACCTAAAACACCTGGAACTTCTGGGGGTCGAAGGGATCCCCTCCCCTTCCCCCGATCCAGGACCCGAAGGACAACTGCAAGAGCTGAAGCAAGAGGTCCTTAGGTGCAGGGCCTGTCCCCTTCACAGGACCAGAAGGAATCCCGTGCTGGGGGAGGGAAACCCCAGGGCCATCCTGGTCTTTGTGGGCGAAGCCCCGGGGGCTGAAGAAGATCAGCAGGGGAGGCCCTTTGTCGGCAAGGCGGGGGAGCTCCTAACCAGGATTATCAAGGCAATGGGGCTGGAAAGGGAGGAGGTTTACATAACCAATGTGCTGAAATGCCGTCCCCCCAACAACAGGAACCCGCGACCGGAGGAGATAAGGGCCTGTCTGCCCTTCCTGCTCAGGCAGATGGAGATCATAAAGCCCAAGCTCATCTGCACACTGGGAACCTTCGCTGCCCAGACCCTTCTGGACACCCGGGAGAAGATAACCTCCTTGAGGGGAAGGTTCCATCAGTGGCGGGGCATAAAGGTCATGCCCACCTTCCATCCCGCCTTCCTGCTGAGGAACCCCGCTTACAAGAGGCTCGCCTGGGAGGACGTGAAGAAGATCATGGCCGAGTATCGGAGGATAAAGGGGCAAGGGCCCTGAGGACATCCTCTGTACCCACTATCACCGCAAAGCCATAGGCCAGGTTCATCAAGGAGGCCAGGTGTAGCTCCTTGGCTGAGGTGGCGGTGGCATCGTGCACAAAAAATACGCGAAAATCCCTCATGAAGGCATCCCTCGCCGTCGTCTCGCAGCAGAGGTTGGTCATCACCCCGCAGATCACAAGGTCCTGAACCCCAAGCTCGTGGAGGTGCTCCTCAAGGGGAGTGCGGTAGAAGGCGCTGTAGCGCTTTTTGGGGATGATCCGCTCCCCTTCCCTCGGGCCAAGTTCCCCCATGATGCGATGGTCGAAGGTCCCCTCAAGGATGACCTCCCCCCACCACTTGGCG
>CAYVAU010000054.1:0-10885 GCA_964448445.1 uncultured Thermodesulfobacteriota bacterium | reverse complement strand
GGCTTTAAGGGGTTTGGGGGCAAAGGAACTGAAGGATATTGTTATCGCTTATGAACCTGTTTGGGCTATAGGTACGGGAAGGAATGCCACCCCTGAGCAGGCCCAGGAGGTCCACGCCTGGATAAGAGAGCTTGTGGCCGAGGGGTTTGGTCAAGGGGCAGCTTCTTCCTTGAGGATCCTTTACGGCGGCAGCGTGAAGCCGGATAATGTTGACGAACTCATGGCAGCCCCTGATATAGATGGAGCCCTGGTGGGAGGTGCAAGCTTGAAAGTGGATTCCTTTGTGAGGATCGTAAACTTCAGGAGGGGAGGATGAGCGGCCTGCTTTTGGCGATACACATTTTTGTCTGTATATTGCTCATTGCCGCGGTGCTGATCCAGACGGGGAAGGGCGCTGAAATCGGTGCGGTCTTTGGAGGAGGGGCATCTACCACCCTCTTTGGCCCTGCAGGACCAGCGGGTTTGCTGACCAAAGTGACCGTTGTGCTTGCTGTGATCTTCATGGTGACCTCCCTGCTTTTCACCACCATCACAGCAAAACCCCCTACAAAAAGTGTCGTGGATCAGCCACCGCCACTGGAGATCCCTATGCAGAAATGAGGCAACGGATTCCCTTTCCCCATATCGAGATCCGTCCTTTGAGGGAAGACGACCTGGAGGTCATAGTGGAGATAGACCGCAAGGTCCTCGGGGAATCGAGACCCGAGTTCTACAGGAAGAAGATCGCGGAGAGCCTGAGGGGTCCCACCGTTTCCCTCGTGGCGGAGGTCAACGGCAAAGTCGTGGGTTTCGTCCTTGGTGCAGTAAGCGGCCGGGAATTCGGTCTGCCCAGTTCCTTCGGATGGGTGGATACCATAGGGGTGGACCCGGATTTTCAAAGACAAGGGATAGGAACCCTCCTTTTCCAAAGGCTTGTGAAGGAGTTCTCAAAGCAGGGGATAAAAAAGGTTTATACCCTCGTGAGCTGGGACGATTGGGATCTTCTTTCGTTCTTCAAGAAAGTGGGCTTCAAGCGGGGTGATCTGATAAATCTGGAGTACGACATCAGCGATTAGCGTTCCTCAGGTATTCCAGATATTCGGCGAGGCTCCTAAATTCTCTAAGGGGCTTTTTCTGCTCCTCTCTCTCACTCTGTTGATTGGATATTCTGGCCTTTTTGGGGGATCCGTATTCCTTTCCCTTGGTTATCCTTTCGGATTCCCTGCGTATGTTCTCCCGTTCCCCCAGAACCTCGGCCCGTATCTGCTCCTTGCAGGCCTCGCAGATGACTTCCTCACCGGGACCCAGAGGTTTTCCGCAAATGCTGCAATTCATCATTGATCATGCTACTCCTTCCTCTCCCGTGAAGCAAGTCCACGAGGATTCTGACCCCCTCAACGAAACTCACAGGCGTGGGACTGCAATAAAGATCCGATTCTATGACGAAGATCTTCCCCTCTCTGACGGCCTTGAGGTTGTCAAATTGCCTCCATCTGTTCACTTCCCTCTCCCCCACAATTCCCATGTCCACCACGAGGATCACATCGGGGTTCATTTTTATGACCAACTCCCTGTCTATGGGACCCCCTTGGCCGCGGATGATGTCTTCCCCACCGGCCATTTCTATAGCTTCCCCCAAGAAGCTCTCCTTTCCGGCCGCCCAGAGGGGGTTCGCTCCCACCTGTACAAAGACCCGTGGACGTCGTCCCTTCGGGATCCCCTCTCTCACTTCCTTTAGGCGTTTCTCAACCTTTGACAGGATCTCCAGTCCCCTTTCCTCCTTTCCAAAAACCCTGGCAAGTTTCATGAACTGTTCGCAAAGTTCCCGGAAGTTTTTCGGAGCCCTGAATATCAGAACCTTAACCCCAAGGGATTCCACCTTTTTGAGCAATCCCCTAGAGGCCAGGGTGGTCCCTATGACGAGATCGGCCTTAAGCCTCAGGATTTCCTCAATATTGAAATCGACTACGGTTCCGACCTTGGGCAAAAGCCTCGCCTCAGGCGGTTGGGTGCAGAAGGTCGTCACCCCCACAAGCCTGTCCCCTGCACCGAGCAGAAACGCCGTCTTGGTGATGGAAGGTGCAAGGGAGACCACTCTCTTTGGGGGGACATCGAAATGGACCAAACGCCCCACATCGTCCCGAATGAGAAAGCCCCACGAAGACACACAAAAAAAGGCAATAAATACAGCCTTACTTATCCTCGCTGACAAAATCGATGATCTCAAGGCGGGATCGCCCTCCCCTTCTCCGCAACCTCGTCTTGATAATCTTTATCCTTTTCCTAAAGATCGGACCGTCGATTACAGCCGTGTGATATTCCCCTTTTTCTCCACAGGGATCAACGCCGTGATTCACAAAAAGCTCCAAGATCTCTTCGTCCAAAAACCTACCGAGCAAACTTTCTGGAAGGTACTCGGTGCAGAGTTCTACAATCATGGCCCTGAACCCGTTGCCTATGAGTTCCATGTAAACCCTTTCGGGGGTCCATCCCCAAAGGGGCAAAAAGGCCCGGAGGTCAGCCTGAGAGCACACCCTCTCAACCCATTGGCGATGCTCACCGAGATACACATCCCCAAACACCCCACCTTCTATTCCCTGAGCCTTGAGCCTTTTCAACAACTTCACAAAAACCTTCTCATAGTTCCTCCAAGAAGCCCTGCCATAAAGGAGTGGAATTCCCAAGGCATCGGCTTGGGCTGCAAGGAAGGCCATGCTGAGACCGTGTGCTCGGGTTTTTTTCCCTTTTGAGTTGAACATAGTTAGTAGAAATCGCGGCTCAAAGCCCATTCTCATTGCCTGAAAAAGGGCCAGTGTGCTTTCTTTTCCGCCACTAAAGGAGACGAACACTTTCATCCCTTCATTCCGCACACACGACAATGACTTCTGTTGGGAGGTTTTCCCGCACCACAGTGGGGACAGGCCACTTCTCCCGGTCTCGGTTTGGGGATTTCCCCGACCACTTCACGGTAAATCTCATAAAAGTAAAGGTGCTCCTTGCACAGGAAGTTTATGCCATATCGCCTCGATTTCTCCTCAAACTCTGAGTCCGAAATCCCCTGGGCTATCCTTTCCCTTAAGGCCGTCATCCCCGAACCGACCTCCAGGGGCCTTTTGTCCTGCCAAGCGAACTCCGGAGGAAGGTAACGCTCAAGGGCCTTTCTGAGGATCCACTTTCCCCACAGGCGCCCCTCTGCCTCCCTGATCTTCCAATCCCTCGGCAGCTGCAAGGCGAACTCCACCACCTCCGGTTCGAGGTAAGGCTGAAGGACCTTGACGCCGAGCGCCTCCCCTATCTTTGAAGAGGAGAAATAGAGGTGGGGTAAAAGTTCCTGCTGGTAGGCCTCAAGGTCTTCGATCCTAACCATGTAGTCGTAGCCTCCAAAGAGCTCGTCCCCGCCATCGCCGGTGATCACCCTCCCTATCCCCATCTCCGAAAAGGCCTTAAGCCCAAAGTAGACCGTCAGGTCGTTGGGAAGGGCCGGATCGAAGGAGCGGAGAATGCGCACCACATCGGGAAGGGCCCTGAGGGCATCCTCGAGGGTAACCTCCACCGTTTCCACCTCGATTTCAAGCCTTTCCTTCAGGATCACCAGATACCGCGAGTCTTTCGCCTGGTCCCCGAGCCTCACGGTCACCGCCCGAAGCTTGGGGCTAAGACACGCCAAAAGGCCGGAATCAATCCCTCCGGATAAAAGAATCCCTGAAGGGGCAAGTCTCTTAAGGGCGTCTTTTAAACGAAGGAATAAGACCTCCTCAAACGTTTGCATCTCCACCCGTCAGCCTCAGGAGCGTAAGTTATGTGATCCTCATAAAAAAGAGTCGGGGCAGGGAAAGGGATCCCTGCCCTCTCTGGAGATAACAGTTAAAAGACAACCTTTATTCCTCCGTAGGCTGAGAACCCGGGGGTACCGTAACCGTAGGCCTCTTCGTAGTCCTCATCCAAGAGGTTCTCCACCCTGGCGAGGACCTCCAAGTTCTTGTAGACCTTGAAGGAGGCGCTGAGGTCCACGCGGGTGTAATCGTCAAGCTCCACGCGCTTTGGGGACCACCATACGCTCCAGTCCATGTCCTCGCGCTCATCGACCCAGAGGAGGTGGATTCTCACCTTGCCCCGCTCCTCCAGGAACCGATAGCTGAGGCTTGCGCCGACCTTGTTCAGGGGCCTGCGAAGGAGCCTCTCGCCCTGGTCGTCCTCAGTATCGGTGTAGGTGTAGGTGATCCTACCAGAAAGTCCCTTCCAGGGCCCAGCCTCAAGGAAGGCCTCAATACCCTGGCTTTCGGCTTCCTCTATGTTCACATAGCCCTGCCCCGAGATATACTCGATCAGGTCCTCCACCTCGTTTCTGAAGTAGGTAACCCCCGCCTTGAGTAGCCCCCCGAAGACCTCCTGCTCCACTCCCACATCCCAGCCGATACTCTTCTCAGGGTCAAGCTCCGGATTTCCCACTGGCCCCCAAAGGGAAGGACCGTAGAGTTCGTATAGGCTCGGGGCCCTGAAGCCTGTGCCCACCGAGCCCCTGAGCTTAGTGCCCGTTTTGCGGATGAGGAATGCCTGGGTCAGCCTGAAGGTGGTGTGGTCGCCGAACTCCTTGTGGCGGTCCCAGCGGACCCCCATTGTGGTGTAGGAGACATCCCAGAGGGCGATCTGGTCCTCAGCGAAGAGACTTAAGGTCCATGCCGACTCCTCCATGGGGCTCGAGCTCTCCATCTCCTCCTGCTGATACTCCAGACCCAGGACGAGCTCGTTTGTCTTGTGGACCTTTATATCGTGCTGCCATAAGAACTGATAGCTCTTACCCTCATAAGAGCTGTCCCCCCAAGGGGCGTCTTCGTAATCCCTCTTATGGCTCCCGACCCCGAAGGCCACCTTCTGCCTCCACCTCCCTTCAAAGAGCGCGGTCTCTATGTAGGGCCTTGTGAAGAACTGGTCGTGCTCCACATGGTAGTCCTCCAGATCGCAGTACGGGCCGCCTCCCGAATCAAGGTCTGTGTCCCCTCGCTGAAACCTGAGCGAGGTGCCTGCGGTAATCCAAGGAGCGATTTCAAAGTCCAGGCGACCTGAGAAGGTCACATTCTCCCATCCGTCGTCCTCCTCGTTTCCAGGAAGGTCCTCATCCGCTGCGGAAAAGCCATCGGTTTTGGTATGGGACAGGGCAAGGGAAAAGGATATATTTTTCACCTCCCCGCTTCCCCCTGCGAATTGCCTGAAGGTGTGGTAAGACCCCCCTTCGAAGCCGGCGTAAAAAGAGGGCTTCCCTCGCCCCCGTTTTGTAATGATGTTGATCACCCCGCCGATAGCATCCGCCCCATAGAGCACGCTCTGAGGACCCCTGACAATCTCGATCCTCTCTATGTTGTCCACTGTCAGGTTTGCGAAGTTGAATTGCCTCTGCATGAGACTCGGATCGCCCACCTTAAGGCCATCGATCATCACCAGGGTGTGATAGGACTCCATCCCCCTGAGAAAGACCGAGGTCTGGGACCCTGGCCCTCCAGTGGATACCACATCAATCCCCAGCTCCCCTTTGAGCACCTCATACACGGTGGTGTAACCTTTGTCCTTAATCTCCTCTTCGGTGATGACTGTCATGGAACTTCCTACCTCTTCCTCTGGAGTGGGAACCCGGGTCGCTGTGACCACAAGTTCCTCAAGTTTCACTTCTTCCTGTCCCAAAACAAAAGAGGGCAGGACCACCAAGAAGAGACCAAACAACAACCTTCCAAAGCGCCACATTTCTTCACCTCCTGTTTGATTTTTATTGCCCTTTGGTCCCGCCCGAGCCGGAAATAAAAAGCCCTCAAGGCAGATGCCTTGAGGGCTGCACCCGTTTTCCTTCGCCCTCCTTACCCTTTCCCCTTAACCCGAGGGGACAAGGGCTATTTTGGCGGGCAGGTCTTCCGGCTCCCGGATCCTCCTACTCCCCGCGCCTTCCCAGGGCCCTTGGCCCCAGTGGCATCCTGCGGGTTTCGTCCCCGGTCACGGCGGCGGGACCGCGGGGGATTTTCACCCCACTTCCCTTTTAAGCCCCGAAGGGCACCCGCCAAGTTTGGCTATTACCCCAAAAGCCCTCCTTTGTCAATTGGTTGTATTGGTCCATGGTGCATGGGTATGGACATAGGTACCACCCTAGGGAAGGAGGGTTGGGGAGGGCAAAGGCTGCCCACCTCATCCTTGAGGTGTTCCGCAGGGTTGGGATACCCTGGGATCGACAAATCAAACCCTTCAGGGGATGGGAGGGCAGCCGTGGGTAAAGTATATCACGATTTAAGGAGGACGTCTCCGGAGGCAGCAAGGCTTTTGGTGAGGAAGGTGCTGGAACAGAACGGGGGCAACGTGTCAAAGACGGCAAAGATCCCGCATTTCATGTAAAACCATCAGGAGGGCAAGGGAAGGCCCTTGAGGGATCTTTCAAGAAGACTCAATAGCTCACCGAGGAGGCTTAAGGCTGACTCTTCGGTGAGGCCAAAAGGACGGGCTATGGTCCGTGTTTCACAGCTTCACATCAAAAATGCTGCCCATTCTGTGAAGACCGTGGGTTTTGAATCAACTTTTAGCGCTCAATTCCATCTCTGGCCGAGACCCCCTTTTTGATAGTAGCGTCTCACCTCTCTAATCTCCGTCACCAAATCCGCGATCTTAATAGCTCTTGGGAAGTGTACTGCCGGCAAATGCAAGTTCTACATTGTCGGGTCTCGACCTTATAAGCTCGAGCATATCTTCAAGTGGAACAAGCTCGAAGTAGTGGGTGGTGGTGATCTCATCGAGGACGATGATATCGTACTCCTCGGAGAGCATGGCCTCTCTCGCCCTCCTCAATCGCCCTTGAGCCAGCCGGACATCCTCCTTCGGTGGCTTGTGCACGTGAACCCAGCCCGACTGGCCGTACTGCTCGATGGTGATATAAGGCTTTGTGAATTTCGCCGCCTCAAGCTCCCCGTAATGCTGGCCTTTCATGAACTGCTCAATGTAGGTTTTAAGCCCCTGACCTGCAGCCCTCAGGGCAAATCTTAGGACAGCGGTGGTCTTTCCCTTTCCGTTTCCGGTGTAAACCTGGATATAACCTTTGGCCTAAAGCTTTCCTCTCCGCCGGTTTTTCCCCAATCCCCCTCCTGCCTCGCGAGGGCTTCCGCCACTGCCTTCCTCACCGCGACTCCGATGAGCTCTCCTATCTTGGCATGGCCTCCGGTGTAGGTGAGAAGAGGCCCGCTTCCGGGCACGATGATAAGGTTATCGGTCCCCGTTCCCGTTGCTTGAAGGCGGGGATTGTAGCTGCTCCTTATATCGAGATCCTGAAGGATTGAGGTCTTCGCCTCCGTGGCGGTGATGACGGCCCTCGCCATGGCCCCATCCGTGAGGGCGGCGCTTGTGAGGAGAATGAGGTTTATGGTTCCCGCGCTCTGAGAGCCCGCCCGATCGACTCCGGCCCTCATGGCGTTGCTCCTCACCCCCGCCGTGGCAAGGCAGCACACCTTAAGCTCCTCAAAGCTCTCCTCCCCCACTCCCAGATTGTCCATATCCGCTCCGGTGAAGAGGAAGGCCGATTCCGCGGGCGGAAGGTCCAAGGCCTGCGGAAGCCAGCTTCGGTGTTCCTCGAAATGCTCATGAAGGTAATCCCAAAGCTCGGGAGGATCGTAGTGATTTCCTACAAACCTCACCTCCTTGAAGCCCTCCATGGTGGAGAGAACCCGCCTTGGACTTTCAAGCGAGACGAGCAGGGTCTTCACCTCAAACCCCCTAAGCTCATGGTAGATGATCTTCGCCTCCGCGCCCTCAACTCCGATCTCGATCTTCCTCTCCCTCATCTCCCCCTCCTTCTGTATCCTCGAGGCGTGATCATCCGCCCGCCGAGCCTGAAGGTCGAAGAATTCCCCACCAAGATGATGGTGGACATATCTGCCTCAAGCTCGGCGAGGTGCGCAAGATCGGTGAGCTTCACCTCCTGCCCCTCCCGAAAGGCGTTTCTTACAAATCCGACGGGGGTGGAGGGCGGGCGATATTGAAGGATGATCTCCCTTGCTCTCAAAAGCTGCTCCCTCCGCCCCTTGCTCGCCGGATTGTAGAGGACGATGACGAAATCCCCCTCCGCCGACTTCCGGAGCCTCTCGGCGATGACTTCCCAGGGAACCAAAAGGTCGCTTAAGCTTATGCAGGCGAAATCAGAGCTTAAGGGGGAGCCGAGAAGGGAGGAGGCGGCGCAGAGGGCGGGCACTCCGGGGATGATCTCGATCTCGAAGTTCGGAACCTCCTTTCTCATCTCGAGGAGTTCGAAGAGCGCTCCGGCCATGCCGTAAATTCCGGGATCCCCTCCACTCACCAGAGCGACCTTCCTGCCCGAGCTTGCAAGCTCGAGCGCGAGCTCCGCCCTCTCGATCTCGGATCCCATCTCGAAGGGGAGGATCTCCTTGTGGGGGAAAAGCTCGGCGATCTGCAGGAGATACCTCTTGTATCCCAAGATCGCATCAGCCCCCTCAAGAGCTCTCCTCGCTCTGAAGGTGAGGAGATCCGGGCTTCCCGGCCCGAGCCCTACAATGCACAGCTTCCCCTTCCGCCCCTCCTCCGCTCGGGCCACGGCGAGGGCGATGTCTTTGAACTTCACCTTGGGAACAAGGAGCCTTCCCCCGCTGCTGAGAAGGGCGGCCGGCTCGCAAACTCCGGGCACCCCCAGCGATCTCCGGGCTGCGGAGCGCGAGGGGGGATTTAGGCTTTTAAGCTCCTCCAAGGAGAAAGACTCAATGGGAAGCTTGTATTTTCGGGCGAACTCCAAAAGCCCGGGCTCCTCCCTCCCCCTCACCGTTGCGAGGTTCCTTATGCTCCTTGGGGAAAGCCCGTGCTCCCGCAACACCCTCAAAACCGCCTCCTCTATCTCGGAGGCCCCGACCCCTCGGTGCAGGCCTATTCCCACGACGAGGTTCTTCGGCCGGAAGATAAGTACTGTATGGGAAAGGCCTTCTGCCACCTTCTCGGTGATGAGGATCGCCGCCTTGGGCTTCGCCCTCCTGAGCTCCTCAAGGCTCCCGAAGATGCGAACGTTTGGGGGAAGGCCTTCCCGCCAGCTCTCCTCCCCGGCATCCTGATAGACTCCCACCTCCTCTCCGTTCAGAATGGCGGAGATGACGGAAGCGGAACTTTCCGGATTCTCAAGCTCCCATCCGAACTTCTTCCCCAAAAGGTCTATCGGGGGGATTTCGTTTATATCGGAGGAGGTGGTGATGACGGGCCGGGCACCCAGAAGAAATGCTATCTTTCTTGCAAGCTCGTTCGCCCCCCGGGAATGACCTCCGAGAAGGCTTACGGCAAACCTCCCCTTCTCATCCAGAACCACAACCCCGGGATCCTCCCCCTTCCCTTTGAGATGAGGCGCGATGAGCCTCACGGCCGCCCCGGCGGCCATGATGAGGACTAAGGCTTCATACCTTCCGAACGTATCGGCGATTGCCTCGCGAAGCTTCTCAAAACCCCTTTCCCCTTCCCGGGCGAATTTGCGGGGAAGATAAAGCTCGCCATCAAGAAGGCCTCTGAGCCTTCTTCCGAGCTCCGATCCCTCCCTGGTGAGAGCGAAGATGGCGAGCTTCATCTTTTGGCCTTCCCATAAACCCTCGAGGGCGGGAAGTCCCTCGGGGAGAGGGCTTCCCCCACGAGTATGAGCGCCTGCCTTCTTATTCCGAGCTCCTTCACTTTGGGGGCGATATCCTCAAGGGTTCCCAAGATCACCTTTTCATCCTCCCAGCTTGCCCGATAGACCACGGCGGCGGGGGTTTCCGGAGGATAGCCCCCCGCCACAAGCTCCCCAGCGATCTCCTCCAACCGGGATACGCTCAGGAAGACGGCCATGGAAGCTCGATGCGCCGCAAGGCTCTTCAAATCCTCCCTCTCCGGAACCGGTGTCCTTCCTCCCTTTCGCGTGAGGATGACCGTCTGGGAGACCCCGGGGACGGTGAGCTCAACCTTCAGGGTCGCGCAGGCGGCGGAGAGGGAACTCACCCCCGGTATGATCTCGTAATCTATTCCCCTCTCCTCCAGGGCCTTCATCTGCTCCCAGAGCGCCCCATAGATAAAGGGATCGCCGCTTTGAAGCCGGGCCACGATCTTCCCCTCTCTTGCGGCCTTCTCCATGATCCCGACGATCTCCTCAAGCGAAAGGTCGGAGCTTCCGCGGATCTCGGCATCCTTCTTGGCGAAGGAACAGATCCTGGGATCCACAAGCGAATCGGCGTAGATTATGACATCTGCTCTCTCTATGATCTTCTTCGCCTTCAAAGTCAAAAGCTCGGGATCTCCGGGTCCGGCTCCGATGAAGTAAACTTTCCCTCTCATCTCGCCCTCCTCACAAGTAAAAGGGAGAAGTAGCCGGGCTTCGCGCGCCTCATCTCCTCCACATCCCCTATCACCCTCTCCTTCCCCGTCGAAGCCTCCTCGACGAGAAAGCAATCCCCTAAGACACCCGCCCTCTCGAGGATGTTCAGAATGCGCTCCAGGGAGCGGTGGACTTTGAAGAAGGCCACGGTGTCGAACTTTCGCAGGATCTCCTCCACGTCTTCTCTCTCATAGGTCGCCGGCAGGATGGCGATCCTCTCCTCCCTCCTCGCAAGGGGAAGGGGAATGCTTGAGGCGGCCGCGCTCAGGGAAGAAATCCCCGGAATCACCTTTATCTCCACCTGGGGGAAGCGGCGCCGGAAGACGGAAAGGATGGGCGCGAAGGTGCCGTAGAGAAGGGGATCGCCCTCGACGGCGAAGGCGCAATCCTCGCCGCGTGAAAGCCTCTCCCAGATGGCGCCTGCCGCTTCCTCCCACTTCTCCTCATCCTCCCCGAACATGGGGAGGGGAAGCTCTACAACCTCTTTCCCCCCGCCCACTATCTCTCTTACGATTGAGAGCATGAGCGCGGCGGCGGAGGGGCTCAAGA
>CAYVAU010000053.1:0-11094 GCA_964448445.1 uncultured Thermodesulfobacteriota bacterium | reverse complement strand
CCACAAGGAAAAGCCCTCCAGCACCTACCAGGATGCCCAGAAGGCATGCCCCAAAGGGCAAGGTGACACCGGCCAGGGAGAGCACCACCCCGGCACCCGTCCCGCCCAGGGAGATCTCATCGGGGATTATCCGGTGCTCGAGGTCGATGAAGGCCGAGGCCTCAAGGGCGGAAAGGAAGGCGAAGTATCCCAGGGCGGAAAGGGTTAGGCCAAACTTGTGGAGGCAGAAGAGGGCAAGGAGCCCGGTGAGCCCCTCCACGAGGGGATATCTCCAGGGGATCCGCCCCCGGCAGGATCTGCACCTGCCCCCGAGCAGCAAAAAGCTCACCAGCGGGATGTTGTCATAAGGCTTGATGGGATTGCCACAGAAAGGACAGAAGGAACGGGGCCCGATGATGGAAAGCCCCCTTGGCAGGCGGTAAATCACCACGTTGAGGAAGCTGCCGACTATGGCCCCGAGGATGAAGGCCAGCCCTTCCTTCAATTTTGACACCTCCTTTCAGCTTGGGATAATCTCTTTGAGGCATGGCCGATGAAAGGTTCAGGGAGGGGGAAACGGTCATACTGCTCGATCCCGAAAGGGATAAGGAGCTCGCTTACCGGCTTAAAGCCGGAGGTTCGGTAAACCTGCACAAGGGAAAGATCCTCTTTGATCACATCCTGGGAAGGGGAGATGGGGCGGTCGTGAGGAGTTCGACCAATGCCTCCTTTGTGGCTTATAGACCCACCCTGCGCCAGTTCATTATGCACATGCCCCGGGACACCCAGATAATCTACCCAAAAGATATAGCCTTCATCCTCCTTTACGGGGACATCCACCCCGGGGCCACAGTCTTTGAGGCCGGTATAGGATCGGGGGCCCTCACCCTTGGCCTGCTCAGGGCCGTGGGGGAGAAGGGAAGGGTCATCTCCTACGAAGTCCGCGAGGAATTCGTCAGAAGGGCCTTTGAGAACATCCGCCGCTTCATGGGAGAGCCCCCCAACCTCACCATAAAGCTCAAGGACGTCTACGAGGGCATAGAGGAGGAGGGGATAGACAGGCTTATTTTGGATGTCCCCGAACCCTGGAGGGTCGTAGGACATGCCCGGAAGGCCCTGCGACCAGGGGGGATATTCCTCAGTTACCTTCCCACCATCATCCAGGTGAAGACCCTGGTGGACACCCTCAGGCAGGATCCGGCCTTCACTTCCATCGAGGTGATGGAAGTCCTGGTGAGGAACTGGCAGATAGAAGGCCTGAGCGTGCGACCCTTTCACCGCATGGTTGCCCACACGGGCTTCATCACTATAGCCAGGAGGTTAAGGCTCGAAGAGGAAGAACAAAGCGGGAGATCTCCTTAGCAGACCCCCCACGGTCTCCCTCCCCAATCCTTCAAGGAGTCGCCTCAAAAGCCCTTTCTCCTTCCTCCCGTAAACCAGATGGGGCCTTCCCCTTATCCCCGCCAACTCCTTGGCCACCCTCACCGCATCCTCGAATCCCCCGAGTCGATCGACAAGGCCGAGCTTCAGGGCCTGCCTTCCGGAAAAGATCCTCCCATCGGCGATCTCCCTCACCTCCTCTATCGGCAGCCCCCTGGAGGTGGCGACGACCTCGATGAATTGCTCGTGCACGTCCTTTATCACCCCTTCCAAGATCTCCTTCTCCTCAGGGGTCATGTCCCTGAAGGGGGAGCCCATGTCCTTGTAACGGCCGCTCTTGACGACATGACCCCTTATCCCCACCTTCCTCATCAGTCCCTCAAAGTCGGCAAAGTACATGACAACGCCTATCGAACCGGTGACGGTCCCTGGATTGGAGATGATGCGATCGGCGGCACAGGCCACATAATAGGCGCCAGAGACCGCCACATTGCCCAGAGAGGCCACCACCACCTTGTCCTCCTTCACCCTCAACACCTGAGCGTAAATCTCCTGGGTCGCCCCCACTGCCCCTCCCGGGGAATCTATCCGCAGGATGATGGCCTTAACTTCCCTGTCCTCGCCAAAGGCCTTGAGCCACCTCACCGTCTCCTCAGAATCCTCTATCACCCCCTTTATGTCCACCACGGCTATCTTGTTGCCCAAAAGGGGGACGGTGATGCGGTCCTGCCTTAAGGTCCCCAAGATCCAAAAGGCCAAAAGGAAGGCCCCTATGATCATCCCCAAGACGCCAAGCCCCCTAAGGACCTTCATGGCCCTCCTCCAACGGTCCCTGCCACCTCATCCTCACCTCTCTATCCCTCCTTCCGACCACCAAAAGGGGAAGCCCGCCGAGGACCTCTTGGGGATCCACCCCTTCCTTGAGGAGCACCTCCCACGTAAAGGACCCACGGGTTGCCTCCCTCAGGGAGAAGCCCAAAACGTCCTTCGAACCCCCGAGTCTTTCCTCCACCGCTTCCATCTGCCTGTAATCCCTCAAGTCCTGAATGACAATCCTGTACCTTTCCCCCTTCTCGATCAGGCCCATGCGCCTCAGGTACTTCAACAACCCATCCTTGTTCACCCTCACCTCAAGCTCCACCTGCCTCCTGAAGGGAAAGTCCCAGCGCTCAAGCACCCTGAAGCTGGCTATGAAGGCCGAAAACCCCGCCCTCAGGGACTCTTCCACCCGGTCCCTTGCCCCTAACTCTAGGGCCGCTTGCTTCACCGCCTGAAAGAGCCCCTCCTTGATGACCTCCTCCCACCTTGGAGGCGGTTCTCCAAGGGGTTTGGGCAGGGACCCTTCGGAGATGACCGTGAGGAATCCCTGCCCCTCAAGGGACTGGGCCAGAAACACCACCGCAAGGGCCAATGCCTTTAAGAGGCGACCTCCCTCAAACCTTCCCATCTCAGCTCTACCCAAAGGTCTCCAAAGGGCTCCTGCTGCAAAAGGCGCACCACTCCAAGCCTTGAAAGCTCAAGGGCTGCAAGGAACAGGGGTATCCATTCCCTCCTCGCCTCCAGTTTCAATCGGCCCGAACCCTTCAACCTGGCAACAAGCTCGCTCATCCTCCTCTTCAGATCGAACCCTTCAGGGGGACGGGGAACCCTCCCGGCCTCAGAGGGCTTAAGGAGCCTTCTGGCCGCCTCCATAAGGGCACCGAGGTCGGCCTCTATCTCCCCCTCCTCCTCTTCCTGCAGAGGGAGCAGGGGCGGGCGCGCAAAGACCTCCTGGTCGAGCATCGGCCTTTCTGCAAGCCATTCTCGAGCAAGGGCAAAGGCCTCATAGCGTATGAGCCTTTGGGTCAGGTCCTGTTCGAGTTCCTCGACCTCTCTCCGATCCTCTGCTCGGGGCAAAAGGGCCTTGGATTTCAGATAGAGGAGGGTTGCCGCCATCAAGAGGTATTCGGCCAGAAGGCCGAGATCGGGAGGGGGCATCTTCTGCAGGTACTCCATATACTGATGGACCACCGCGGAGACGGACACCGTCCTTATGTCGAGCCTCTCCTTCCTCACCAGATGGAGCAGAAGGTCCAGTGGCCCCTCGAACTCCGGAAGCCTTACTCCAAAGGGTTCCATTACCAGTCCACGCTCATTGCCCTGCGGACCTCTTCCATCGTCCGGGAGGCTATCTCACGGGCACGCCTGCTGCCCTCCTGAAGGATCTCCCTCACATCGGGGAGCCTTCTCATGAGATCGGCCCTGCGTTGCTGAAGGGGAGCAAGGTCCTTCAGGAGGTTCTCGGTCAGGATCCCCTTGCAATCCACACAGCCGATGCCCGCCCTCCTGCACTCGACCTCTATCTCCCTCTGCTTCTCCTGGGGGCTGTGGAGCCTGTGCAGGGCAAACACCGGACAGAGCTCCGGCCTCCCCGGATCGGTCCTCCTCCCCCTCTGGGGATCGGTGAACATGACCGAGATCTTCTGGGCGATGACCTCAGGGGGATCCGAGAGATAGATGGCGTTGTTGTAACTTTTGCTCATCTTCTTTCCGTCAATGCCGGGGATATGAGGGGCTTCGGTGAGGAGGGCTTGGGGTTCCGGGAAGACTTCACCGTAGAGGTAATTGAACCTCCTGGCTATCTCGCGCGTCAGCTCCAGATGGGGAAGTTGATCCTTGCCGACCGGCACATACTGGGCCTTATAGATGAGGATATCGGCTGCCTGAAGCACCGGATATCCCAGAAAGCCGTAGGTTCCGAGATCCTTGCCCTTCAATTCCTCTTGCTGCTCCTTATAGGTGGGATTCCTCTCAAGCCACCCCAGGGGGGTGATCATGGAGAAAAGGAGATGCAACTCGGCGTGTTCCTTGACCCATGACTGTATGAAGAGGGTGGAACGCTCGGGATCAAGCCCCACTGCCAGCCAGTCGATGACCATCTCGCTGATGGACTCCTTTATCACCTCGGGCTCCTTGTACTCGGAGGTGAGGGCGTGCCAGTCGGCGACAAAATAAAAACACTCATAGCGATCCTGAAGGTCACGCCAGTTCCTGAGCACCCCATGCAGATGCCCGAGATGGGTCCTTCCGGTCGGTCGCATGCCGCTCAAAACCCTCTCCATGCCCGAGACCTCCTACAAGGGATGACCAAGGAGGAGGTTTACACCGGCCTTTATGGCCGGATAGAGCAGGAGCCTCACCACCCCCCCAAAAATCAGCGCCAGCAGGATCAAAAAACCATAGGGCTCGATCCTAGCAAAGGCAAGGGCCTTCCGCCTGGGCAGGATCCCCATGAGGATCCGGCTCCCGTCAAGGGGCGGAACGGGGATGAGGTTGAAAAGGGCAAGCCCTATGTTTACCACGACTCCGATCCTCAACATGAACCCCAGGGGCAAAAACAACCCCGCAAGGCCTCCAGGGGGACAGAAGGAAATCAGGACCCGATAGGCCAGGGCACAGAGGGCAGCCAGGAGGACGTTGGAGGCGGGGCCGGCCAGCGCCACAAGGGTCATCCCCCTTCGAGGATCGCGGAAGTTGAAGGGATTTATGGGGACGGGCCTGGCCCATCCTATGGTCCTGGTGAGGAAGAAAACGAGAGTCCCTATCGGATCGAGGTGCTTCAATGGATTGAGGGTCAACCGCCCGGAGAACCTGGGGGTGGGATCGCCCAGACGGTCCGCCACCCATCCGTGGGCAAACTCGTGCACGGTCACCGCCCCCAGCACAGGCACAACCATCAGTACGATCTGTTGTAAGGTGGAATACATTGAGGCAAAATTATCAAAGCCATCCCTTTGAGTCAAACAACCGCAGGAAAGGGAGATGGAGGAGTTGGTGATTCCCTTCATCGAGGGCGATGGAACCGGACCCGAGATATGGCGGGCGGCACGCTATGTCTTCGACAGAGCTGTGGAGAAGGCCTATGGAGGGCAGAGGCGGGTGAGGTGGCTTGAGGTCCTTGCCGGGGAGAAGGCCTATAGGGAAACGGGGTCCTGGCTCCCCCGCGAGACCCTGGATGCTTTCAGGCAACATAAGGTCGGAATAAAGGGCCCCCTTGGGACGCCGATAGGAGGGGGGATAAGGAGCCTCAATGTGGCCATAAGGCAGAGCCTCGACCTTTATGCCTGTATCAGGCCCATCCAATACATCCCGGGGGTTCCAAGCCCCTTGAGGCATCCTGAGAGGGTGGACATGGTGGTCTTCAGGGAGAACACCGAGGACGTTTATGCTGGGATTGAATGGCCCTCGGGAAGCCCCGAAGCTCAGAGGATCCTGAAGCTGCTTGAGGAAATGGGGCAGAGGGTCGATCCGCAGGCGGGCGTTGGTCTCAAGGTGATGACCCCTTACGGGTCCAAACGCCTGGTGCGGATGGCCATAAATTGGGCCATAAAAAGGGGCAGAAGGAGCGTCACCCTGGTCCACAAGGGGAACATCATGAAGTTCACCGAAGGGGCCTTCAGGGCATGGGGTTATGAGGTCGCCAGGGAGGAATTCGGCCAAAGGGTAGTCTTTGAAGGGGAATTCGAGGGGGAACCTCCCGAGGGAAAGATCGTCATAAAGGACAGGTTGGCCGATGCCATGTTCCAGCAGGCGCTACTTCGCCCAGAGGAGTACGACATCCTGGCCACTCCCAACCTAAATGGCGATTACCTCTCCGATGCCCTGGCCGCCATGGTGGGGGGACTGGGCATGGCCCCGGGGGCCAACATGGGGGATGAGGTGGCGGTCTTTGAGGCCACCCACGGGACCGCTCCCAAATATGCGGGGCGTGACATGGCCAACCCGACCTCCCTGATCCTCTCGGGGGCCATGATGTTCGAACACGTGGGCTGGAACGAAGTAGCGCGGATGATCCGCGAGGCCATCCAAAGGACCATCCAGGAGAGGATAGTGACCTATGATCTGGCCCGCCAGATGGAGGGGGCCATTCAAGTGGGGACCTCGAAGTTCGCCGAGGCCGTGGCCGAAAGGCTCTGATGGGGGAATTGATCCTGGTGGGAACCGTCCACAGGGATCCGGAGGGATACCATCCCCTTTTGGAACTCCTCCGGAGGGAAGCCCCCCGGCTTATAACCGTGGAGGTGAGCCCTTATGCCCTCTCCTTCCGCCTAAAGAGGAAGGAGCTCCTGGAGAAGGTCCCGGGATCTGTCGCCCGCTTCCTGGAGATCCCCTACGAATTTCGGGCGGCAAAGGACTACGGGTCGAAAAACGGCGTGCCGGTTTTGCCCATCGATCTCTGCACCGTCTCCAAAAGGCTTCTGCGCGAATCAGGAAGACTGCTCAAGGGGACCCACTCCTCCTTTAAGGATGACCCTTCATGGGGAGGCCACCTGAGCCTGGCCAGGAGGTGTTGGGAGGATCCTTCCTTGGGGCGCCTTTTCGCAAAGGGGCTCCTCCCCAAGAGGGAAAGGGCCCTGGCCTTCAGGATCCGCAAGCTGCTTCTCCGCCACCCGAGAAAAAGGCTCCTTCATATAGGCGGATGGATGCATATGATCGATGCCCCTTATACCCTCTTTTGGTTCCTTAGGGACCTCGCTCCACGGCGCCTGCTCCTCGATCCGCGGGATCCTTCTCCTTGAAATCCCCCGAAGGGACATAGTATAAGGTTCGGGCAAAGGAGGTGAGACCGTGAGGATCCGCAACCAGGTCTTACGGGCACTGAAGAAAGGGCCTATGACCTTCTGGGAGCTGATCAATTACCAGGACGCCCACATAGTCGAATTCATCCAGACCCTTGAAGCCCTCATGAAGGAGGGGATCATCGAGTACAGGGATTACAGGTTTCACCTGTTGAAGGACATCCCCTTCCGGCAGAAGGAGGCCGTTTTATGCTCGAGGTGCGGAATCGGTGTGGAACTGAAGGGATTCTTCGGGGAGGTACTTGGGCGTTTCAGGAGACTGGCCGAAAATCGCCCCCTTCCCAAGAGCGATTACGACCAGGGGTTTGTGCGCCCTGAGGACACGGTGGCAAGGGTTGCCTTCATGTACGAACGGGGAGATCTGGAGGATCAGGAGATCTTCATCCTCGGAGACGATGACCTCTTGAGCATAGCCATTGGCCTGACCGGCATGGCCAAGAGGGTCACGGTGGTGGAGATCGACAGCAGGATCGTCGGGTTCATACGGGAATTCTGCCAAAGCCAGGGGATATCCAACATCGTGGTCAAGGAATACAACGCCCTGGAGGAACTACCCACTGAGGAGAAGGGCAGCTACGATGTGTTCGTGACCGATCCCGTGGAGACCCACAAAGGCCTCAAGCTCTTTGTCGGTCGCTGTATAGAGGCGTTGAAGGGCAGGGGATCGGCCGGCTACATCGGCCTGACCCACAGGGAGGCCTCTCTCAGAAAATGGAGGGAGTTCGAGAGGTTTTTGATCGAAGCCGGATTCGTCATAACCGATATCCTCAGGGACTTCTCCACCTATCCGGAAAGGGAGAACATGTGGGAGGAGTTTTACAAGACCTACGAGCTCATGAAATGGATACCCCTCAACATGCCCGATACCGACTGGTACAAATCTTCCTTTATACGCTTTGAAGCTGTCGAAGATCCGCACCTTCCGCCTTTTGAGGCCCCCAGTGGTCCCAAGGAACTTTACTTGGATGATGAGGCCTGGGCCACACCGAAGCCACCTTATCTGCTCGAGGAGGGAGGATGAAAAGGGGGGTGACAGCAACCCTGTGCGTCCTCTTGGTCTTCGCAGGGACTTGCTGTTCGGTGAAGGCCCATAGGGTCAAGGCGAGTCCTCCCCCCAGGATCTCGGCAGGACCTCCCCCATGGGCCCCCGCTCACGGTCACAGGAGGAGGTTCCGCTACCGCTATTATCCTTCGGTCCAGGTGTATTTCGATATCGACCGGGGTCTCTATTTCTTCTTCCATATGGGCAGATGGCACTCCTCCCCTTCCCTCCCCCCGGGGATAGAGCTCGAGGGCGATTTCGTGATCCTGGAGATGGAGATCGATAGGCCCTATCTCTTCCACCACGAGGTACTGAAGATCTATCCCCCTCACAGGAAGAGGCCAAAGTAGGGCTTCCCTCAACCATGGGGATCAAGGTCAGGTTCATCTGCAGCGCCCTCAAGCCCGAACAGTATCCTGACAGACCCTTGCCGGAGGTGGCCTTTGCGGGCAGGTCCAATGTGGGGAAGTCCTCGCTCCTGAACACCCTGTGGGGGACAAGGGGGCTTGCGCGCACAAGCTCCACCCCCGGACGCACGCGCACCATCAACTTCTACCTGGTGGAGGACAGGTATTATTTTGTGGACCTACCGGGTTACGGGTATGCAAGCGTCCCCCTGAAGATGCGCAGGGAATGGGCCAGGGGGGTAGAGGAATACTTCCGCCGGAGGCATAACCTCAGGGCGGTCGTGGTCTTAATGGACTCAAGGCTTGGTCCTACGGAGCTGGATCGGCAGATGTTCGACTGGCTCCAGCAACTCGGGCTTAAGGCCATCCCGGTTCTGACCAAGGCCGATAAGGCATCCCAAAGGGAGCTGAACCGGGCCCTTAAGGAAACCGAAAGGATCGGTCTCCACCACCCGGTGATCTTTTCGGCACGGACCGGACAGGGAAAGGACCGCCTATGGAAGGCCATCTTCGAATTTCTTAAGGGTGAACCTCCCCTGGGAAAATAGCAGATAGTCCCCCCTTCTGAAGCTTCCCACGTTGAAATAAAGGCCCTTGCGCCCCTGAAGTTCCCACTGTACGGTCTCGGGATCATGGGTATGGGCCATGATGACCACATCCACCCCCTCCCTCAGCTTCCGGAGGGCAAAGGCCCTCAAGCGTTCCTTGAGCCTCCCGTCAGAAGGACACCTGCGGGAACGGGCCGCCCAGAGGAAGGCCAGGGGGGTGACGACCCTCGGGCCCAAAAGGGTTATGAGGGAACAAAGGGCTCGGTTCTTCAGGAGGATGGAGGGGAGGTTGTGGGGGAAACCCGAGGCCCTGTCCCCGTGACAGAGATAAAGCCTTAAGCCATCGAGCTTAAGGGAAGCCTCCCACCTGTGGTTCTCCACCCTTATGCCGAAGATCTCCCCGGAAAGGCAAAAGTCATGATTGCCCTCAAGGAAGATCACCCTGGTACCCCTCTCCCCAAGCCTTTCAAAGGCCTCCCTTATATCCCCGTAGAGGGACTCCAGGTGGGAGTTGTCCGAGAACCCAAACCAGAAATCGAAGAAATCCCCCATCAGGACCAGCCCCTCAGGGGGATCTGACGTCAGTTTCCTGAAGGCATCCCATGTGAAATCTTTGCGATAGGGATTGAGGTGGGCATCCCCCAGGAAGATCCAGCCGTTCACGATTGCCCCTGGCCCCTCCTCTTGAGGTAATCGGAAAGGGCCTCCTGCCAAGGACGCATCCTCATGCCCGTCTCCCTCTGCAACTTCTCCTTCGACAGGACGGAGAAGACGGGCCTTCTGGCCGGACGGGTGAGATCTGCCGAGGATATGGGCACAAGCCGCACGTCGTTTTTGCCCGCCTGCCTCAGGATTTCCTTGGCGAACTCGAACCAAGAACACTGGCCGCTGTTGGAAACGTGATAGATCCCCCAGGCGTCCCTCTCCAGGAGTCGCCTCACCGCGTGGGCCAGGTCGACCGTATAGGTGGGAGCACCCACGAGGTCCTCCACGACCTCTATACTCTCGTGCCCTTCATCCGCGAGGGTGAGGATCGTATCGACGAAGTTACGGCCGTGAGGACCGAAGAGCCACTGGGTCCTCACTATGAGGTAATCATCGGAGTGATCCTGAACGTACTTCTCCCCGAGGAGCTTGCTCTCCCCGTAAATGTTAAGGGGATTGGGCTGGTCCTCCTCGGTATAAGGAGAGCCCTTTTTGCCGTCAAAGACATAATCGCTGCTGATGTAGACCACCTTCGCCTTCACCAGACTGGCCGCCTTGGCGACGTTCTTGGCCCCCTCCGCGTTGATCGCAAAGGCCAGCTGGCTCCTCCTCTCACAGGAATCCACATCGCTGTAGCCGGCGGCATCTATGACCACCTGGGGGGACATCTCCTTTATCGTCCTCTTGACCGCGTTATAAGTCGTTATGTCCAATTCCTCCCTGTCGAGGGCTATCACCTCGTAAAGGCCGGAGAAGGCCTCAGCGAGGGCACTGCCCACCAAACCCTTAGCCCCAACAATGACGACCTTTCCCTTCTTCTCCATATGTCCCCCTTTCCGCCTCCTGGAAAGGTCTATATTCTTACCCCAAAAGTTCCGGATGTCGCAACTCGAACAACTTAAAGGCCGCAAGGACAAGGGCATGATCGATACGGCCTTCCGCCATCTCCTTTAAGACCTCCTTGAGGGGCAACCGGATCACCTCCAGGTCCTCCCCGTCCTCGAGGGTCGGCTCACCGACTTCCTTCAGCCCCGTGGCCAAAAATACGTAAAAGCGGTTGTTGAAGATGGCGGGCTGGGGCCTCAGAACCCCCAGAAGTTCCACCGACTCGGCCTCAAAACCCGTTTCCTCCCTCAACTCGCGCCTTGCCGCCTCCTCAGGCCTCTCCTCATCCACCAGCCCTCCGGGAATCTCGAGGGTGAACTCCCCGCTCCCATGCCTGAACTGCCTCACCATGAGCACATCACCTTCCAGCAGGGGAATTATCCCCACCCAGTCCCTCGTCTCGATGGTGAAGAACTCCGCGGACTTGCCGGTCCTCGGAGAAAGGGCCCCCTTCACCTTTACCCTGAAAAGGGGCGAGGAAAACCCCTCCCTGACCCAAAGTACTTTCCACTCCCCAAGCATCCTTATGC